>JAZSHT010000020.1:0-5725 GCA_045533435.1 Eubacteriales bacterium | reverse complement strand
TTTAGATAGTTTAGAGCGGATTACTCTGTAGAGGAATTAGATAAGCGCTTTGCTTTTGAGGAATAGCGCCTAGCAGATGGAAAAAGCATTAGAAATAGAGAGTTTTACAAGGAATTGAGAGAGGTGCTAGGCAATGGCGCAGATACAACTAAAACTGAATAAATCTGTATTTGCTCCTACCTTTTACCCTTACTTACTGGACTACTCTACAAGATGGGAGATTTACTATGGCGGTGCCGGTAGCGGTAAGAGTTATTTTATATCTCAAAAGATTTTAGTTAGGTGTATCAATGAATCTATAAAGGTTTTAGTGTGTAGGCGCTTTGGTACTACCTTGCGTAATTCTGTATTTGCGCTTTTCAAAGATATTTTAAACAAGTGGAAATTAACCCCTTATGTAAAGATCAATGAGAGCGATTTTAGGATTAAGTTTCCACATAACGGTAGCGAAATAATTATGATTGGTTTGGATGATGAACAGAAGCTTTTGAGCTTAGCCAATATCTCTACTGTTTGGATTGAAGAAGCTTTTGAGGTTGAAAAGCCAAAAGTGGAATAGCTTAATTTGCGTATGCGTGGAGCTGCCGCACAACAGCAGATTATTTTGAGCTATAACCCAATATCTAAAAATCATTGGCTATACGATTTTACGATCACAAACCCACCGCAAAGTTTCCGCTACCACAAAAGCACTTTTAGGGATAACCCCTTTTTAAATCAGGAATACATAAACGCACTGGAAGAGCTTTATATAAGAAACCCACAGAAAGCGCTTGTGTTCTGTGATGCTGAATTTGGTGTTGATGCTGAGGGGTTAGTATTCCAAAACTGGAAAGTACAACACTTTAACCATGAAGAAATAAACGGTGCTTTAATGATCGGTATGGACTTTGGTTATATACACGACATAAGTGCTATTATTTGCGCTCTCTTGGTAGAAGAAGAGGGGCGCATTTATATATATGATGAATTTGGAGCAACTGGCAAAACTAACCGAGAACTGGCGCAAGTAATAAAGGATATGGGTATTAGTAAATCAATTATTGTAGCAGATTGCGCAGAGCAGAAAAGTATAGCAGAGATCAAAGCCGAGGGAATAAACAAGATTAAAGCTTGCTCCAAAGGCAAAGACAGTATTTTACATGGAATACAGAAGCTCCAAAACTACCAAATTATCATACACCCTAAATGTAAAGGTGTTATAGAAGAGTTTGAAAATTACACATGGGAAAAAGACAAGATGAGCGGCACATATACCAACAAGCCTATCGATGATTATAACCACTACATTGATGCTTTGCGTTATTCACTCCAATGTGTAGGAACTAAACTAAAAACATTTGATAAAAACTTACTATAAGGGAGGTTGATGTATTTGTTTTATCTAAGTAAAGATAGAGAGCTAACTATTGAGCTACTATAGAAAATGATACACAAATTTAATATTGAGGTAGCACCAAAGCTACACAAATATAAAAACTATTATGACGGTTTACAAGCAATTCTAAATAAGCAATACGCAGATCCTACTAAGCCTTGCAATAAAACAGTAGTAAACTATTGCCGAACTGTGGCGGATGCTTATACCGGCTATTTAGCTACCCCTGGTTATATCTCTTATTCTAGCGAGAATGATATTGAGGAAATTATGAATATCTTACGCTATAACGATTATCAAACCGAGGATAGCGATTTACTACAGAGCGCACTTATTTACGGTGTAGGTTATGAGCTTATGTATTTTGATGCTACTGGACAAACACGCTTTAGATTGATTAACCCCACCACTTGCTTTGGTGTTTATGATGACAGTTTAAGCGGTGATTTGCTGTACTTTGTGCGTATGTATAAAGAAAGTGATTGGGATACCACAGATACTTATTTAGTAGATGTGTACGGAGATTACAACACCAAGCATTACAAAATGAGCGGTAAAAATGGTTACTTAACCCCTATTGGAGAGGATACTAATTACTTTAGTCAATGCCCAGCAAATATTTTAGTAATGCCTGATGAAAAAAGTATTTTTGATTGCATTATATCTTTACAGGATGCCGCAAACGAGTTAATTAGTGCAGAAATAGATGATTTTAGCGCATTCTGTGACGCATACTTAGTATTAGAGGGTGTGGACGCGGATGAAGAGGATATAGCAGCCTTGAGAGCAAGAAGAGCTGCTAGTATTCCAGTAGGCGCAAAGATGTACTACTTAACAAAGAATGCGAATGATACGCAGGTAGAGAATATTTTAAAGCGGTTACATGATAGTATTTACCGCATTGCGCAATGTCCTGATTTCTCTAGTGAAAGCTTTGTTGGTGGTGTGTCAAGTGGTATTGCGATTAGATACCGCTTGTGCGGAATGGAAAACAAAGCCGGTACTATTGAAGCAATTATGAAAAAGGCTTTGCAACGCAGAGTAGAAATTATTTGTGGAGTGGCCGCACTTAAATATGGTGAAGAGGTTTTTAGAGATATTCACATTGAGTTTAAGCGCAATATTCCTGAGGACTTAACAAGCACGATCAATCTAGTTAATACCTTAAAAGGTAGTGTTAGTGATGCTACTTTGCTTTCTCAGTTGCCTTTTGTTGATGATGTTAATAAAGAGTTGGAAGCTTTACAAGAGCAGAAGCAAGCTAACATGAGTCTATATAGCTTTGGCGCTTTTGGAGCGGATGAAGAAGAGGCTGAGGCTTAATGGCTAAAAATTATTGGGAAGATAGAACAGCCAAAGCGCAAGCAGAGCTAACCAATAAGAACATAGAGCAAACCCAAAAGCAACTAACAAGGTATTACAGAGGCACGCAACAAAAGGTTATTAAAGAGTTTGAAGCAACCTATAACAAGTTGCTTACTAGCATTGGTGAGGGAAAACAACCTACACCGGCAGATTTATATAAACTTGATACCTATTGGAAAATGCAAGCACAGCTAAGGGATGAACTACAAAAGCTTGGAGATCAGCAAGCCGCAACACTAAGCAAAAACTTTATAGAAGAATACCAAGCTATTTATAACTCCATGGCTATTAAAGACGGTGTGCATTTTAACCACATCGACACAGACACAGCTAAGCAAATGATAAATCAAATTTGGTGTGCTGATGGTATGACATGGAGTAACCGAGTTTGGAAAAACACTGATCTACTACAACAAACTTTAAATGATCGTTTAATTGAGTGTGTAGTTGCCGGTAAGAAAACAACCGAGTTAAAAAATCTACTGCTAGCGGATTTTGATGTAGCTTATAACAGGGCTGACACTTTAGTTAGAACTGAAATGGCGCACATCCAAACCCAAGCCGCAAAAGATCGTTACAAAGACGAGGGTATAACAGAAATTGAAGTATGGGCGGATGCGGACGAGCGCAGATGTGATGTGTGCGGCGAATTACACAAAAAGCGCTTTCCGATAAATGCAAAAATACCCATTCCCGCACACCCTCGTTGTCGATGTTGTATTTTGCCGGTGGTGGATAATGAAGTACCAAACAAAATAGAAAGATTGGGATATAAAGAAGATCCTCAACCATAGAACACACCATTACCTTAGGAAAATAGTTTGACTTTAAAAGAAGATTATAGTAAAATGAATTTAGAAAAATTCATTGGTATGCCAATTGAGAATATTAGCGGCGATAATGTTAGCATACGCAAGTGGTACTATGCTAATGTTCATAATATTCCAAACTTAATTGATAAAACACTTTCGTTAGAATAGCAAGCACAACAAGCTTTTACGTTGAGAAATAGTTATAAAATTCAAGCAAGGAGAGCTATGCTTGATGAGGAGAGTGCTAAATGGCTTGATAGTAACCGCCCTGTTCCTACCATAGAGCAACTGATAAAGCATAAAATGAAAAAGTATGGTATGACAGAGTAGGAGGCATTAGAAGATATAATTCGCAGTGCTTCAACAACTAATTCAGAATATGATAAAAAATTTTTAGGAGGATAATAAATGATGTCTAATTATGAGTTATATGACACCAATGACGAAAAAATTTTTCATAAAATATGCAGACACATTGAAAAGTATTATCCCAATTTAAGAAAAGAGCGTGAGTGCATTGATATTGATGGAAGTGTGATTATTGCGTATAGCTATGGCAATGACAAAATAACAATTGTCAATGACACTACCTGGGGATACATTTTTGCAGAAACAAATTTAGATTTAACTGCTTGTGTTGCACATTTAAAGGTGTGCTAATTAAACAATTATAATACCCAACTATGACAAAAAACAAAGCCATAGTTGGGTATTTTTATTGCCTTTTATGTAGGGGTTAGGCGGTAAAGAAACAACTAAATATTATTACAAGGGGTAGCAATGGCGCTACAACTTATGGAGGTTTATTTTATGGAAAACTTAGAAAACACTAGTGTTAGTAATTCTGTGGATAATGTGGATACCGCAGAGCAAGAGGTAAAGACTTACACCCAAGAAGAGGTTTTAGCTTTACTACAGAAAGAAACGGATAAGAGAGTTACAAAAGCTCTCAATACCCAAAAGAAAAAGTATGAAAAAGAGTTAGGTTTAGCAAAGCTTGACGGTGCGGAACGAGAGAAAGCCGAAAAGGACAACCGTATTGCGGAACTTGAAGAGCAGTTAGCTTTATTTACTATTGAGCGCAATAAATCAGAGTTAAAGAGCGTGCTTTCTAGCAGAGGACTTAGCGCAGAGTTTGCGGATATTATCACCATTACCGATGATATTGAGGCAAGCCAAGAAAAAATAAACACTCTTGATCGTCTTTTTAAAGCAGCTGTTAAAGCCGAGGTTGAAAAGCGCTTAGCCGGTAATGCGCCCAAAGGCAACGCAAACAGCACTAAAGAAATTACTAAAGAATCTGCAAAGAAAATGAGTATTGCAGAATTAAATAACTTAGCAAAGCAAAACCCTGAGTTATTTAACACACTATTTAATAACTAATTTTAAGGAGGCTATTTATTATGGCACATACATTATTTGAAAATAAGGTTATTGAGGCTAAGGCTACTGATTTGCTGACTACCTCTATTAACGCACGCAACCTGATGACTATTGATAACAGCTTAGCAGAGGGTGAAGGACTTACCAAAGTAATCAATGTTTACTCTTACACTGGCGCAGTTGAGAAACTGGCTGATGGTGCTAAGAACTCTACCCGTGGCGCTCTTGCTTTCACTGGCAAGGAATATAAGGTACATCGTGCCCAGCACACTTTTGACTACACCGATTCTCAGTATATGACTGATAACAGCGTTGTTGATTTGTCCCTAAAGGGTGCTAATGAAATTCTTACCAATGAAATGACTAAGGACTTTTACGCAGAGTGCGCTAAATGCTCTAAGTCTGTTCCTGGCGCTATTTCCTATGATGTGATTGTTGATGCTATTTCTGAGGTTGGTTTGGAGAACGAAAGCAATCTGTTTGTTGTTATTCCTAACTCTTGGAAAGCTGATTTGCGCAAAGATGCTGACTATAAAAATGCCCGTATGGGTGAAGTAGTTTACGGTGGGCAAGTTGGCACTATTGCCGGTATTCCCGTTATTGCTACTAATGCCGCTACTAAGGCTTATGTTATGACTAATGAAGCTGTTAAGCTGTTTATGAAAAAGGATGTTGAGGTAGAGCAAGACAGAGATATTGAGACTAAGACTAATACCGTTGTTCTGTCTACTTACTACATTTGCGCTCTTGTTGACGATGGCAAGATTTGTGCCATTGACGGTGAATA
>JAZSHT010000155.1:0-2649 GCA_045533435.1 Eubacteriales bacterium | reverse complement strand
GCCATCAAGGTCAACCATCTTATCCCATGTGCCACGGAGAATGAAGTCTGCGCCTGTGTATGCGATTTCATCATTTGTAACAGTTGCCTTAATTGCTTTATCGCTTGTATAAGCATCATTGCCTGCAAATGCTTTTACTGCTACTACAAAGCCGAGCTCAATCTTGCCGTTTACTGCTTCAAACTCTGCGATTGCAGCGTTATCAAATGTATAACCAAATGTAATACCATCGCCTTTTTCGCTTACTGAGAAGCCCTTAAATTCTGTGATAATTGGGTTTACCTTGTTTTCTTGACATTCAGTACATCTTGCGCACTTAATCTTTAAAATACCGTTTGCAAGATAGTTGGCATATTCAACGCTTGATTTTACAGCACCCTTTGCAAGGTCGTATTCATGACCGAGAGCTGAATTTTCAACTTCGCTTGTGCCAATCTTTACAGTACAGAAGCAATAGGTTGTTGCAGTTGCATTATTTACACAATCCGCAGGAACAGATTCCGTTTTATTTGGGTTTGCAACATGGTGATATGCGTTTGTTTCTAACGTACCTGCTATTTTATCTTGAGCAACGCCTACCGTATATTTATATCCTGTTGAACAGAAATAGAAATAACAGTTGCTATTAAGATTGTTGTAGAAGCTACTAAACGTGAAGGAATTTATATCCTTATCGTTTGGATTTGCAAAAATAAAGTTAATGTGGTGGTTTCTTTCCGACCAAGCAATAGACTCCATATCGCCAAGATATACAACATTTTTAATGTTGCTTGCGTTTGCAGTTTCACGGAACATTTGAACAACTGTTGAGTTTGTAAATGCAGTTGGCATTACGATTGTTGTGTTAAGTGAGATACAATCACGGAACCATGTACCTGAGCTTACATTACCGCCTGCTGATGAAAGTGTATTTGGCATAAAGTAAACCTCAGGCTTTGATGGCATTACAAAGCTTTCGCCCAAGAATTTGCCGTTTTCATCACGAACCTCAAATGGCTCATTTACAAAGTATAATGCGGTGTCATAACAGAATGGACCTTGACCGTTGCCGTTTGTGTTCATTTGAACAAGATTCTTAGGTAGGTAAACTGCTTGAAGTGATGTACAGCTTGCAAAAATTCTGTTATTTAAGATTGTTACATTGTCAGAAAGTGATACAGCCTTAAGGCTTGAGCATCCCATAAAGTGACCGTAGTTATAAAACTCAATGTTGTTTGTGTTGTCGTTAAAATCAATGAACTCAAGAGCCTTGCTATCTCTAAATGCCGCAGCACCTACATATGTAAGTGTTGTAGGAAGCGATAAATACTTCATTGCTTTACACTCATAGAATGCTTGCTCATTAATTGTTGTAACCTTGCTTGGTAATGAAACTGCGTTTTCCTCGCTACTTGTTGAAACAAGGTTTGTACATTGATAGAAGCATGTCTTACCGATATTTGTCATGTTTGGGAATGCTTCCTTAAAGTTTACGCTTTGAAGAGCTGTGCAGCCGCTAAACATACTATCTTGAGTTTTTGTTACCTCAGTAGATACGCCAAGAGTAATGTTAGTAAGCTTAGCATCGTTTTGGAATGCGCCGCCTGTTGTTCCCTCTCTAAACACGAATGTATCAAGGTTGTGAATTACTTCAACATTCTTACAGTTCCAGAAAAGGAGCATTTGCTTATCTTTGTCCTTTGTAGTTGTGTTTGGTTGTAAGTAAATTTCAATAACATTTGAGTATTCCTTAAATGCTTGGTTGTTACCACCATTTAAAAGGTTCATATTGTATGGAAGCTCAATACGATAAATGTTTTTATATGTCCAACCCGGATTTGTGCCTGTTGCACCTTCCATAGCAGTATTTAAGCTTGTTAAATCCATAGCGTATATGCTTCTTTCATCTACACCGTAAATAGATGAGTTTGAAAGAGCGTATGCGGTTGGGAATGTATAGTATGTTGTGCCATCACCAACTACTATTCTTGCTAAGATTGTCTTCTCAGCGTTGATATACGGTGTGTAGCCATACTTTGTGTTTGTTCTACCTACTGCTATACTCTCATCAAAGAATGAAAGCTCGCCGTAAGCGTTGGTTGTTTGCGATTTTAAGGTTGTTTCGGCATTAGCGCTTAATGCAAAAATGCAAACGAACAAAAGAACCATTGCAAAAACCAATAAAATTTTCTTTTTCATTGTTTTTCTCCTTTTAAATAAGTTATATAGATTTGTCTATACATATTAATTTTAGCATATAATACAAAAAATGTCAATTTAGCAAAATAGACAATATATATCCGTTTATTTTGTGCAACCTGACAATACAAAAGGAGCAGATTAATCTGCTCCTTTAAATTATTATTCTACAATTTCAGGTGTTTCCTGCTTGTTACAGGTGTTAAATGTTACTGTATCAGCAGTAGCGCCTGATGCGCCGTAGTTAAGATATGTAACAGCGCCGTTTACTAGGATATAGCCTGCCATGTAGAATTCTACATCCTTTACATCAGTTTCGGCAGTCTCATCGCCATCAAGGTCAACCATCTTATCCCATGTGCCACGGAGAATGAAGTCTGCGCCTGTGTATGCGATTTCATCATTTGTAACAGTTGCCTTAATTGCTTTATCGCTTGTATAAGCATCATTGCCTGCAAATGCTTTTACTGC
>JAZSHT010000015.1:0-16014 GCA_045533435.1 Eubacteriales bacterium | reverse complement strand
ATCTGCTTTACTTGCTCTCGGCGCATATGTAATCGCAAGCGATAAGGAAGCAACCGATGCACCAGCCGAGTATTCATATCTCCAAGCAAGCGCACCAAATGCGGGCGAAAAATATGCATTTGTTTCATATAATGATATTGTAGGAAATCCGTCAACGGATGAAGAGGTAACACAATGAAATATTTAACACCTAAATACGAGAATACCCGCGTTGAAGTAAAGGATATTATAACCGCTTCAACTAATAAGTTTGAAATACAGCATGACCCAAGCGAGGAAGGCAAGGGCAATATTATAATGAAAGCATTTGACCTATTCAGATAAGCATAAAGCCGTATAGATTTTACTCTATACGGCTTTTTAAATGCTTAATTTATTTTTACACGGTATTATTTTGTAATCTTGAATTATTAACGCTAAGTAAATTTGATATAAAATCTCAATCACTTTGTATTGATTTTAAGAAATATGTATGCTATAATGTTTCCATTAAAATCAAAGTAATAAAGAGGTAAAAATGGCAATTATAGTTGATTTATTTGAGGCACTAACAATATTTTGCTTTGGTCTTTCATGGCCTATATCTATTCGCAAGTCCTACATATCAAGAACGGCAAAGGGCAAAAGCTTATTCTTTGAGGTGTTTTTGCTTATAGGCTATGCATTCGGAATTGCAAGAAAGATTATTCAAATTTCTGTTTTTAATTCAACAGGATTTATATTCTACCTAAGCTTTTTCTTCTATGTTCTTAACTTTATTGAAATCTCAATAGATGTAATGCTATATTTCCGTAATGTTAAGCTAGACAGAGCAAGAGAAGCAAATCAGTAAAAATAATAAAATCACACCGTATTTGTAAAGAGAACCATTTGGCTGCTCTTGATGAAACGGTGTTTTTTATTTGAAAATATACAAAAAATCGCAAAAAAATTACAGATGGATTTTTTATGTTAATTTGAAGCTGAATGAAAATTGAGATTTTATTGCCAAAAATCGCCATAAAAGCTATATAATAACTATATTATTAGATGATTTCTGAGAGAAATGACTGATAAGATTTTCAAAAAGACTTTAAAGACTTTCTTGAAAATCCCCTCAATAACGGTACTAATGAAGGGGGAAATGATAAAAGATTTTGAAAAGACTTTAAAAACTTTTAAAAAACTTTCAAAAAACTGTTGACAAGCGAAAATACTTGTGCTATAATAACGGTATAAGGAAAAATGGAGGAAAAACAAATGAAGAAAATTAACATTGAATTAGAGGAACAGCTTTACAGCGAGGCGCAAGAGGTATTAGAGGAATACGGTCTTGATGTTGAGGGTGTAGTTAAATCAACACTAAAAAGAATTGTAAAGCAAGGCACAGCTGAATTTATTTTTGCTAAGAGCGCGCCAATGGTTACATCGCCAGAAGCAGTAGTGGCTAAGGATGCATCTAATAGGTTTATGAGTATTCCTGCATCAGCTACTCCGATAGCGCCAGTCTTAGCTAAAATCACTAAGAATATTGCTAAATCATACTTTACTAAACGCGGACGCGTATTTGATGCGCCTGTAATATTCTCATCAAGAAACAAGGCAACGGGTGTCTATTGGGCAAACCCAAGCGTAGATACCGTAAGAAGAAAATGGTATCTTATATTAAACGATCAATATCAAAGAATATTAAGATTATTTGAAATGAGCCCTAACCTTGAATTATTCTGCGAGGGACGAAGAAACGAAAATATTCATGCAGGTGCTACCTCAGTTGAAGCTGATATGCTAAGACTTATTCCAAGAGTTGATAAGCCTGACCTTATTAACCTTCAAATAGATGGCGATGATATTATCTGCTTTAAGGATAAAATCAGCGGCGTTGAATTTAGACCATACCTAATTGATGAAGTAAATTACTAAGGAGAAGATAAGTATGAAAACGGTAAAAGATTCCTACAAACAATTCTTGGAATATTTTGGTATCACTAAGAAGGACTTTTATGCATTTGGAATAGAAAACACAGAAACGGCAGACGTGAAAATAGCCCAAGAGCAATGGGAAGAAATAAAGAACAGAATATTCAATGGTGGAGAAGTTTATATAAGAGGCTATGGCAGAGATGCTGCGCACACTCGTTTGTTTGTAGATTTTTATAAAGAAACATTTCCTAATCTTACAATCAAAAAAGATCCAACCAACAATGCTATGTCCAGAAAAAATTTGCAAAAAGCGACTGGCTTTAAAGTAAATGATACCATATATAACTACCAATGTTCGCATGTGTTTGGACACACTAAAAATCCTTTCTTGTTTGAAGCGGTTTGGAATATTTGCTTTACACCTAAAATGTTTGATCCTTTAACAGGTCATGAAGCCAAAGGGGAATGGCCTGGAGAATATCAAGAGCTTTTTATCAACATGATAAAAGAGAAATATGAAGATATAATAAATGACTATAATCAAATGATTGATAAATTTGATATCGAAAATAAGGTTGAGTTGTTTATTTTGGCAAACAAAGATAAATACACAGATAAAATACTTAAAAAATTCAAAAAAGACCTATTATTAGAGTGGGTAAAACTTTAAATTAAAGAAAATTCACTAATACAATTTAATTAAATATATTTATGAAGGAGCACAGATTATGTTATCTAAGTCAAAATTTCAATCATTCTTAAAATGCCCCAAGTGCTTATGGTTACATAAATATAAGAAGGAATATGCTGATTTTGGCAATATGCAAGCTATAATGGACCAAGGTAATGTAATTGGCGACCTTGCCATGGGATTGTTTGGCGATTTTACAGAGGTAACCGTTTTAAGAGAGGATGGTACTCCTGACATTCCTAAAATGATAGAGAGAACAAACGAGCTTTTATTAGAGGGAGAAAGCGTAATTTGCGAAGCATCCTTTTCATATAACGGCTGCTACTGCGCAGTTGATATATTAAGAAAGGAAAAGGTTGGATATGCAATTTACGAGGTTAAAAGCTCAACTGCGGTTAAGGATACTTATATTACTGATTTAGCATATCAAAAATATGTTTTAACAAATTGCGGTATTAATGTAACAGATACATATTTAGTTTGCATAAATAGTGATTATGTGTTTGATGGCACTCTTGACCTTAATGGACTATTTAAAATCAATCATCTTACAGATGAGGTAAACTGCTATTACCCTTATGTTGAAGATGATACACTACATGCAAAGAATGTGTTAGCTACTAAAGATGAGCTTGATACAATTTACAACGCTAACTGTAAGGGCTGCGAGTTTTACGGATACTGCACAAAGGATTTACCACATCCTAATGTATTTGACCTATACGGAATAGGATTTTCCTTTAAGAAAATGGTTGAATTATATAATGAAGGCAAGGTATCATTTAGCGACCTTTTGGGAGATAAGCGCATTAAGGGAATTCGCGCTATGCAAATAAATCACTCTCTTAACGATTTAGGGGACGAGGTAAATAAGAAAGAGGTTAAAAGGTTCCTTGATACATTATCTTATCCATTATATTTCCTTGACTTTGAAACAATGCAGCTTGCTATTCCTGAGTTTATCGGCACAAAGCCCTTTGCGCAAATCCCATTCCAATATTCATTACATTATATTGAAAATGAAGGCGGCGAGCTTAAGCATAAGGAATTTTTAGCAGAGTCAGGCACAGACCCAAGACGCGCTATTGCTGAAGCATTATGCCGTGATATCCCTCGTGATGTGTGCGTAATTGCATATAATAAGAGCTTTGAATGTAGCAGAATAATGGAGCTTGCAGATACCTTTTGCGACCTTAGCGACCATTTACTTAACATAGAAGGTAACATCGTTGACTTAATTGAGCCGTTTAGAGGCGGACATTACTATAATAAAAATATGGGCGGCTCATTCTCAATTAAGAGCGTGCTTCCTGCACTATTCCCAACTGACCCAACCCTTGATTATCATAATCTAGAGGGCGTACATAACGGAGGCGAGGCTATGACTATTTTCCCGAAAATCAAGGATATGTCCCCAAGCGAGAGGGAAGAAGCTCGCAGAAGCTTGCTTGAATATTGCAAGCTCGACACCTATGCCATGGTTAAGGTGTATGAGAAATTAAAAGAGGTAATATAGAGAATATAGAGAATATGGAAAATAAAAAATATATAAGCAGCAACGAAAGACTTTATATCAAGCTTGACAGAATGGAGCTTAATATTGATGACACCATGCTAGATTTGTACTTCCGTGAGGATGAGCTTTCGGGAGATAAAAGCGATTTTATCAAGGCTGTCTGCAAAATGATGTTATATGCTATAAAAAACACCTCAAATTACGAAATTAAGCATCACAACTATAAGGACTGCGAAAAAAACAGATACATAAGAATGTTTATTGAGGGAACAGCGGATTTTGAGAAGGTCAAGAAAATACTTATAAAAGCATGTGAGCTTATTGAGAAAATAAAGCTTAATAGAGAAGCGACAAATCCTAGTAACGCTTTAGTTTGCAAGTATCAGGACCAAGTAAAAGCGTATGCTACCGAAATTAAAAATGACCTAATAAACGGCACAGACTTCAGCGTTTACAGTCAGTTTATTCCTTTTAACTAATTAAAGAAGTATAAGTACACCATCGCGGCAAATATAATTTGATGCGATGGTGTATCTAAAAAGGAACATGAGCTGCTTAACAAAAGTGCGGCTTTATGGTAAAATAAGCGTATCTAAATAAAAATCATTAAAAATAGAGGAAAAAACATTGAGTACCATGACAGAAAAGCAAACCCTTAATAAGTTTGATAAAAAAATAACTATCCCAAAGGTCGTTAAGCGCATTTTGGAAAGCTCCCTTTTAGGGCTTGATTTTGCAACGGATATAATCTTGCCATCAACACTCGAATACTTTACCCCCTATGCCATAATGGAAATAGGAAGGAAAAGAGATGACGAATCAGATAATTATCCAAAAGCAAGTATAAATTTACATATTGAAAATAGCGACAATTTTACCGCGATAAACGGCGCTCTTTATACCAAGGATATGAAAACGCTCCTCTATATGCCAAACGAAATAAAGGGAGGAATCGTTCCATTTTCCAATGAAGCCGAGATAATCGGAGAAGGAAGCAGCTCTTATATTAACGGAGTATATCCTGATTTTGCAATCAAGGCTACTATTCCTAAGTCGGTAAAGAAAATTTGCAAAAATGCATTCTTCGGTGCGGATATATGCCTCCTTAAAATTTCATCTGATGTTGAAATTGAAAAGACCGCATTTGCAAATAGCAAAATAAATGGACTGGTTATAAATATGGAAACAGTTCCAAGTGAGGTGTTTACCGATTGCAAGGAGATTTACCGCATAAAATCTTGTGAAGGCGTTAAAAGGATAGAAAAGAACGCATTCAAACTGGGTAAGATAACTAATATCTATATATCTCCAAATACAGAACTGGATAGCGATTTTATTGATATGAGTGACAAAATATACATAAAAAAGAACGTCTGGCCTTGTGATTTCGATAATCTCGATAATCCCGATAGAAACAAAATGACATTAGAGGAAGCAAAAAAGGAATTAACCATTGGCGGAGAAAAGAATTCAAGTGCGCATAACTACGCTATTAAAAACGATATAAGATTTGTTGAGGTGGAAAATGATGTCGATAAAATTGACGAATTTTTAAAAGGATATCATCAAGCAAGAAATTTTAGATTTGATGAAGAAATCCCATTTTAAGGAGACAGTATGGCCATAAAGGATTTATTTATAATTGAAAACGGAGACCTTATCTCAATTAACGAAATATTTAATATACCGAGTGGTATAACCAATTTGGATAGTTATTGCTTTCGTGGTTGTAATTTTATAAAGGAAATCAATATTCCCGCCACATGTGTCGATATTGATCGGTACGCATTTGAAGAACTTGACTCAGTTTTAACATATAACGTGGACAAGAACAATCCTAAGTACGCATCATATGACGGTTGCATTTATTCTAAGGATAAAAAGAAATTTATAAAATATCCAAAAGGAAGAAATCAAAAAAACTTCTACTTTAACGATGAAGTTGAATTTATAGCAAGTTGCGCTATGAATGACGCACCGCTTGAAAACGTTTTCATAGGCAAAAGCGTAAAGACAATAGATATATATGCTTTGGGAGACGGCGGACGAGGTTCAAAAATAGAAAAAATATATATACCCAAAAACGTTACCGAAATTAAGGATTACGCCTTTAACCATTACGATAGCTACGGCAAAATTATAATCGGCGGAGAAAAGGGAAGCGAGGCAGAAAAATTCGCTTTTAAAAATGAAATTTTATTTACCGAGGTAGATGAAAGCAATTTAGATTGGTTTTTCTCTCTTTCCTATAACGAGCATAGAAAAATTTTGGAAGAAAAAGCGAAAAACGAAACGGAATTTGTTGTCGATTTTTCCGAAAACGGATATACTGCCACCTTTGATAACGGTACGCTTACGTTATCTGCAATAAGTAGCGGAGCCACGGTAGAAAGCTTAAAAGAAAAGCTTTCAAAAGACAGAAGAGATAAAATAAAAACCGTTATATTAGGCGATGGTATTACACACGTTACAAAGAAAGCATTTCAAGATTATTATTACCTTGAAGAGGTTAAAATCGGCAAGGACGTGTGCGTATTTGACACTGAATGCCTTTTCGGAGACTATAATATTCACAAACTCACAGTTGATAGTGAAAATAAACACTTTATAGTTAAAGACGGTATACTTTATTCCTCTGATCTTGAAAAAATAGTCAAATTTCCACCTAAGCAAGAAAAAGAGTATTATGAAATACCAAGTCATGTTAAGACAATAGGCAAATATGCATTTGCCGATACAGATTGCCTACAATGTATAAAGGTTGGAAATAACGTATCAATGATTGAGGAAGGGGCATTTGCTTGCTTTGGCAACTTACGCCACATCTATATTGATAAGGACGTTGATATTGTAGATAGTTGGATATTTTTCACCTATGATGAGTTACAAATGTACGTCTGTGTTGGCGGTTTAATTGTAGGCACTAAGCACGGAAGCAAATTTGAAAATGTATTTGCTAAAGAGGTTGTTAGTTTCTGCCACCTTGAGGATGACGAAATTGATGACTTTCTAAAAACACCTATAACTTTAAAAAGATGGATAGATGAAGACCCATACGAAAAAAGATGCGAGTTTGCCATTGTAGAAAGCACTCTTATGAGATACAAGGGCAAGGGCAATCGCGTAACTATTCCGGATAACGTAACCGTGGTTAGCGAACATGTATTTGCAAGAGCAACCCACCGTGTTGAGTATGTATTCATACCAAAATCAGTTGTTAGTATTGATGAAAATGCATTTTACGACTGCGAAAAGCTTTATATTGAGGTTGATAAAGAAAATCCCGTTTACACATCAAGCGAGGGCAAGCTTTATTTCAAAAATGGCGAAGAGGTCCCATTAAGACAACCGAATGCGTGGAATAGCAACACCGAGGATTTACCATTTTAAATGTATAAGCTTCGGCACAAAATGTTATTTGAGCTTATTTTGTGCGCTCGCAAGCATTTAACTTAAGTAATTACGATAGTTAAAATCTTATAAAAACAAAATTCGCCACTTCGGTGGCGAATTTTTTTGCTTTGTTTATTAAAAAATTCTCTAAAAAATATGATTACCGTAACAAATTGAAGTGGGAAAGAGTAGCGTTTTTCTAAAATAAATACAACGCTTTTATAGCTTTCTAAAGAATTTTGGCGATACGCCTGTATAATTTTTAAAAACCTTTGCAAAAAAGTTGTAGTCCTCATAACCGCAGGTTGAGCTTATCTGCTTTAGTGAAAGGTTGCTCGCTTCAATTAGCTCCTTTGCTGTGTTCATTCTTAAGCTAATTATATATTTTGTTGGAGACATACCCATTTGCTTTTTAAAATTCAAATTGTACTGTGTCATACTAAGCCCATCCATTTTTGCAAGGTCGGGAATTTTTATTTGTGTATTATAGTTATTGTTAATGTAGCTAATTGATTTTGATAGGCTAATCTTGGGCTTTTCACTTGTCTTAATTGCGCGTGCAATTTCAATTAAAAGCTTTTCAAGTGATGTGCTTAAATCTCTTTCCATAAACTCATCGTTTCTAATAAAGCAATCAAATAATCGTTGATATCTTGTATATATATGGTTGCTTTGGCTGACTTTATTGACACAGGGGTACTTTTTAATACCAAATTGATTTAAAATTTCTTCTACATTGTTTCCTGTAAAGTGTGTCCAAAAAAAGTTTAACTCATCATTTGTTTCAAGCTCTTGTGTGTAAGGGGTATTTGGTGGTAATACAATAATGTCAAAGGGACTTAAATATGATTTTTTGCCGCAGCTATTGAACACCAAATTCCCCTTGGTAATGTAAATTAAATAGTAGTCCTTTCTGCCCTCGGCGTTGTTGGATATGTGGACCTTTTTTGTATTGATATTCCCCGCACAGTTCACTAAAAGCTCTCTTTTTAAGGAAAAACGGTTATCTTTGTTTATTGAACCGCTTATCATGGTGTCTAAATTAAGATAATGAAAGGATTCCTTCATAAATACTCCTTGGTTAAATAATACTACTTTTTAGTTAAATAAAACCTTTTATTATGTGCAAATATATGTTAACATATAATTGACAAAAAGTCAAATAATACTTTTAAGGAGAAGAATAATGAAAAAGAAAATTTTATTTACAATGCTTTTTGTTGTAGCTCTTTCATTACTTGCCGTATTTTCTGCTTCGGCAGAGGAGTACAATGTGGTTGATAATTTAGGCGACCCATCATGGTACACAGGCAATTATGAGCTTATTACAGACAAAACCTCAAAGGTAATTTTGTCAAACGGCGATGGTACATATACCGCTTATCCCGCTTACTACATTTTAAAGTACAGCATTACAGTTAAGGATGGCGCTGTTACAGAGGCGTACGTAAACGGCTTTGATTATAGCCATATTAACGACAATACAGATGGCGTTGATTACGCTCTTGGCGCAATTTACAAAATCGAATTACCAAACGGATTAACTACTGTAAAAAATACGTATTTTGGACACAACCCTAAAGAGCCAAACGTTGTGGAAATTGTAATGCCCGACTCTATGACAAGCATTTCAAGTCACGCATTCCGTGAAACAAAAAATCTTAAAAAAGTAGTTTTCTCTAAAAATTTAACATCAATCGGTGCTTACGCATTTTATAAAGCAGCTGGACTTGAGGAATTTGTACTTCCTGCAGGCTCAGATGAATATCTTGATATTTCCGGAGAGAATATTTTTCTTGAATGTTCATCATTAAAGGAAGCAGATATTTCTACAAGAAAAATCAAAAAAATTGGTTCTAGCTTCCTTAGCAAGTGTGCAGAGCTTGGCAAAGTAACATTATCCGATACGATTGAGGAAATAGGCGGATATTTTCTATTTGAATGTCCTAAATCATATTTAGCAAGTAATTTCTTGCCAACAAGCTTAAAAACAGTTGGATTCCAATTTTTATCATCAAAGAGCCCTTACACAAACAGCGTTCTTTATTTCCCAGATGGCTTTGAGGGCTTTGAGGTTACTCACGTTATAGCAACCGAAAGATATCAGATTGCTGACACAACTTGGATTTTCCTTGGCAAAGTTACGGGAACAATATCATTAACGGAGTTCCATGCTAATAGTGGTAAAAAATTAACTTTAATCTTTACTAAAAATACATTCTCCGACTTATCAGGCAAGATTGTTAGTGCGTGTGATGATGGTACTCTTGCATATATCGGTAAAACCGCTGATACATCTGATACAGACTATTGGGTACAAGAGGGCACTCTTACAATTAATGTAGGCAATGCCGCTGAATCAAAAAACAAGTATAAGACAGATGAAAACGGCAACACGCTTTACTATGTTGACTCAAATTCCTATAAGATTATTTTCTGTGGTGGCGAGAATGTAGAGCTTTGCTATGGCGTGCGCAGTAATGTAGTAAATAGCGAGTGGGGAAAACATTTCACAACTCCATTTACTTTTGATATGGCGGCTCACGATCAAGCAGGCGTTCACTACGATTTAACTAAGGTTGAAAGCATTAAAAACTGCGGTTATGATGGAGTAATTTCACATACATGTGTAGTTTGCGACAGAGTTGTGAACGATATTGACCCAGCAACAGGCAACCATACATTAAATAATGCTAGCGCATGCGCAGACAAGTGCGAGGTTTGCTTGAAATACATTCAAAAGGAAAGCCAAAGCCATAGCATTATTGAAAAAATTGAGTATCTATCAGGCTATGGAGTAGCTGGCACCCACAATAAAAAATGCTCAAACGAGGGATGTAGCTATGATGTAACTGAGACAGCAGATGTTATCTTTGACTTCTTAGGCTTCTCAACACCTGTAAATGGCGATGTTGGAATGGTAATAACCTTTAAGGTTAATAAAAATGCTATTAGTGAGCTAAAAAGAGTTGAAAATATAGAGCTAACATATGGCGTATATGCAGCATCAAAGGAAAGACTCCAAGATAACGACATATTAAATGCAGATGGAAGCCCATCTGATTATGTTGTTAAGGCTGAGATTGACAGCTTGTATGCATCCTATGATTTTAAGCTTACCGGCTTTAATACCGAGGCTCAAAAAGCAACACCTATTGCACTTGGTACATATGTAATTGACAATAACGGCAAAATTACATATATTCAAATAGGCGAGCCTATGGAAAATGAAAAATACTTCTTTATTTCATTTGATAGCGTATTAAATAATAAAATAAACTAATATATTCAAGCCATACGGAAATTCGTATGGCTTTCGTATTGACACTTAAATTTAACTGTGTTAAAATAATTATAACGCTATATGAAAGAGGCTAAAAAAATGGACCTGCCGTGGAAAACTAAGGGCATTGCTTTAACAGCACCATTAACTAACGAAATAGAGGACGTAAAAAAGCTAATTAAGGAATATCTTAAGCCACGTGGCTTTAATTTGATTATTTTACAGGTGCGCTATCGCTATCAGTTTAAATCACACCCCGAAATAAGAGGCTACGACCCTCTATCCTATGAGGATGTGAAGGGACTTGTAAATGTGTGCCGTGAAAACGGAATTACCCTTGTGCCGAAAATGAATTTAATCGGGCATCAATCGGGCAAGCATAATGAGCCTACCGATGGCATTTTGCACGGGCATAATTATGTGTCAGAGGATATTTCCGACGGTCTTTTAAATGCATACCCGGAGCTTGATGAGCAAAAAAATGAAAAAGAGGTGCTTTACGCAAGAAGCATCTGTTTAAGCAACGAAAAAGCCAAAAATATCGTATGCGACCTTGCCGCTGAGCTTATGGATGTGTTTGAAAGCGACTCAATTCATATCGGCTGCGATGAAGGCTTTAATATGGGTATTTGCGAAAAATGCTCAAAGGTCCCCAAGCATCAGCTTTTTGCAGATTGGATAAATGAGATAAACAGCTACATAAAAGCGCGAGGCGGCAAGGTGTTTATGTGGGGAGACAGACTTTTATCTGTTAGCGAAACAGGCTATAACGAATGGGAAGCATCAAATAGGGGAACGGAAAAGTCAAGAGAGCTTATTTCTAAGGATATTACAATTTGCGACTGGCATTACAACATGCAAGAAAAATATCCGTCCGTTGACATTTTAGCAAATGAAGGCTTTAAAATTATGATATGTCCGTGGCGCGATAAAGCTAACGCCGAAGCGTTTATAAATTATGCAAAAAGATACGATTACGGACACATCAATGGACTTTTGCAAACCACCTGGTGCGGCTCAGGCGACCTTGCTAAACGCATTTTATACGGCGAAAAGGGAAAATGGGAGCATACCGACCAAATTGCAAGCACAATAGAGGAGCTTTATTAAGTGTTTTACAAGCAAAAAAGTAATAAGATTATTGTATTTTTTGAAAAAATGATAAAATTATATAAAAGAATTTGACGGAGAATAAAATGATAAATTACATAGAAGAAAAGCAAAGTATTCCAAGGATAGCTGATGTTGATGTATTAGTATGTGGAGCAGGACCTGCGGGTATTGGCGCAGCAATAAGAGCTGCAAGGCTTGGAATGAGCGTTATGCTCGTTGAAATGATGGGCTGTATTGGTGGTATTGCAACTGCGGGAATGATGTCCCATTGGGGCGGCCGCTCATCAAGTAAGGTAATGAGTGAGCTATGGGACTTAACCTATGAAAAATCACAAGGCGTAGGCTGGGATGAAAATAGCGGATGCGGTAAGGATGCAATCTATCACGAGGTGCAAAAAATCGCACTTGAGGAAATGATGCAAAAGGAAAATATCAGCGTCCTTTACTATACCCATGTATGCAAATCAGTAGTTGAAAATGGCGAAATTATAGGCGTTATTGTTGAAAATAAAAGTGGCAGAGGCTTTATCAAAGCCAAAAGAGTAGTTGATGCCACAGGAGATGGCGATGTTGCCGCTTCCGCAGGCGTGCCATACGTTAAGGGTAGAGAAGCAGACGGGAGAATGCAGCCATGCACCATTATGTTTAATGTGGGCGGAGTTGATACAGAAAGAGCCGTATTCCCACCATCCTTTGAAACTAAGGTTGAAACTGAAAGGGGCGAGCTTCAAGCACTTGCCAAGGAGCTTTTACCATTCCCCGCAGGACATGTGCTTCTATATAGACAGCCAATGCCAGGCACAGTTTGTTGTAATATGACAAACGCTATTGAAATTGATGGCACCAATGCCGAAAGCGTAACTAAGGGCGTATTTACATGCCACTCTCAAATTATTCCTATTGTGAAATTTTTAAGAGAGTATGTGCCGGGATACGAAAATTGTTGGCTTATGAGCTCAGCTCAGCTTATCGGTATAAGAGAAACACGCCATTTTGAAGGCTTAGAATCACTTTCTAAGGATGATATTTTAGAGGCGAAATTCTACGAAAATTGGGTTGTAAGACGCGCGTGGTTTAACTTTGATGTGCATAACCTAACAGGGGCAAGCCTTGATAAAACAGGCGCTCAAAAGCACTTTAAGCAAAAGAATGATTACACAATTCCATACGGCTGCTTACTTCCTAAAAATGTTGAGGGACTTTTACTCTCAGGCAGAAATATAAGCGGTAGCCACCTTGCCCACTCTAACTTTAGAATTATGTCAGTGTGCATAGCCCTTGGCGAGGCAGCAGGCACAGCGGCAGCACTTTCAATTATTGATAATGTAAAGCTCCGCGATGTTGATGTAAGCAAAATTCAACAAATCGTTGGCGAATAAAAAAGAAAAAGATACTTGACCGATTTTAAAATATGTAATATAATATAGTTGTATAAAATTTTATAAGGAGAGAGAAAATGAAAAAAAGATTATTTTTAACATTTGTTATGATATTTGTTTTTGCTTTAACGCTTGCGTTTGCAGTATCAGCAGATACAATACATAATGAAAACACGGTTGACTATAATGCAACCGTAACACTTGATGACGGAACAAAACTGGAGCTTTTTGATAATGAAGGAAACGCTCTTATTTGGTACATCAGCGGCACGATAGACGGAAGAAACGACTACGCATCTGTTCGTTCTGATAGTGCAACCTGGACGGCAGAAAGCTGGGACGAGGTAAAAAGCTGGAATCCCGGTGTTGACAAGAACAAAATCGTAGTAATCAATTTAATGGATGATGACGTTATAAGAAACTCAGGTAACGATAAGTATATTGGCAAGCCTGTGGATCAGTTTAAGGAGCTATTTCAGTATATGAAGCAGCTTGAATACTGCTACCTTAGACTTGATACAAGAACCATTAACTCAAATTCCTTTGCAGGATGCGTTAAATTAAAGTACATAAACCTTGAGAATTTAACAGAGTATTCAAGATCTGCACAAAGCGGACAATTTGCAGGATGCACAAGATTGTTTGAGGGACAAGTTCTTGACCTTACAAAAACTAAATTGTACGAATTTGAAAATGAGAATACATTTAAGGATGTTCCAGTTAAGGGCATTAAGTTCCCTGAAACAATGAAAAAAATCGGTAGCGGAAGCGCGTTTGCCAACTGTACTAATCTTGAATTTATTTCCATAGGAAGCAAAGCAATATTACCAAGCAATGCATTTAGCGGCTGTACATCATTAAAGGCGATTTATTTCGTTGGTACATTAGAGGAGTTAAATGCAACAACTATTGCCGATGCAATTGAGGGCGAAGCAGTAAAATCCTATGCAGAATATAAGACACTTGATGACAAGAGCGGACAATATATAGTATATGATTATAGCTACTGTGAAGCGTTCAAAAATGGCGCTCACGGCGAAACAACAGCGACAAACGCTTGCGTTGGCACGTGTAACGTATGTGGCGAAAAGGTTGTAAAGCACGCAGAGGAGAAAAATCTTTCAGTATCTATTGCATACGTAACGTACGATGCACAGGGAACAAAAACAACAGCATGTCAAAATGCAGGCTGCGGATATTGCATAGATGAAGCTACACCTGCACTCTTTATTTGCCAAGGCTATTCAACACCTGAGAAAAACGGCAAGAAAGCAATGGTTGTCGGATTTATTGTAAATGGTAGTGCTATTGATGAATACGAGGAGATAACAAAAAAGGAAATAACCTACGGTGTATTTGCAGTCGCACAGAATAATATTGAAAATAAGGACATATTTAAAGACAACGGCACAGCGCAAGACGGTGTTATCAATGCTGAAATCGAGAGCGACACATTCTGTTCATTTGAGCTTATTATAACAGGCTTTAACGATACAAACAAAACCGCTAAAATTGCTATGGGCGCTTATACTAAGGTAAAAGACGGAGATAAAACAGCCTACTCGTATATGCAAGGCTTTGAGCCAAATGAGGGCGAAAAATACTTCTTTATTTCATACGATGAAGCATCAAAGATAAACTAAAAAAATTAAGACACATCTTTTGTAAGATGTGTCTTTTTTAGTATTAAAGTCCTCTTTTTTAGTGTTAAAGTCCTCTTTTTTCTTTGTAGTCCTTGATGATTTCACGGGACACCCAATCGTTAGTTTCCCCGTTATAATGTATCATATCGCCAAGAAAAATGGAATAGCCGTTATTTGGGTCGTAGTGTGGCGCATTTAAGCTATCAAACATTGAAATGCTTGGCATTTCATTGCATAAATCCGAATAAACCTCGTTTATAAAATTCATGCTTGGAATATGCTTGCCATCCTCAAGTCCCTTTAAAAGCCCCTCAAAATTAAGCTTGTGCATAATAATAGGGAAGTCATAGCCAAGAGCGATTCTCCAACCATCAATCATTGTCTTATAGATGTTTTTAAGCTTATCCTCGTTTTTAAGGTTGTTAATATGCTGCCAAAATTCCTGCTCGCCACCACGCCAATGAAGACCGATAAAGTCAGGCTCAATTCCGCATCTGTCAAGATGCTCCTTAAGAAGTGAAAGAATGTGAGTAGAGAGGGGATACATGGAAATATTAACATCAGATAGCTTTCCAGGAATTAGCTTTTTCTCTCTTGTGGGCGACCACATTCCGAATACACCTTGACCGCCTATGGAAATTTGAATTACATATAAATCAGGCAAATTCGCACCGTTATCAATTTCCTTTTGCCAATTCTTAGCAAGATAGTTTGCAACGGAATATGTGTTGTCCTGATTTTCCGCAAGATTCATTCCGTAGCTTGTATATCTTGAAAATTTAAGTCTTTCTGTATCAAATGATTGATTTGGCTCTCTGTTTAAGCCCCATACATTTTGAAGCGGCTCCTTTATAATATCCTCTTCTCTCATGCATGAGCCATGTCCTGTGGCGTTTGATTGTCCAAATAGCATGAATATAGCAGCTTTCATGTGTTTCTCCCTTTGGTCGAAACAGCCGTCAGCAGTTAGCTGTCAGCCGTCAGCGAAATTTGCTTATCGCATATTATCGACCTGTTTTGTTTTTGTTGTATTATCTTTATTATATAGTTTGTAAAAAATTGTTTATGTAGCCTGCTAACCGCTAACTGCTAAC
>JAZSHT010000119.1:0-17037 GCA_045533435.1 Eubacteriales bacterium | reverse complement strand
ATGATTTGGTTGATTTGTCTACTGCTTTTGGATGGACTGCTTATGAAGTTCATGAAAAATTTGTAGAGTTAGAAATTTGTCATATTTATTTAGATGTTGAATATTATTATTGTTCTTGATAATAAATAAAAAAGACACATTTTGTGTCTTCTTATATGTTTATTTGTTATTCTTTTTAAATTCGTAGTATATAGACCCTATTATTTTTAACGCGTAATATAGCCCTGATATTGAAGTACCTATTGCAATTATTTTCAATAAGCTTATTATTTCGTTCATACTATCCCCCTAAAACAATTTATATATATATCATAACATAAAAAAATTAAAAAGTAAAGTAGGTGTCTTATGAAATTATCTTGGAAAAGACAAAGTGATTTAAAATTGTATTTAGTTTCTGTTTCTGAATATAAACATTCTATGTTTTTTAGTAAAGATAAAAAATGTGCTCGTATAGTGCAAATTTCAAGAAATCATTATTACTTATATGTGTGTGATATTGAAAATGATTTTATTTCTCATACTTCATATAGTACTTTTACTAGATGTCTTGAAGGCGTTTGTGCTTTTTTTAACTGCATTTAAATTCACAATCGATTGTGATTTTTTGCTCGAGTAATTTTTCACAAGCGCCTGTGAAAAAAATACTTAAGGTTAATATATTAAAATTAAAGTGAGGTTTTAAAAAATGGAAATTATACCTATCGGATGTTATGTATTTTTAGTTCTTTGTTGTTTTGTTTTATGCTTCTGTTCTGTTAAACTTAGCAAAGAAAACGCAGAGCTTCGCAAAGATTTACGAATAGTCTTGCATCATATACCAGTTGCCAACAGCGCCGAATATGTTCACCTGGTAAAAAAATATGCAGTTAAAGATTTAACTTTTAAGGAGTAATACTATAATGAGAAAATGTATTTTAATAAAGACTAATTTTGAATATGAAGTGGTTGAGCTCCCAGAGGATGATACCTTTAATAGTGAGGTATATAAACTTCTTGATTGTGAATGTTGGGAGGGCGTTCCTGGTTGCTATGGTACATATTTGATATTAGATGAATCCGGCAAGATTAAATCTCCACCTAAAAAGCCGAATCCGTTAGCTTTTTTGCTCTATTCTTCAGCATTTTTATTTAATCTTGATATTTTATGTGGTGATGTTCTTGTTTCGACTATTGGATATGATAGCCAGGGCGAAAGTAACATTGTTTCGTTATCTGATTTTCAGATAAATCGTATTTTGAATTGTTTATCTCTTTTTAAGGATGAAATTAAATCAGATTATGAAGGTAATGAATAATGAGAATCGTAATTTTAATAGGTCTTGCCATCTGGCTTGGCTATGAGCTCATTACTTCAAGACCGATTCCGCAGGAATATCTCAACTGTAATATCGGTGGTCTTGGTGCAGGTAAAACATTCCTGGCTGTTCGTGGAGTTATCCAAAGATATCATAAAAAGTTATGGTCCTACCGTTTTTCCATTTATCTTCATCCGCTGCGGCGTGAAAAGTGGAAAGCTCGCCCGGAAGTATATAGTAACATTCCTCTAATTCTTGACCGTTTTCATATGGCTAAGGTGTTGAAGAAGGAACATATCTTCATTGAAGAGCTGCTGCCGCAAAACAGTGATGTTCTTTTTGATGAAATCGGTCAAGCTTGCGACCAATTCAAATATGATATCCCTGCTGTAAAGCATAATGTTCAAACATTTGTTCGTTTTTTACGACAATTCGTAGGTGGTATGCTTTTTAGCACGGAGCAGAGCTCTGACTTTATAGCTAAACCTATCAGAGCAAGGTTTTCAAAAATCGTTGAGGTTAAACATCTCCACCGCGTTCTTGGTTTTCTTCCGTTCTGCAAGGTTTATTGGCGCGCTTACTCCGTTACAAATGATGTAGTTAATGTATCTGATGTCAAAGATATTAAGTATAATAAGTGGTTTTTCTTTTGTTGGTACGGTAAATATTATCATTCTAAACCATATCAACCCGCCTACAAAGAAGGCTTCACGCACGAAGCTCCTTTAAAGTGGGATAGAAAAAATCTACAAACAAGATATATAATTGATGTTACACAGCCTTGCACGCGTGACCTTTATCAAGATGTTTCTGTTAAAGCTAAACCGAAAGGCAGAAAATAGCAACAAAACAGGCTGACACTGAGTGGCAGCCTGTTTTCGCCTTCTTTTAGGCTTTTGTGGTATAATAAATAAAAAAAGTGAGGTATAACAAAATGGGACAAACATATAAAAGAATTACATATAACGAAAGATTACAAATAGAAAGCTTATACAACACACATACAAAGGTATCTGTTATTGCTAAATATCTTGGTCATCATGCTGCAACTATCTATCGTGAAATTAAACGCGGACTTTATGACCATCTTAATCATGATTATAGATTAATTAGAAAATATTCAGCTGATAAAGCTCAACGCTATATAGACTATATGAATGCCGGCAAGGGTGTTCAACTTAAGGTAGGTAATGACTATGAGTTCGTAGAGTATGTAGAAAAAATGATACTCAAAAAATATTCGCCTGAAGCTATAATAGCAGATATCCGCCGCAAAAATCTAAAATTTAAGACTACTGTATGTGTCAGCACCATATATAACTACATTGATAAAGGCATATTTGCTAACATCACAGTAAAAAATCTAACTCGGCAGGGTAAGATGAAGGGAAAGCCACGCCAGGCACGAACACAAAAACGCGCGCCGGCAGGACAATCAATCGAAAAACGAGCTCAACACATAAACAACCGCTCAGAGTTCGGACATTGGGAAATGGATACAGTTATCGGACAAAAAACACGCGGTCAGATTCTCCTGGTACTCACAGAACGCAAAACAAGATATCAGATGATTTTCAAGATGAAGGATAAAACCGCCAAGTCAACCGTGCTTGTTCTTAACCGTTTGGAACGCAGATTCAAAAGCAAATTTCCGAAGATATTCAAGACCATCACGGTTGATAATGGTACCGAATTTTCGGCATGTTTTGACCTGGAACAGAGCTGCATCAGAGCTAACCATCAACGAACGACTATGTATTACTGTCATCCATACAGCTCATGGGAAAGGGGTAGCAATGAAAATCAAAATGCATTCATTAGAAGATTCATCCCCAAAGGTACCAGGATAGAACAATATTCAGAAGCATACATACAAACGGTAGCAGATTTCATTAACGATTATCCGCGCCGCATACATAACTATTGCTCAGCTAACGAGCTTTTCAATCTTGAATGTTCCTGTTTATAGAAAAAGGCTAAATCAAAATAATGGTTTTGTTTACTTTTCCCCCAAAGGGGGTGGTAAAAAGTAAAAGCCCGATTTATTTTTAGCATAAGGCGGTGACAATGTTGTGGGAAACTGAGTGTAAAATGTTGTGGGAAACTCCACGCAAACATAATTTCACAAATTAAATTACCAATTTAAATAAACATAAATTTGCAAAGAGTTTTCCATCGCATTGGCAAAAAATAAATCTACGCCGGCTCGAGGCGCTTCTTTTGGCTATCCAGGCTAACAGCTGCATTAAAACAATCCCTGCTTTTTTGCTCCTAAGAAAAGCACAATTTAAACTTACAACTGTACCATCGTTATCATCAATCTGTCAACTATAATCCTCTAAGAGCTTCAGCAAGCTAACCGGGAACCGCCAGCAAAAACACACGATAAAAATATCCCCCTTGCACTTTCAAGGGGGAAAAAGGGGGTTATTTGGCTTTATATTCTTGTAATTGTAAACAAATTGTTAAATTGTGACCTTTTCTCTTGTTATTTTCTATTTATATTTATTTTTTGGTTGGAATATGGTATAATTATCATATATTTTTTATGAGGTGAGCTTATGACTACTTTAAATCCTATTTTTTGCAGTAATATGATTATGCAAGCAAATAAGAGTGTACGATTTTTTGGTGAGGGCCGTGGCACTGTTTCTGTTGAATTTAACGGAGTTAAAAAGACTGCTGAGTCTGACGGGAAATGGTTAATTGAGTTTGACAGCGTTGGCTATGGTGGTCCTTATGGTATCAAGGTTACGCTTGATGAAAAATCAGTATGCTTAGAGAATGTATATTTTGGAGATGTATATTTACTTGGTGGACAGTCAAATATGCAATTTAAGCTATGGGAAAGTAATGAGCCTAAGGAAAATTACAAGGGAAATAAAAATGTGCGCTTGTTTACTGTTGACAGAATGGAAGAGGGCGAGCGTTTTAAGGCTAAGGATGGCTGGGTTGAGCTAACGAAGGAAAGCGCGCCTAACTTCTCTGCAATTGGATATTATGTAGCTCAGGAGCTTGCTACGGATGAGCGTAAAATTGGCTTGATTGCTTGTTATCAAGGTGCTTCCGTTATTCAAAGTTGGATGAGCAAGGAATACGCACTTGTTCCGGAATTTAAAATTGAAAATCGTTTTGCTGACCACGTTTGGTTTCCTGTTTGGAACGATGACGGTGTGCTTTATGAAAATATGCTTTCCAAAATCATTCCTTATTCTATAGCAAGTGTTCTTTGGTATCAAGGCGAAAGTAATGCAAGCGTTGATGAAGCAAATATTTATCTTGAATTTTTGCGCGCTTTAATTGCGAATTGGCGTAAGGACTTTATGGATGAGGGCTTAGAGTTTATTATTATTCAGTTGGCTGACCATCTTGATAGGGCGGGATATGCATGGAGCAAAATTCAAGAGCAGCAATTACTTGCACAGGATAAAATTCCTAATGTTAAGACGGTTATTTGCCGTGATGTATGCGATAATATTGATATTCATCCTAAGGAAAAGGACATTTTGTCAAAGAGAATTGCTAATTTACTTAAATAAATTGTAAAATATAATAAAATGCGCACGAAAGTTAAAAAAACAGTTGCAAGAGAAATACTTTTATGATATAATACAATAGATAAAATTTGGTCTTAAATTTTATAAATAATTTGAAAGAGGTATAGATTATGTTAAAATTTGAAAACAAAGCATTAACAGACTCAAAGCTTATCCTTGTTTGGATTGAGGAAATGGCTGAGATGGTTAATCCTGACAAGATTGTTTGGATTGACGGTAGCGAGGAGCAAACTCAAGCTTTAAGAGATGAGGCTTGCGCAATCGGAGAGCTTGAAAAGCTCAATGAGGAAATTCTTCCTAACTGTTACCTTCACAGAACTGCAATCAATGACGTTGCACGTGTAGAGGGTAGAACATTTATCTGCACAAGAACTAAAGAGGATGCAGGTAACATCAATAACTGGATGGATCCTAAGGAATGCTACGAAAAGCTTTCAAAGCTTTATAAGAATTCATATAAGGGCAGAACAATGTATGTTATCCCATACGCTATGGGTCAAGTTGGTTCTGACTTTGCTAAATATGGTATTGAGCTTACAGACTCAATCTATGTTGTACTTAACATGCTCATTATGACAAGAGCTGGCAAGCATGTTGCTGAGGCTATGGGCGATGGCGAGGGCTTTATCAAGGGTCTTCACGCTAGATGTAACATTGTAGAAGAGGACAGATACATCTGCCACTTCCCAGAGGATAACACAATTTGGTCTGTTAACTCCGGTTACGGTGGAAATGTTCTTCTCGGTAAGAAGTGCTTCGCTTTAAGAATTGCTTCATATCTTGGTAGAAAAGAGGGCTGGATGGCTGAGCATATGCTTATCCTTGGCGTTGAATATCCAAACGGCGATGTTAAGTATATTTCTGCTGCATTCCCATCTGCTTGCGGTAAGACAAATCTTGCTATGTTAATTCCACCTAAGGCTTACACAGAAAAGGGCTACAAGGTATGGTGTGTTGGCGATGATATCGCTTGGTTAAGAGTTGGTAAGGATGGAAGACTTTGGGCTATTAACCCAGAAAACGGATTCTTTGGCGTTGCTCCTGGTACTAATGAAAAGTCAAATCCAAATGCTCTTGCTACAACAATGAGAGATACTATCTTTACAAATGTTGGTCATGTTCTTGACGACAACACAGTATGGTGGGAGGGTCTTAATGACAATGCTCCTGACAACTGCATTAACTGGAAGGGCGAAAAGTGGGATAAGGCTAAGTATGACAAGAAGGATAAGGTTAACACCTCTGCTGCTCATCCTAACTCAAGATTTACAGCTCTTGCAAAGAACTGCCCATGTATTTCAAAGGAATTTGATAATCCAGCAGGCGTTCCAATTTCTGCAATCGTATTCGGTGGCCGTCGCGCTAAGACTGCTCCACTTGTATATCAATCATTCAACTGGCAGCATGGTTCATTCGTAGGCTCAATCATGGCTTCCGAGACAACTGCTGCAGCTGCAGGTGCAGTTGGTGTTGTTCGTCGCGATCCAATGGCTATGAGACCATTCGTTGGTTACAACATGGGCGACTACTTCCAGCATTGGCTTGATATGGGTCATAAGATTCCTAACGCTCCAAAGATTTTCCATGTTAACTGGTTTAGAACAGATGATGAAGGACACTTCATTTGGCCAGGATTTGGCGATAACATGAGAGTTCTTGACTGGATTCTTGCAAGATGTGAGGATAAGGTTGACGCTCGTGAAACTGCTATCGGTTATGTTCCTTATGCTAAGGATATCAACATTGAAGGTCTTGATGACATTACTATTGATACAGTTGAGGGTCTTCTCTCTGTTGATAAGGCTTCATGGCTTGAGGATGTAGAAAACATTAAAGCTTTCTATGCTCAGGTTGGCGACAGAGTTCCTGCTATTATGTATGAGGAATTAGCTGCTCTTGAAGCAAGACTTAATAAGTAATAGATAAAAAAATCACGCTCAGTTGAGCGTGATTTTTGTTATGTATTTATCATATTATAGGTTATCGGTATTGCATTTTGGGTGTTAGTGGCACCACATACATAGGTCAGCTTGTCGCCATCTATGATATATGCACATATGATTAGTGGTGTATCGGCTACACTTAGCCAATTATTTGATGATACTTTAATATCAAAACGCGAATGTGATGTGCTTGTTAAGGATTTTGATGTTCCGTTTATTCCTGCAACAAGTGAGCCATCTGAGTTTAGAGGATTTATACCGTCTGATACGGCACAAAGCATACCATAGTTTACTGTTGTACTATTGAATACTTCATAATCCTCAAAGCATTCTTTATTTATTATATATCCAGCACAAATGCTCTTACCGTTTCTGCTTACGGAATAGCCTAAAAATTTAAACAGAGGGCGGGTTTCTTCAGTTATATAGTCATTACAGGTTGGGCATCCATAGGTTTTTAAGCCCTTAGCAAGAAAACCGTTTTCATATATAAAGCTTTCATAGTCTGTATATTCATGATTGCCTATCGGAATAATGTCTTGCTCTTTGGTGTTTCCGCATACACATGAATATACGCCCCTTCCGCTATCAATACAGGTTGGCTCCTTTAGAGTTTCTTTTAGTGTGTCATATTCACAAGAAACATGTTCATATACTTCAAGCTCCCACAAGCCAATTGAATTATCGTATTGGTTATCCATTGTAACCTTTACTTGATAACAGTCTATATATTTTACATCAATAATAAGTTCTTGATTTTCATTTGCATTCCAGCTTTGGTAGTTTCCTAAGTCCTTAACCGTGTTACCATTTTGGTCTAACAAATACACATGGAACCAAAAGTTATTTTCTGACATATTAGGGAATTTAAGTGCGCCATATGAACCAGGGTATTCGCCTATTCCATTTACAACAAACACAAGCTTTGATACATTAATTTCGCGCTCAAAGGTTACAGTTATTGAAGTATATCGTGTTTTTTGCCATGAGGATGTTCCTGTCGAACGGTCGCCGTCAATTAAAGATAATGGAGTTACAATCCAAGCATCTGCAGGGTCTTTAGTTGCTGTTTTAGCTTCTTGAGTTATGTTCGCTTCATATGCAAGAATGTTTAATGTAAAAAGTGAGGTAATGACAAAAATAAATATTAAAATCAAAAATATCTTTTTCATAATAAACTCCTTTTAAATATATCTCTATTTATATATTAAAATATAATACGCGTTTTGTCAAGAGCTTTTGAAATTCGGGGTATATATTTTTGTTGCTTTATCACTAAATTTATGTTATACTGTATGGCGTGAGGTGATTATATGAAAAGATATATAATTTTGGTTTTAGCGACACTTATGGTTGTGTTTTCGGTGGTGGGATGTAGAAGCACAGTAAAGGCTACCATTGATATTGCAAGCTCTAAGAATTTCAGATGCGAGGTTTATCAATCATACAATGATGAAGCTTATACCTTAGATGAAAATGATGCTGTTTATTTTTTTAAGCAATGCTTTGAGAAAAAAGACAATGCTGACAAGCTCAAGGGTAATCAGGTTGGCGTTGGTGCGGACTACATAAAGCTATATTTTGTGGGGGACTGTGTGGATAATGCGCCAATTAAAGATGGGAAGGCAGATTATAGCGGATTTATAATTTTCTCAAATAATGTGGTTAGATTTGAATATGATAATAAGAGTGAATACTATGAATTTGAGAGCGGATTTTATAATTTTATAAACACTTATTTGCTTATTTTTGCAGAGCGTTAACTTTAAGAATACGCTTTTACAATCCTTCCACCACTATCGTGGTTCCCCTCCCTTTACACAAGGGAGGCTTTGGAAATATTATCAGTTTGAAAGTGGATTTTATAATTTTATAAATAATTTACTAATTTTTCACTAAGCAAAAAGCACGGAGCAAAATCCGTGCTTATTTTTATATAGGTTGAATGTATAACTGATTATAGCAAATTGGGGTGGCGGTTTCTAAGTTGGTATCGCTGCATATGTAGGTTAGTTTTTCTCTGTCTATTATGTAGGCGCACATAATAAGCGGTGCATCTGCTACCTTTGTCCAATCGTTTGCTGAAATTTTAATATCAAATCGTGGATAATCCGTATCCTTTAATGAGCTTGCTTGACCGTTTATACTGTCAGTAACTTCTCCGCTTAATGATAGTGGATTTACGCTATCGGATACTGCGCAAATAAAACCGTAATCTAATGTAACATTGTTTGATTCGTTATAGTCTTTTATGATTTCTTTATTAACAGAATAGCCTGCGCAGATGCTCTTTCCGTTTCTGCTTATGGAGTAGCCTAAAAATTTAAATAGTGGGGCTTTTTCTTCCTCTATAAAGTCATCACAGGTTGGGCAACCAAAGACTTTAATTCCCTTTGATAAAAAGCCGTTTTCGTATTTGAATGATTCAGAATCGGTATATACATGGTTTCCTGTTGGAGGGATTTCGTGCCTTTCTGTTTTACCACATTCGCATTTATAAACGCCATCTCCTGGGTCTATGCATGTTTCAGGTTTCATAGTTTGAATAAGTGTGTCATAGCTACAATTATGCTCATATGCCTCTACTTCCCAAAGACCTACGCAGTTGTTGTAGGATTGAACAACATAAACTGTGATTTTTTTAACCTTTACCTCGTTTAAATCAAAAATTACTTCATAATTTTCGTTTTGGTCTCGGGTTGAATGGTTAGCGCCTTTTTTGTAGGTTTCTTTGCCTTGCTCATCATATGTCCTTACCTCAAACCAAAATTCATTATTTGACGGGGTATTCCAAGTAAACGCAGGGTCAACGGGATATGTGCCTATTCCATTAACTACCACAATAAGCTCAGAAATGGTGTATTCTCTATCAAGCTCAATATAATAGTCCATATCTTTGTAGCTTTGGTTGGAAGCACATCCTTCAGAACGGTTACCGTCAATTATCTTTTTTGGGTCAATTGACCATCTAGGATAATTTACTGAAGCTTCGCCATAAATTGCTACATTTTCTCCGTTTGCAGCAAAAGCATTTATTGAAAGTATGGCTAGAAACAGCATAATGAATATTAAAATCAAAGAAAGTTTTTTCATAATTATTCCTCCTATAATATTACAAGATTATATTATAATAATATAATATTATAGGTAATTTGTCAATAGTTTTAATATTTTTACAGCTAAATTTGTTTATTATTTACAATATTTCTGTGCAGACAAGCCCCCGTCCCCTGTCCGCGCACATGGCGCGCATTTAGCAAAAAAACGCCCCAAAGTCCGAAGACTTTGGGGTGTTTTTGGAATTTACCTATTTTGCGACATACATTCGCATAATAGGGTGAGTTTTCAGGATTAGGTTCTTCCGCCAAGACCTGGTGTTACAACTTCTCCCTCATTGCCCTTATTTTCTTCTTCTTCTTCTACACTTGCTGTGATAACATCAGCAACTGCTAAAAGAACAGCTTCCATTTCTGGTTTTGAGTACTTTAACATAACCTTCCTCCTTTCATATATAACAAGTATATTACTCTTGTTTTTAATGATGTTTAGTCGTTGAAGTACGCTCTGATTGATTCACCATAAATATATAGTGCTTTCATCAACTCTTTTGTTTCGCCACTAAATGCATCAACTGCTGCATCTAAATAACCGTTAATTGACCAAGTCATACTGCTTGATTCTGATCCATCGGCTGTGATAAATGTTGCTTTTACATCGTATACATACTGTGTTGATGCTAATGTATCAATTTCTATACGATATTTTCCATTTCCTAACGAAACAATATCTTCATTTTCGAATATTATAATTTGGTCGCTATATTCTACTTTTACTTTTATTCCTTCAATGCTAGGTGCATTAAAGTTATAGTAAAGTACAGTTGTACTTCCTAACATCAATTGAACATCATTCCACCATAATTTTGTAGGCTCTACATCATTGTAAGCAATGCTGCTTCCGTTTTCTATTCCTACAAATTCGGTTGGTTCTAATGCGTAGCCAGCATCTTCCATTAATGTTGTTACTAACTCTGCATCAGAAATATTCTTATTTTCATATTTTTGTACTGCTGCTCCATATGCAACAAGGTCATAAATAAGTTTTACAAATACATCATCTTTTCCTTTGTATGCATCGATAGCTTGTTGACAGTACTTCATAATGCTATATCCACCAGGAATTGTGTCTACAACATAACCATTTGCAGTGCTACTATATAAATATGCATCTACATTTGTTGCCATCTTGTGTGGTCTTGTCTTATCAAATTTGAATACTATTTTACTACTATTTTCTACTGTATATTCAGTATAAACATATTCGATTCCTTCATACACAAATACCATATATATATCATTGTATCCTTCTGATGTCTTAACATTGTAATTGATTGCAATGTTATTTGAAAGTGCAAGACTCATATTTTGAATACCAAATATATTATAATCTGATGGTTTAGCAACTGTTTCTGTTGGTTCAACTACTACTGTTTCACAATCTAAGCAGTATAAGCCTTCTGTCATACCTGTGTGGTTGTTTGATGGTGCTGGAAGTACTGCTGGGATGATTTCTGTTGTTTCGTGCTTACATGTTGGTTCTACTGTTACTGTTTCGCGTGAAATTTCAACGTTACATACTGAGCAGTAAACTACCTTGTCGTATGAGCCTGCTTCTGTTGATGTAGCTGGTTTTTCGTTTTCAATTACTTCTTCGCCTGGTGTATGGCCGAGAGCGTCAACTGTTTCTGGAGCTGTGAGAACTTCGTTACATACTGAACACTTAACGCCTGCTGTTGAGCCTGCTTCTGTACATGTTGCATCTACTGCTGGGATAGTTTCTTCTGTATGAGATGCTAATTCGCCGTATGGTTGTTCGCATCTTGTACATACTGCTAATTCTGTACATGTTGCTTCGCCGCCTGTATGACCAAGGGCGTCAACTTCGTCATCGTCGTAAAGCGGACCGCAGTATTGGCAGATGTATGTTGTGTAACCCTTATCTGTACATGTTGGGTCTGTTACTTCTTTAATGAGAACGTTAACATCGTGTGTATGAAGTGGTTGACTGCCTCTGAAGAAGATAGTTCCATCAATTACTTGGAAGAAGAGACCTTCATCATCAGTAGTAATCATACTTGTTGTTACGTTGTATGTGTATGTGAATTCGCTGCCCATTGCTGAGAGAGCACCGTTGTTGAATACAACGAGGTCTGTGCCTAAGTAGTATTCGCCGTTAACTAAAGCGTTGTTGATTACATAAGAATCGTTACAGCCGTTTTGACATGTGTATGTTGTTGAACCGTCTTCGTTTTCAACTGGAATGTAGTTGTGGTCGAGCATTTCAACTTCTGTTTGAGCTACGAGAGTTTCGCCACAAACTGAACACTTAGTGCCTGCTGTGAGACCTGTAGCTGTACATGTAGCGTCAACTGCTGGGATTGTTTCTTCTGTATGTGGGAGAGCGTCAATTGTTAATGTTTCGCGTGAAATTTCAGCGTTACATACTGAGCAGTAAACTACGCTATCGTATGAGCCTGCTGCTGAGCAAGTTGCATCTTTGATATTTTCTTGAACCGCTGCTGCTGCTGTGTGGCCGAGAGGTTTGTTGCTATTATCAGTTAGAGTAGCAATGCGATATTCACCACATCTACATGTATGTGTAATAAATCCATATTCTGTACATGTTGGACCTGTACGAACTTCTGTACAATTTTCATTCTTAGTATATTGGTCATGTTCATAATCATGTTCAGTTGACAATGCATATGCGCCGTCTTCATTGATATAAACACATACAATTTCATCTGAAACAAATGATACAGGACTATTTGGTTCTGTATATGCTTCTGCTGGGTTGTAGCCGTAGAATACACCACCGTTAACAACGATTTCAGAATTGCTGTTATCACCCATGTTTAATGTCCATTTTGGTGTAGCACACTTAAATGTACCATCGTTAATTGTTAATTTACCGCCATTGTTTACATAGATGAGGTCATATTGATCATCATCGCCAGCGCCTTCGTTTGTAAATGTATTGCCGTTAATGATAGCTTCACCACCATATACCCAAACAGCAATATCTAATTCATTGCTGCTATTGCAAACAGCATTTACTACACCGGCACCGCTAAGTGTAAGTTTACCAGTTGGCATTACTAAGAATACACCATTACCTACTGTATCGTCAGCGATTGTGATTGTGTAACCATCAGCGTAATGTGGTTCCCTAACTGTTGAACCAGTTGCGATTGTGTAATATACACCACCGCCGAGACTGAAGTTAACTGCCTTATCAATTACAATTGAAGATTTAAGTTCGAGATTTGCCATAAGAGCAAATGTAGTTACTTCTTCTTTTGAATTTTCAAGTGCTTCAAGAGCATTATCTATTTTGTCGTAAAGCTTTCCGTTTACTGATGCAACTGTTGTCTCTAAGAGAGTGAGTTCTGCATTTGCCTTAGCTGCATCGGTGATATCAAATAACATGTTATCTGCTGTGAATGTTGAGTCAGATCCTACTTCAAACTTAGCACCTGATTCAGCGTTAGCAATCTTAATAGTAATATAACCACCATGAACTGTACAATTTGTCATTTTATATTCGCCGTAGAGTTTACCAATATCTAAAGCAATATTGCCACCCTTAAATGTACAATCAACCATTTCACCAAAACTTACATTGTTGTTAATAGTCATTGCTTGACCTTTAGACTCAATGTAAACATTAGTCATTTTGCCAATTGTTGTACCGTTATTCTTTGCTTCAATACCATGATTTGTAAGACCTGAACCCCAAATCTTAACATTTGTTAATTCGCCAATACATTCTTTACCATCATATGAGCCACTAGAAGTGATACCACCTACTGTACCAGAAGTAGCTTTCACTTCAATTTCAAGATCAGCTATCTTATCAACATTCTTTGTCTTAATAGCTTGTGAAGATTGACCGTAATGTTCAAGTTTACCGTTACCAAATGCTACTGTTCTATGGAGAAGGAACATACTCCATTTAGCGCCTGATCCCGACTTAATTGTATTACCACCGAGGTCAACAATAACAGGAACATAAATTTGAATAGCTGTGGTTCCTGTACCCATATCAGCTGCGTCAGTTAGTCTAATTACATCAAAGTCAACCTCTTTTTTGGTGTGAAGAGCGTTGTATAATTCACTCCAATTCTTAACATAGAGAATCTTAAGTCCTTCGCCGAGAGTTGTTGAGTATCCGAGACCATTGCCTGCTTCGTCTGTATCTTCAACTGCTTCTAAGTAACATACTGAACAACCGTGAGAGATTGTCTTAATAACTTCGCCTGCTTCGTTCTTAACTGGAATGTTCCAGCCGTATGTGTGGCCGAGAGCTTCGCCGTCTGTTGTTAAGCAAACTGAGCATGTTCTTGGAGCTGTACATGATGCAGCTGTCCAAGCGTGTTCTGTGCTTTTTTCGCCTTCTGTTACGCCGCAGTTTTCTCTCTTACATGTCTTTGGAGCTAAGCATGTTGCATCTGCCCAGTCGTGGCCTAGTGCTAGGAGGGTTTCCGTTTTTGGTTGTGTTGGACAGTTTGCATTAGAACACTTGAAGATTATGTAACCAGTTTCTTCACATGTTGGTTCTTTTCTTTCAACTTCTACGGAGAAGTCGTGAGCGAGAACGTCGATAACTACAGTTTTCGTTATGCCACAAGCCTCACATGCTACCGTACCGTAACCTGTAGTTTGACAAGTTGGAGCAACTACAACTTCGATGTTTTCCATGTCATATTCATGGATGCCTGTTGCAGGTGCAACGTCTGTCTTTGTAGCGTCACAGTTTGGACACACATAGTCAGCTTCGCCGTTTTCACTACATGTTGGTTCTTCAACGTAGGAATCAACTTCCCAAGCGTGGCCAGGAGCCTCAAGTGTTGTAACATCTTCGTTACCACAATCTGCACAAATCTTTGTGCTTGAACCGTCTTTTTCACACTCAGGCTCTACAACTACTGCTTCGCCGTATGCGTGTTCAGCAAGATCAAGTGTTGTAACGTCTTCGTTACCACAATCTGCACAAACCTTTGTGCTTGTACCAGCTACTGTACATGTAGATGGAACTACTGTTGGTTCGCCGTAAGCGTGATCAGCAACAGGGATTTCTTCTGTCTTAGTATCACCGCAATTTGAGCACTCATATGAGATAGAACCAGCTACTGTACATGTAGCATCTGTTCTGTCTGTTTCTACAAAATCATGACCTGCTTCTGTGTCAAGGTCTAATGCGATTTCTTTTTCTTCTTCACAGTATTCACACTTGCCCGTATATGAACCTGCTACTGTACATGTTGAGTTAACTCTTGTTCCTTCAACTTCAATGAAGTTATGGAATTCTTCTGAAGGATCTACTTGACTTTCCACTCTTGCATTACAAGCACACTTGTAATAAGCTGTACCAACTAATTGACAAGTAGGAGCTACTTTGTATCCATCGAATATATCGTATACACATTCGTGGTTAGTAGCATCAAGTCCGCAACCAGGAGCGATTGCGTAAACATGACATTCACCAACAATCATTGAGAAGTATTGGTAGCCATCCACATAGTCTGATGGGCTGATTACTTGAATCTTGATTGACGTAGTTGTAACACCAAGCATAGAAACGGTTGTTCTAAAGCCAGCACTATTTTGCATTTCACCAAGAGATTCGTCATATGTATCAAGTTCTCTTACGATTTCGTACTCGCCATATTCATTCATAGCCCAAATTAAGAGAGTAGCATTTCTATCGTTAGGAACCATAATATCAATCTTTGTAAGGTCAAGTTCGCCCTTAAAGTCAAAGATTACATATTCTTTTGTGTCGTCACATAATTGGCCTGATTGGTGAGAACAGTTACCGCAGTTAGAAAACCAGCCGTTATAAGCTCCACATGACCATGTGTTGTTAAACATATTTCCTACTGCACTTGCTCCCCATTTATCAGCGATAGAAGATACAAACACATTAACAAACTTAGGTGAATCATTGATAGCTAAATAATAATCACCAGTAATGTCAACCTCGCCATGAAAGTCAATAGCATATTGACAATCGTCCGGATTTCTAGTACATACAATTGTACCTTCACCATAAGAAATATTTGTACCAGGCTTAGTTACATCAGTATGTAGGATATGTCCTAATGGTTTTTCAGCTTTTCTAATTACTGTTTCTTCGCAATCAACGCAAACTTGTGATTCGTTTGGAACTGTTGTACATGAGCCCGTGCCTTCAACTACTTTCCAAGCATCAGCAGATAAATTACTATGAATACATGGCATGTCAGCAGGATTAATACCTAACACTTGAATTTCTGCAAGTGTGCCCGCATATTGTATTATGCTTTCGAAAACATACTTAACTTGAAGAACTTTTTTATCAATAGCATATGAAGTCATGCCTGATGTTTTAACATTGGATGCTACCTCTACCCAATTTACACCGTCAGTTGTGTAGGACAAAGTGTAGTTGGTATTTCCAGCATGGAAAATCTTAATTTCCGTTACATAGTAGCCACCACCAAGTGATTTGTTCAAGTCGATAATAAGATAACTCTTGTTAAAATTATTTACAGCTGCACCTCCACCATCGCTTTGAGATTTTGTGTAGTCTGTGTTACCATCAAACCAGTGATACCAGAAGGTACCGCCACCTGTTGCGCCTTCATTCCATGCGCCTTTGCCAGGAATTTCGCCGTCAGCTTGATAAATCATTGAGTTATCACTACTAGAAACAATATTTGCTTCTGGCATTTCAGCGGCGCTTACTGCAAATGTTAAGCCTAACAATGCAATAAGTACAAAAACTAAACATAATAGTTTTTTCATTTTTCTTTTTCTCCTTTAAAAATTTGTTTTTTAATTCTCTCCGTAATATACAAACTTGCCACGAATTGGGCGGATTCGGGGCAGGTAAATATTTACTCTTATATTATAATGCAGAGTTTTAATTTTGTCAAGTGGAGAGTTGTCAAATTTATGCACTTTAGCATAGTAAAACTATTGATTTTTAGTAAATTTGCACAAGTTGGCAACTGTCTAAATTTGGAAATTTGCGGGTTTGTTAAGGCTTTTGTGCTGAAATTTGTCGGCTGTTTTGTGCAAAGTGTATAAATGTGTATATACAGATTAAAATTGTAAACTTTTTGTGATCAGGGTGTTTTTAATATGGAATGGGGTATGGGCGAGCAGGCTCGCGGTGGGCGGTGGTCGGTGGTTA
>JAZSHT010000005.1:0-22316 GCA_045533435.1 Eubacteriales bacterium | reverse complement strand
CCTCCATTACATTTGTAACAGCTACATCGGCTGTAATAGGGTCATTGAAGTATAAAATAACCTTATCAACATTATAAGCTTCTTTTAGAATAACACCGCAGTATGCTCCCTTTTCAAAGGTTTCAGCAAACCATGAGAAGTTTTCATTTTTTGCAACGCCGCCATCATTAATATAGTCAACTGATGCAATGTTAGCATATGACATAACTGATGAAGCATATGCAGAGCCGAATACAGCAAGGTTACCAATAGCTGTTGATTGCTTTCTATTAGCTGTCATGTAGTCTCTTAAGAATACACACTTATTTGCATCTACATAATCTTGTCTTGCTTCATCCCAAACCTTATAGTTAGGATTGATTTCAGCACCCATTTCAGTAAGAAGCGCATTACCGCCTGTTACCTCTGTGAATATAAACTTAATACCCGCAACATTCTTAGGTGTGTCAAATTCAGCAATTACTGTATCTTCCTGTGGGTCAAGTGTTGATGTTGCTTTAAGTCCTTGAACAAGGTTTTCCCAAACGCCATTAACTAACACTTGAACATCATATGTCATTTCGATACCATCTGCAGAGCCACCAAAGTTGGCTGTAATGTTATCTATATCGTATGCTCTGTCGAATTCTGTCCATACAGACTGACCAGCGCCCCTATTACCAGCTTGCCAGTAAGGTCTTGGTGTAGTAGTTGTTGGAAGCTTGTTATCGTCAGTTGCAAGTGCAGGATAAATATTTAAGAATGTATTTGATGATGATGCATCAGCCATGCCACCAAGACATGCATTTGTTGAAAGAACAGCACCTGATGGTACGTCCCACGGTGGTGGTAATGATTCAACGCCCCAAGCTTGAACCTCGTGAACGATTGGAACTCTCCACCAGTCATGCCATGCTGAGCCAGGAGCTTGTTCCTTATCCTTACCTTCGTTACCAACGCTCCATCTACCCCATTCGGTAACTAATACACGAACCTCTCTTGTAACAACATCTTCAACATCAATTGTAACAACGCCTAACCATTCCTCACGGCCATGACCTGTTACTCTTTCTGCAGATTGGTTATATGCCTTACCGATGTCTATCCATTCGCCAAGAACAAGAGCTTGGACTGTGTAACAGATATTATTGTCAGGTGTATCAATATCAACATAAATTTTCATTTCCTGAAGCAAATAATACTGACCTGATGACTTAAGACCACAGTATTGATTTTGGTCATCAATAGCAGGGTTACGACCTACCGCATCAGGACGCCAGAATTGGTAAGAGCTTGATAATACATCGTTGTTTATGTACTTTGGATCACTATCGTTGTTCCAGATAGATGTAGCATATGAGCCCATATCCAAAGCAAAGTTTCTGTACTCTGTGTTTAATTCCTTAGCACCTGCAAAAACTGCAAGACATGGAACAAGCATAAGCACGATTAGAATAAGAGATAATATTCTTTTCATTTTGTTCTCCTCACGGTTAATTATTATTCTCTATTGTGTATTTTACCATAAATTATATATAAATGCAAGTGTTTTTTGTAAACTTTTATTCATAATATAGTATAAACTCTATTAAAGTGTATATAATATAAACAAAGGACCTTTATTGGCTTAAGCGCTGACCCCGTGGGGCGCTTTTGTCAGGTCCTTTTCTTTATTTAAAGTATGCTTTTGCTTTTTCAATATCCTTCTCAATTTGTGCTTTCAGCTCGTTAAGGGAGTCGAATTTAATTTCATCTCTCAATCTTTTGTAAAAATTTACGCGAATGTAAGAATTGTATAGATTGCCATTAAAGCCTATTATATATGTTTCCATATTTTCCCTGTCAGTATTTTCAACAGTCGGGCGCAATCCCACATTAGTGATTGAGGGATAAACATTCTCCCCTATTTCGCACTCGGTAATATAAACGCCTTTTTTAGGCGTTATTTTTTCCTTTGGAATTTGTTGATTTATCGTTGGAATGCCGATTGTTCTACCTAGCTTTTTTCCCTCAATTACCTTAGAATAAATTGAGTATGGGGTGCTATATTCAAGAATATCCTCTACGCTACCATTGTTGATTTTTTTGCGAATAAGTGTTGAGCTTACATCCTCATTATTTACGCATACCTTTTGGCAAATATCCACACATTCCCCATCGTTTTTGAAAAAAGCCTTTAAATCCTCGCCTGTATATTTTGCATTTTTGCCAAAGCGATAATTATATCCACATGACACGCATTTTGCTTTGAGCCTAGATTTTAAAATACTTTCTACAAAAGCATTTCCCTCAATATCCTTGATAGAATCAAAGCTATCAATGGCAATATAGTCAATGCCGCTTTTGCGAATAAATTTAATTTTTTCTTCAATAGTTAAAATGGCTTTTATTTGATTATCAGCTTTTGATTTTGGTATTTCATCAAAGGTATAGACAAGTGATTTTATTTTAAGTGATTTTGCTTTAAGATAGGCAGAGCGAATAACAGACATGTGTCCCAGATGGCAACCATCAAATGTGCCAAGAGCAACTACTGTGTCGCTGTTAATTTCACATTCTTGCATTGTTTGTAAATCGTAAATTTTCATATTCTGCCTCCTTTCGTTAGTATATTATACAGTAAAGCATGTCTTTTATCAATCTTTTTTGAAAAAATTTCAAAAAAATCAACAAAAGTTGACAATTTAGTGCTATTATATATATGTATATTCTATTTTAGGAGAATTTTATGAAATTACTTTGGCTTGGTCAGAGCGGTTTACTATTTGATTTTAACGGTTTAAAAATCATGATTGACCCATATCTTACCGATTCGTTATCAAAGGTTGACAGCGACTTTGTAAGAAAAACAAAACTTAACAGGAAGCTTTTTAGAGCTAAGCCTGACATTATAATTTTGACTAACTGTCATTTAGACCATGCGGATAACGCTTCTATTGAAAAGCTTCTCAAGCATATAGGCAGAAAAAAGAGAGCTACTATTCTTTCCTGCGAATCTGTTTACGATGAAATCACAACAATTCCATCAATGGCTCATGCAAATCATATTATGCTTGAAAAGTATTCCGAATGGACTGTGGGAGATATAAATATTCAAGCTGTTCCTGCAAAAACCGATGACAAAACTGCTTTTGGCGTGATTATTACAGATTTTGCTAGTGGAAAGAAATATTATATTGCTGGAGATACACTTTACAATAAGCAGGTTATTGACAATTTACCTAGCAATATATATGCTGCATTTTTACCAATCAATGGCGAATTTGGTAGCATGAATGTTACTGATGCAAAAAGGTTTGCTGAGAAAATTCAAGCTCGTTTTTGTGTCCCTGTTCATTTTGGTATGTTTGATAAGATTAAGCCATCTACCTTTGATGTTTCTAACGCTATAATTCCAAAGCCTTATAAAATTATCAATTTTGATGACCATGAGACAAATGAGGCTGAGCTTGAAAATGAAAGTGAGGAAAGCGATCAAGGCACACTTGAAGGCGGTGCTGTGAATATTGATACACACTCCATTGAATATGATGAGCCTGAGGTATTAGAAAGCGAAATAGAAAATGAGGATTACAATTCTGCTTCAATGCCTATTCAAGAGGAAAGCGTTCAAAACGACATTAACGAAAACAGCGATATCATTGAGGATGTGTGCGAAATTGAAGCAAATTTAGAATCTGAATTCATTGATGAAGGCAAAAGCTTTTCTGAAAGTGAGAATACAAGTAGCGATGATACATCAGCCGAAAATGAAGCAAATTGCGATAATGAGCCAGCTTTTGAAAATGAAGTTGAAAGCCAAGAAAAAAGCGAAGCAGAGGAGGCTATTATTGAGGAAGCCTTTATTCAAAGCGAAGACTCCTATGGCGATTTCACAGCTGATAATTTTTCAGAAACGAAATGCGATACGACAACTAGAAAAATGGATGATAGCGATAAAATTGATGCTTACATAAGAGAAATTGAAAAATTTGAGCGCGGAGAGACCACAGATTTTGCAGCGATTGATGACAACGAATAACAAAATGGCAGAGACTTCTCTGCCATTTTATTATTCTGATTTTCTTTCTCTTTTGCTTGGTATTTTGCTGATTACCGTGAATAGATAAATTAAAATTACTATTGTGAATATGAGAGATACTAAAGATAAAAGCTGTTGGGCTTGTATATTTATGCCGAAAAGCTTATTGCCGTTGTTTTGAATATATGCTACAAGTGGGCTTAATGCAAGTGTGGTGAAAAATCCTGCAAAGCCTGAGAATGTATTAACAAGTGCAACTGCGCCTGTTTTTTGGTTATCCTCAACATAGTCATAGGCAAGATTTATTATTGCGCTATTGATGCCCGCTTGACCTATGGCGTGGATAATATTATAAGCGGTAAAGAATATTTTTCCATTTGCAGGCACGGTAAAAATATTGATAGCGAATGCAATAGCTTCAATGCCGAAGCAGATATAAAGCATTTTGCAGAAGGAATGCTTATCGGCAAACCTACCAATAGGCTTTGAAAAAATAACTCTTGTTATGCTTGACACAATTACAATTAAAGAAGCGAATGTGGTTGTAAAGCCGAGTGCTCCTACCTGATATGCTCCGCTAAATGATACGGTAGCATAATTGGCGATATTCCATAATACGAATACGACAATAACCTTGAAAAGTGTTTTATTTTTAAGAAGCGCACCGATTGATTTTTTTACATCGATTTTTTCACTTACGCTTGGCTTTTCCTTAGTAAACACCAGAGTAAGCGTGTGTAAGCCTAGTAAAACAAACAAGATTATACCGCCTACGATAAATGCAAGCTTGTTTTCTAAGTGGTCCATCAAAGCGCCAAGTCCATATGTAAAAAGCATACCGCCGATAAGGGAAACTATTTCCTTATTGGCTGTAAAGCCGCCACGTTTGCTATCATCAACAAGGGACATGCACCAATTGATTTTCGGCGCATTTATGGCGTTATGGATAATTTGGGCAAGAAATAATGTTGCTATTAAAATTGCAGTTTTAGCCGCTTTTGACACATCAAGAAGCGGGATAAAGTACATAAGTGCAAAAAGAGTTTGGCTTATTATATGACCTGCGGTTACCCATCTCTTAACGGGCTTTTTGTGTGCTAAAAACAATGCGATTATTTGAAATCCGCAGCCAAGAGATACAAATGCTGTGATAATACCTGTTATAGCATCGGATATGCCTATGCTTTTAGTAATTTCCGCAAGGTAAACTCCGCCCACTGCAATTGAAACGAAATATTCAAGCGCGGCTTCAATTATATATAAAATACGGCTGAATGCGTATTGATCTCTTTTAATTGATTCGTTTTTCACAGTTTTCTCCTGAATACATAAGAAATTTCGCATATATAATAGCACAATATTTTTTATTTTTCAATTATATATTGAAATTTTTGTGGCAAAAATATATAATAATGTTAGTGATATGAAATTATGGGGGAAATATGGTAATTTTATACATAGCTATTGGTGTTGTTTTATTTATACTTATCAGCTCATTTTGCGGATATTTTATAGCATATTACTCTCCCTCAAAAAGAAAGGTGCAGTCTATTCCGCATTTAGATGGCAGCAAGCAAAGTGAGGATGGTAAAAAGCACATAAAGGAGCTGATTTCTTATGTAAATGAGATTAGCTATGAGGATGTTTATATAAAATCATATGATGGTACTTCTCTTTATGGCAGATATTATCACACAAAGGATGATGCGCCATTGCAGATTTTATTTCATGGATATCGTGGTGGTGCTATAAGAGATTTTTGCGGTGGGTTAATGCTTGCTTTAAAGTCGGGATTTAATGTTATTTTAATTGATGAGCGTGCTCACGGAAAAAGCGATGGAAGAACTATTACCTTTGGAGTTAAGGAAAGATATGATGTGCTTGAATGGGTAAAATATGCAAATTCCCGTTTTGGCGACACTTGTCCTATTATTTTGACAGGAATTTCAATGGGCGGTGCTACTGTTTTAATGGCTTCTGACCTTGATTTACCTAAGAATTTGGTTGGAATAATTGCCGACTGTCCGTACTCCTCGCCAAAAGAGATTATAATGCATTTTTGCAAAAGCTTTAAAATGCCGACTAAATTGGTTTATCCATTTGCATATCTTGGGGCGTTAATTTACGGTAGATTTAATTTGCATAAATCAAGTGCATATCAATCGGTACAGAATACAAATATACCGATACTTCTTATACACGGCGAAGGTGATACGCTTGTGCCATGTGATATGTCAAGAAAAATCTTTGAGGCTTGTAAAAGCGAAAGGAAGTTTTTACACACCTTTAAGGATGCAGAGCATGGAATGAGCTATATTATTGATAATGAAAAATACGAGAGCGCGTACAATGAATTCGTTGCTCTGTGTTTAAATAAAAAGAATTAAAGGAGAATTCAATATGGAACTTAAGGGATCAAAGACAGAGAAAAATTTAATGGCTGCTTTTTCAGGGGAAAGCGAGGCAAGAAACAAGTACACCTATTATGCTTCAAAGGCTAAGAAGGATGGCTATGTTCAAATTGCAAAGATTTTTGAGGAAACAGCGGCTAACGAAAAGGAGCATGCTAAGATTTGGTTTAAGCTTTTAAAGGATGGTATTGGCGCAACTGATGTTAACTTAAAGGATGCGGCAGATGGCGAAAACTACGAATGGACTGAAATGTATCCTACATTTGCTAAGGAAGCAAGAGAGGAAGGCTTCGAGCATATTGCTTACTTATTTGAGCAGGTTGCTAAGATTGAAAAGGAGCATGAGGAAAGATATAAAAAGCTTCTTGAAAACATTGAGGGCGGTCTTGTATTCTCAAGAGATAACGATTGCATTTGGCAATGCTCTAACTGCGGTCATATTGTAGTTGGCAAGAAGGCTCCTGAGGTTTGTCCTGTATGCGCACATCCACAGGCTTATTTCGAAATTAAGGCTGAAAACTATTAATATTGCTTAGTAAAATATAAAACACGCCGCTTGGCGTGTTTTTTATTGACTTTTATATGATTTTGGTGTAGAATACTATATTATAAACGACAGGGGGGATAATATTGGAGAAAAAGAGGAATGGGCTTTTAAAAAGATTTTTGCCTTACTATAAAAAATACGGTTGGATAGTGGCTGTTGATTTGCTTTTTGCAGCACTTACAACGCTATGTGAAATTGTTTTGCCGCTTTTAGTTAAGGAAATCACAAACAAGGCTATGAATGATGTGGCTGCCCTAACGATTGACTTTATTTTAAGAATTGGAATTTTCTATATTGTTTTAAGAATTATAGACACAGGGGCTAACTATTTTATGATTTCCATAGGTCATATTATGGGTGCTAAAATTGAGACTGATATGCGTAGAGATTTATTTGCACATCTTGAAAAGCAATCACACTCCTTTTATGACAACACAAAGGTAGGCTCACTTATGTCAAGAATGACTACTGACTTATTTGAGGTTACGGAGTTTGCACATCACTGCCCCGAGGAATTTTTCATAGCGGGAATTAAGATAATTGCATCATTTATAATTTTAATTCGTGCGAATGTTATACTTACTCTTATTACCTTTGCTATTATTCCTTTAATGATAATAACTATGGTAAGATTTAGGCGCACCATAAAGAAAAATTTTGCGGACAGTAAAAAGCAAATTGCAAATATTAATTCACAAATTGAGGATAGCTTATTAGGCATTAGAGTAACAAAAGCGTTTGCAAAGGAAGACCTTGAAAACGAAAAGCACAATAGAGACAACTGTCAGTATTTGAAGTTAAAAACAGAAAGATACTACTCAATGGGTAGATTTCATTCTACTACCAGATTGCTTGACGGTATTATGTATATTGTGGTTGTGCTCTTTGGCGGTATTTTTCTTGTGAATGGGGACATTACTGCCCCTGATTATGTTGCTTATTTGCTTTATGTTTCAACACTTCTTACATCGGTTAGAAGAATTATAGAGTTTACAGAGCAATTTGAAACGGGTATGAGCGGTATTGACAGATTTATTGAAATTATGGACACAGAGCCGGAAATTGTTGACAAGGACGGAGCTATAAATTTAGATAAGGTTAAGGGACAAATTGAGTTTAAGAATGTTTCCTTTAGCTATGAGGCTGAAAAGGGCGAGGTTATTACTAACTTAGATTTAAGTATAAAATCCGGAGAGAGTGTGGCTCTTGTTGGTCCTTCCGGTGGTGGTAAGACTACGCTTTGCGCGCTTATTCCTCGTTTTTACGAGGCTACAAGCGGTGAGATTTTAATTGACGGTTTAGATATTAAGGACGTAACCTTAAAATCTTTAAGAGAAAACATTGGCGTTGTGGCACAAGACGTATATTTATTCTCGGGTACTATTAAGGAAAATATTGCTTACGGTAAGGACAATGCAACCGATGAGGAAATTATAGCTTCGGCTAAGCTAGCGGGGGCGCACGAATTTATTGAAGCGCTACCAAATGGGTATGATACTTATGTGGGAGAGCGTGGCGTTAAATTGTCAGGTGGACAGAAGCAAAGAGTTTCCATTGCAAGAGTGTTCCTTAAAAATCCTCCTATACTTATTCTTGATGAGGCTACAAGTGCACTTGACAATGAAAGTGAAAGACTTGTGCAAAAATCCCTTGAGGAGTTATCAAAGGGGCGAACAACTATTACTATTGCCCACAGGCTTACAACAATTAAGAATGCGGATAGAATTTTGGTGCTTACGGAAAAGGGTATTGAGGAAAGTGGAACGCATAAGGAGCTTATTGAAAAAGACGGCTTGTATGCAGAGCTATATAAGCTTTATGCGACTATATAATAACAAAAACGGAAATTTTAAAATTTCCGTTTTTTTGTATTGCTACGCTAAATGTGTTTTGCTTTATTCCTCAAAGATTACTGTAATATTTTTTGTTCCGAAATATTCTTCCACTTCTTTTTTTATTGTTTGCATATCTTTCTTAGATATCACAAATGCATTAGGGTATGACCATGTTTTTTGTATTTTCACTGTTAATTTTTTGCTTTTATCATCTAACTCGGCAGCCCATTCAACCGCTCTGTTATTTAGTTTGTATTGAATAATATTATCTTCAAATACAATATTTTCGTTTGGTATTTTTTTGAACGTTCTCTTTTGTGATTTATTATGAAAAATTTCGCTTTTCAATTCACGCCATAATGTCCATAGTGTATCATTTTCTCTGTCGTAGCGTTTAAGACCTTTCGGTAAATCAACATAATCGTAATTGCCATAAGTGTTGATTTTGCCACCAAAAACAAGTTTTCTAACCATGTGGTATGCTCTATTTTTGGCAGGATATCCGCTATATCCAATAAAAGATTCTCTTACACTATCAAAATAATAAATTGCATTTTCCAAATCAACAACTAAAAAAACTGTGGCTTCTAAATTTCCATCGCCATTTTTTACAGACAATATTTTATGTAGATTTTCTCTTATTTTTTCATCAATTTTATCTGCAAATATTACAACAACTGAAGCAACTGATACCTTTAATGTTTTTTGACATGGATCAGTTAATATTCTTTTGCCCTTACCTGCATATTGCTTGACGTTTATTTTTGATGATCGCATTATGCTTTCTAATGAAGCATTATCAAGAAAATTCGAATCATAAGAAAGGAATAGCTTGTCTATGCCTTTATAGTGTACTGTCCAAGAAGATTTTATAGAGTACTTTATAATTTCGGGAGTAGGAGAAACCGTTGATGGTTCAACGGGTAAACCGAAAAATCTCACTCTTTTTAAAATTTTGCTTTTTATTTTTTCTGGATTTGTTCCGTTTTTCTTACATTCAAAGCTTTTTCGTGCAGAATAGTAGTTATGCAGCTGCGACAATATTATATCCATACATGTTAAATTTTCTAAATTTTTGAATATAAAAATTGCTAATCCTAATGTGCAGGCAATAATGCTTATAACAATAGCTAACGGATGCTTAATCAATATACTGATTAAGATTGCAGGAATATAAAAGCAGACTATTATCACTACATATGATAATATCATACAAAGAATCGGGTTTTTAAGCTTGGGGAATTTCATATTATCACCTCGCATTAAATTATAACATATTTGCAATCGTTTTGCAAATGTGGTATAATAAATTTAGAAAAATTTGCAATTTCTGTAACCTTTGCACTTTATTTCCTGTCTATTAGGGTGAAGTGCTTCAATGCTTTCGAAAGGGGGAAGCTTTATGGAAGATAGTAAGATAGTTGAATTGTATTTACAAAGAGATGAAAATGCTATAAAAGAAACCAAGATAAAGTATGAAAAATACTGTTCTTATATTGCTAATAATATTTTAAATTCTACGCTTGATACTGAAGAATGTGTCAATGATACTTATTTGGCTACATGGAATTCTATTCCACCAAATGAGCCAAAAAGCTTACGCGCTTATGTTGGCAAGATTGTAAGGAATATTGCTTTAAACAGATATAATGCAAATAAGGCGAAAAAGCGTAATGACGGTATTGAGGTTGTGCTTGATGAGTTAAATGAGGTTATTGGCGACAGTGAGAGTGATGGGCGTAATTTAACTGATGAGCTTACGCTAAAATATGCTTTGAATGCTTTTGTTGGCTCGCTTAAGCAAGAGACAAGAAAGATTTTTGTAAGAAGATATTGGTATCTTAGCTCCATAAAGGAAATTGCCTCTGATTACGGATTAAGTGAAAGCAAGGTAAAGGTTACACTTTTAAGAACTCGTGAGCTTTTACGAGAGTTTTTAAGAAAGGAAGGAATTGTAATATGAAAAATGAACGATTACTTGATAGTATGAATTTGCTTGATGACAAATATATTGATGAAGCAAATCCTAAGGGAAAAGGAAAAAAGAAAATAAATTGGATGCGATTTGGCGCACTTGCGGCTTGTATTTGCTTAATGGTAACTTCTTTAAGCTTATTCTTATTTATTCCATTTAAGACAACGGTGCCAGATGTATCACAGTATGAGGATAGTGAATACTTCCCTATTATTGAAAAGATAAATATGTTAAGCGTAGTTAAGCCGAAATATAAGAATAATTTTGATAAGATTATAAGCTCGTTTGCGGCGGTTGGCGGCGTGTTTGATAATAACATTGATATGGATTTTAACGGTAGCTTTGATAAGGGCGAGGATATGTACGCACCTGGTTCTCCATCGCCTGAAGGTGGCACTAATGGTGATAGCGGTAATGGAAAATATGAGGAAACAACCGACAATCAGGTTCAGGGTGTTATTGAAGGCGACATTATCAAAAGAAGTGATAAGTATATTTACTATTTAGCAAGTGATTTTTTGAGAATTTACTCTATTGAGGGTGAGGACTCAAAATTAATTAGCGAAACAGAATTGTCTCCTATAAAATTTATTAACTCCTACGGTAAGGAAGAAGAAACAAATATAAACATATACAACTGTGAAATGTATTTATCACAAGATTGCAAAACAATTAATGTTATCGGTATGCATTGGGATAAATATACTAACGTAAACAAAACAGTAATTGTTTCCTTTGATGTTAGCGACGTTAATAATAAAGCTAAGCTTAAAAATTACGTTTCTGTTGAGGGTAATTACAAAACTTCAAGGGTGATTGACGGTAAATTGCTTGTTGTTACCACAAAAGCATATGGAAATATTGATTATTCAAAGCCTGAAACATTTGTGCCAAGCATTAGTTATGATAAAGGAACAAGAAATGAACTTATTCCTATGGAATATATTGCTTGTCCTGATAAAATTATAAATAAGAATTATACAGTTGTTAGTTTGCTTGATGAAAGCACACTTAATTTTAACGGTTGCGCGGGTTTCCTTTCTTTTTCAAACGATATATACGTAACTAACAATGCAATTTATGCTTCAAATACGCTGACGGAAGAAAATGACAAGAATGGTAAGAGTGTTACTGAAATCGCTTGTATTTCTTATGGCAAGGAATTTGATGTTAAGGGTACCATAAAGGTTGACGGATATATTAAGGATAGATATAGCTTTGATGAATACAAGGATATTTTAAGAGTTGTTACTACTACATCAAGCTTTACTAAAAAGCAGTATAATTTTGCAGGTAATGAGTCATTTGTGTTGAATACATCCGATGGCACAAGTGCAAGCTTGTACTGTATTGATTTAGCAACTTGGAAAGTGGTTGCTTCTGTTGAAAATTTTGCACCTAAGGGCGAAACTGTTCGTTCGGTAAGGTTTGACAAGGATTATGCATATGTATGCACTGCCGTACAATTAACGGACCCTGTGTTCTTCTTTGATTTAAGTGATTTAAGTAATATTACCTATAAGGAAACGGGAAATATTGAGGGCTTCTCTACCTCACTTATAAATCTTGGCGATGGTTATTTACTCGGTATAGGCAGAGGGGATAGCTGGTCAAGTATTAAGGTTGAGGTTTACCGTGAGAATGAGAGCAAGGTTGAGTCTGTATGCTCATATGAAATTAAAAACGGAAGTTATTCTCAAAATTACAAATCATATTATATAAACAGAGATACAAAAATGTTTGGATTTGGATACTATGATTATGACAAGCACTACGGTGCAGGAAGAAATAATTATGTGTTATTGTTATTTGCTAACGGCGAGCTTTTAGAGCTAGTAAATACACCGATTAACGGTCAGCCTGAAAATATGCGTTCAGTTTATATTGACGGATATTTATATATATTGGCTGAAAATGATTTCAAGGTAGTTAAAATATAAAAAATTGGGGGGAGCATATGAAAAGAATAGTTGCTTTGTTTATGCTATCTATAATGGTTTTGTTTGCACTTGGTTGCGGTAATGACGAATACAATGATAGCAAGATATTGCCAAATGAGATGCCTGAGGACTTTTCGTTTACAATAAGCTGGGGTGTGTTTGGCAAAAGTTCCTATAACAGCAAGGCGGGAATACTTGTTAAGACCACGGATGCTACAAATCCCGATGATTATGTTACCACCTACAAATTGAGTAATTATGAAATGAAATGCATTTATAATATGCTTTGTGAGCTTCATATGGAAGCGTATCCAAATGAAATGGATGAAAAGGATTTTATAATGTCGGATCCGTATTGTAAGTATTCTCTATCCGTTGAGGGCGGTGGATTTAGCAAAACTATTACTGCTAATCAAGTAGGCTTATCATCAATAGAAGATGTGGGGAAAACTAAAAAAGCGAAAAAGTATTTAGAAACAATAGATGAAATTGTTGAAATTTTGACAGGGACTGATGAATGGAAAGCACTTCCCGATTATGAATTTTTATATGATTAAATGATTTGAGGTGATACTGTGAAAAGACTTTTTATACTTTTAATTTCGGCTTTTTGTATATGTGTCTTTTTAGTAAGCTGCAATCAAATAAAAATCAGTAATGGCTCCTTATCAGAGCTTGACGGTGTGTATATGACTATTGAGTCTATTAGTTATAATGATAAACACAAGAAAATCAATGTGGTTTTTAATAATGATACGGATTATGAGGTTTATTTTGATTCGGAATGCGATATAAAGTATAGAAATGGCGTAGAATGGGTAAGCGTAAAAACCGCAACTGATCTTCTTGATTCAATGTTATATCCTATCAAGCCCCATAGCACTTATAAAACAACTTTCAGCTCAGAGCATTATGATTTATCTAAAAAAGGTCTTTATCGCTTATACTCATATCTTAGTATAAGAGGAAATGAAAGTCAAAACTACTCAGCTTACGCGGAGTTTGAGGTAACGTCTGTTAAATCTTACGCTGTTACGATGAAGGATGAAGAGTGGCTTTTTGAAGATTTAAAGGACAGATATTACGAGGGCGAAAAGGTTACCGTTAAAATAGGAACGGTAACCGATACGGGTTATTTGCTTTTGGCGAATGGAAAGAATGTCAAGGAAGTAATACCTAATAGTGATGGAAGCTATGATTATTGGGAATTTGAATTTACTATGCCAAATGAGGATGTTATTTTAGAGTTTAAAACTTATGATGGATTTTTACAGTATCCTAATGAGGGCAGACTTATAGAAAGCTATATTTTAGCAAATCCCCATATTGAAGGTGCGTGGGTGGACCATTATTATGGCGAATATGAAAGCGGTGCGATTGTATCTATTATAAAATCACGAAATGATGCAGACCAAGTAATAACAATAGAAAGCGTACAAGATTTTGATTTTATTTATCCTAATGATGTTGATATCATTTCTGTTCTTTATGGCTCTTCCTTTTACAGCTTAAAATACGCTTATAATAACGGATATTTAAGTGTTGAGGATTTAGAGGATATTTATAATAAGCACATATCATTTTTTAATTATCTATACACGGGTAAGCAAGTATATCAATAAAATAATAGCGAAAAACACACTCCGAGAGTGTGTTTTTTGTGTTTGTGGGGTATATTAAAATTGAGGTGATTTTATGTGTACTGCGATTTTTGATGATGAGTTATTTGGAAGGACCTTAGATTTAGAGTGTAGTTATGGGGAAAATATTGTAATTACGCCACGGGGATACAAATTTAAGTATTTATATGAAAAGGATAACGGGGAAAACAGTATAATTGGGGTGGCGCATATAGAAAACGGAGCGCCGCTTTATTATGATGGGATGAATGAAATGGGGCTTTGCATGGCAGGGCTTAATTTTCCTAAATATGCGGTTTACTTACCATATTGTGATGGTAAAATAAATATTGCTTCCTTTGAGCTTATTCCTTATATACTAAAAAGCTGCGATACGGTTAGCGATGCTATTTCTATTTTAAAGAATATAAATATTACAAATGATTTCTTCTCTCCTACGCTTCCTGCCACTCCGTTACATTGGATGATAGCTGATAAAAATAGTGCGATTGTGGTTGAAAGTGGTGTAAACGGGTTAAAAATCCATAAAAATCCTTATGGGGTTATGACTAACAGTCCTGATTTTAGTTATCATAAGGCGAATTTATGTAATTATATGGGGATAAGTGGGGAAACGCCTGAAAATAGGATTTGTAATGTTGATTTGGAAATTTATTCAAGAGGACTTGGGGGCTTTGGCTTGCCTGGGGATTTTTCTTCTGCTTCAAGATTTATAAGAGGTGTGTTTTTAAAAAATCATACTGTTAAGGAAAACGACAGTATCGGTAGATTTTTTCACATTATGGACAATGTTTCTGTGCCTAAGGGATGTATAATGACAGACACATCCAAATCGGTTTATACTGTTTATACATCTTGTATGGATATGAAAAACTGTGAATATAATTTTGTAACCTATGAAAACAGGTTTATTAGAAAAGTGGTGCTATATGATTATGAGCTTGATAGTAACAATTTAATTGAATTAAAAATGAATTGACTAAAATTGATTGCTTTTGGAATGTGAGCTGAGATAAGTGGCGTTAAAAAAGTCCTTTAGAGTGTGTCTAAAGGACTTTTTAATTTATTGTGCTATGATGCGCTTGCGCTTTTTGATTTTGTAAAGCTCCTCGGTGGCAAGACGTGCTTTTGTAACAGAGGTGTTATTTTTAGGGAAGCAGAAGTAGGAAATAGAGTTGTCTCCGATACCGATTACATCACCCATTTCGTACCAATAGTAGTCGGAATAGAGGGTATGAGTGAATACAGGGGATTGGGTATAATTTAGCTTTCCATCTGCTCCTGTTAGAGTAAAGCCGTTTTCGTTATGAATTAAACGGCCCTCTCCTATTTTACAAACTCCGTTTAGGTTGACCTGTACTGCTATGTCAACATTGGTGTCAAGATTGTATGTGCCATTTTCAATTTCACGGCGGACACATTCTCTTTGCCATGAATACCAATCGGGGATATGGGGATATTCGGTTACGCCATCTAAAGCATTAAGCTGACCGTATTTATCCATTTCCCATTGCTTATTACAAGCATGGCAGGTTAAGTGTATGCCCTTGCCTTCCATTTGATTTTCTTCGTTACAGTTAGGGCATTTATATAAAATTCTATGTAATCCGTCTGCACGGAATGGTTCATTGATTTCGATTTTATTATCTCTTTGATATGCGAAATTATCAAAGGAAAATGCATCATCAATTAATTTGTCAAGCTCTTCAACAGTTTTTTCCTTAATTTCCTCTGGCGTGGCAATGCATTTTACATGGGCGCTTACCTTTACGTTACGGATTTGGAGCATATTATAAAGGGGGTCACGATGGAATGCGCCTTGGGTAATTACGGTTACAACAGGGACTTCAAGTCGCTTTAATAATGTTCCAAGTCCTCTTGGCAGAGTGGTGGTTGTGCCATCAAAGGAATAGCCTGCCTCAGGGTACATAAGCACGCTTGTTTTATTTTCCTTAAGCATATATTTGATATCCTTGATTAAGGAAAAGTCGGGGACATATTTATGAGTTGGTGTGCAGCCTAAAAGTCGCATAATCTTGCCTAAAAATCCACTCATTGCATCAACTGATGTTACAATACCCATTCTTCTTGGGTAAAAGATGCCGAATGCAAGCTTCATATCGGTAAAGCTTGAATGATTCATTAAAATAAGGCAAGGCTCTTTCTTTCCTACAAGCTCCATTCTTTCGGTGGTGTAGGAAAATTTTGTTTGTTTAAAGGTTGATGCAGAGACTAAACGAACAATAGTTGCAAGAAAACGACTTGGCTTTCTTGGCTTTTTGTGCTTTAAGCGTGGTAATTTCAATACCTCTTCATAGGATAACTCGCGAGTTTTAATTTTCATATATATATTCTCTCTTTAAATTTTTTAGAGCCGTGGGAAATTAAATGCCGGGTTTACATAACATGCTTAAATAAGCCATAGGATTTGATATATTTACGGTCTTAAGCCCATACCGCCTTCGAGCGTTACTGTTTCGCCGTTCATAAATTTAAAATCAGGGGATGCAAGCTGAACGCATACACGACCGATTTCTGTTTCGGGGTCGCCAAAGTGTCCTGCCGGTGGCATTTTAACATTTGCCTTGAATGCTTCGGGATATGCTTTTTCAAAATTTTCAAGCTGAGCAGTCCAAGCAAGAGGGCATATTACATTTGTGTTGATACCATCCTTTGCCCATTCTGTTGCGGCTACACGGGAAAGACCTCTAATGCCTTCCTTTGCAGCGGCGTATGAGCATTGACCGTAGTTACCGAAAAGTCCTGCGCCTGATGCGAAATTGATAATACTGCCTTGTGTTTCCTTTAAATATGGGTAACACGCTTTCATATAGTAAAATGTTGCATAAAGACCTGAATACATAGCAAGGTTAAACTGCTCTGTTGTGTGATCTTGTATTGTTACGCCTGATGCAGATGCTTGAGCGTTATTTATAAGCACATCTATTCTGCCAAATTCCTTAATTGCTTCTTCTACTACACCTTTTGCGATTGCTTCGTTATCGCTTCCCTCGGATATATCAGCACTTATTGCTAAAACCTTGATACCGTAAAGATTTTCAAGCTCTTCCTTTGCTTTATTTAGCTTTTCCATATTTCTACCAGTGATAACTAGGTTAGCGCATTCTTTTGCATATGCGGTGGCGATACCATAACCGATTGAACCACATCTACCGTCAGAGAGCTTGGCATAGCCTGCGCCTGTAATTATTGCTGTTTTTCCTTGTAAAAAGCTCATTTTTATTTCTCCTTTTTGTATTTCTGGTTTCTTTTATGCTTTACGATATTATTTATAGACCTTCCATTCGTATCCGCAAAGCTCAATATATTGATACTTTTCATCACATTCCTCGCAGTTGATAACGAAATAGCTATCGCCAAAGCCTGGGACACATTCGTAATTTATTGTACCCTTACCGCAGAAGCATTTATGTACTGTAACTAATGTAGGTGTGTTTGCTCCATCAGGGTATTCTTCTCTTTTTTCTAAAATTTTCGTTGGCTTTTTGTAATCGTAATCCATATTTAGCTCCTTTATTGATGCTTTAGTAATAAAAATCATTTGTCTGAAATTATATTATTTTCTTTCATATAATATCTTATAAGCTCAACCACAGAGTTAAACTCTTTTTTAAAATACAAGGTTGAAAAATAAATATGTCCCCATTTTTGCGTTGATTTTCGCTTACTTAGCTTATCAAGTCTTTTTTGGTTTTCTATGTATTTAGCGGGATTTTTAAGAAGTATGCATATAAAATATGTGTTATCCATATATGGTGCTATATTGATATTTTCAATATCATCCCACTTAATCATTCCGACCGAGAATTTGCTGAGCTGCTCGTGTATTCCGTTTTGATTTATGATTAATGCAGGATTGTTATTAAATATTTCTCTTAAATAATGAATAAAGCAATAAGCGCAGATTGGTGCGCAGATTAATGATAAAATTGCAAGAAGCAATGGAACGCCGTCTGCATTTATCCAAGGAATATTGGCAAGCTTGGCAACGGCTAAAAAGACAAACATTACTGTTACAAGTAGCATTAATATTGCATATCCAATGGCTTTAGATTTTTTTCTTGGTATTATTATTTCCTTTTCCATATTTTATCCTTTACTGTTTTATATAGCTTTCTTTTAATATTTTTTGTAGCTTTTTAATATCCACATTGCGTACATTATCAAGGTTGTCATTTACTATTATACCGATGGCTGTGCCTGTGGCATCGCCTATTGAAGTAACTGTTGGCATTATCCTAAACGATGCTTGAGCACTTTGGTAGGCAGAAATGCATCTGCCTGAAATAAGCATATTTTTTATATTTTTGGGAACAAATGCTCTGTATGGGATAGTATAATATTCACCTTCATTAAAATAGTGATGTGAAGTGCCTGCGCCCTCGGGGTTATGTATATCTAAATCGTAGTTACAGGCGACTACTCCGTCATCAAATTTTGTGCAGTTAATAATGTCATTTTCGGTGAGAATATATTCGCCTATGATTTTTCGGCTTTCTCTTACTCCTATTTCACTTGCAGTTGACATAAGAAAACTGTTTTCCATTCCGTCTGCGTGAGTTTTTAAAAAGTCATATATTTCGTGAGCTTGTTTTCTTGCTATGATTTCTGCTTCGGTTTTTTCAAAAACGTTGGTTGGATTTTTCTTAACTACTCTTGTAGTGTTAAAATGCAGTACATTTTTTATAGGGGTACTGAAAACTAAAATATTTTCTCTTGGGTTTGTTATTTTGCCTTTTAACTGTGCTTCTTTGTATTCTTTTTGGACTTTATCTAAAGTTTTATAAAATTTGTCGGTATCTACGTTGCCTACTCTAAAACACAAAGTCATTGGTTGAGTAAGGTTGTCCTTTTCTCTGCCTAAAATATAGTCGCAACCCGATAAAAATGCAAGTTGACCGTCGCCCGTTGCGTCAATATAGTATTTTGCGTTAAGTGTAATTTCGCCCTCTACGGTAGCAAGAGTGATTGATTTTATTTCGTTATTTTCTTTATTTACTTTTGTTAAGTATGAATGAAAAAGCAAATCAACATTATTTTCAATAATCATTTCATTAAGGATATATTTTAATTCTTCCTCTAAAAAATGACTGTCCCAAACAAGTGCGTTACGGTCTTTCAACCGTTTTACAATTTCTTTAAATATGCTTAAAGAAAAATCAACTGTTTTACCGTTTATTTTAGTTGAATTATTCATAAAAGGGTTTACAAGTGAGTTAGTTGGCGCACCGCCTAATGAGTTGGATTTTTCAACTAAAAGGACTTTTATTCCTTGATGGGATGCGGAAATTGCAGAGGCAACACCGCTTAAGCCACCACCGACTACAATTAAATCGTATTGTTTCATAATGTCCCCCCTTTTCATATTAATTGTAGCATAAAGTATATGGTTTTTCAACTAAAATGTGGTTTTTTATCGGAGAGTAAAAAACACATTACTCCTTCCACCACTTCGCGGTCCCCCCTCCCTCAAAGATGGAGGCAGTCATAACTAAAAAAGGCACATTTTGTGCCTTTTTACTATATTTGTGTGGTTTCGGGGATTAAGATTCTATCAAACACCTCTAAGCGTTTCTCTGCGAAGGTTAGAATTTGCTCTAAATGGTCAACATGCATACTTGGTACTGACCATTTTTTGTCCTCTGCCTCTCTTACAATATCAGGAATAGCATTAAAGAACGCTGTAAAGTGGTTTGTGATATTTTCCATTGTAAGAATTTCTTGTCTTAATTCCATGTATCTTTGGCAAACACGGTCAAAGAAGTAAAGATAAATTTTTTGCCAAAGTAGGTTATAGTTAGATGGGTTTCTTTCAGGTGCTAAGCCCATTCCGTCCTTCAAGGCTGAGATTGGGTGGGTATTTTCGTTAAATTCTATGTTACCGTTCCATCTCATTCCCCAAGTGCCGTCCATATCGTACATGCTACTAAACCATACTTTGCCGTCAAGTGTTACCCATAGGATATTTTTACTTGTATTATCATCGGCACAGATAAAGAATGTATATAGCATAGAGTCGATACATTTATCAATATCTGCGTACTGGTGGATGCCGTTTATAAAGTCATCGCCGTTAGTGTTATATACAAAGCGTATTAAGTCAAGCATGCTATCATAAGCCCACTGAGTGTTATTATCAATTTCGCTATCCTCATTAGATGCATACTCTAAAACGAAGCCGTTTGTTGAGATTTCTCTAAATGATACAGCATTATTCCATGTGCTTGTCATAAAGATTGCTTGATTTTTTTCATCACTATGGCTCATATCAAACATCCAATTATCCTTTGGAATATTCATTGTATAAATGCCGTGATATTCGCCGTTATTATAAACTATAATTGGATAGCCATCTATTGCGCCACCGTTTGGTGTATTTATAAGCTCATCATTTCTTGACTTAACAATTTCGCCAAAGATTTTGCCTGATACTACATTTCTTGACTGTGAATAGTCTATGTAGTTTGCCTTCATGCAATATTTACTTTCCTTGCCCCACTCATCAACAAGCTTGATTTTATTTTTGTTTCCGCTTTCATCAACAAGCTTAATGTTAAAGTTCTTCTTAGGCTTACCTGCGCTTGATGCGCCCTGCACATTGATTTGTGCATAGCAATTAAACTTAAGGTCGCCCGAATCATATACAAATTCAACTGTGTGCGCGTAATTATCCTTATATGTTGGGAGAGCGCCGCCTAAGTCTATAACAGGTATTCCGATATCCTCATAGGTTATAGGCTTATAGATTTTTGATGTAGTGCTGCTACATTCAAATAGACCGCATCTTTCAACGGAATATGGGTTATTTAATAAAAGCTCAATAAGCGTTAGGTCATTACTTTCAAAGGAGTTATCACAATTTATACAGCTTCCGTATTCATCGCAAATGTGGTAGCCTATGGTTGCAGGTAGAATAATTTCCATATTGCCCTTACATTCGCTACAAGTAAATATCTTTTTACCGTCTCCGCATACCGCTTCAATGTAGCCTGTTTGTGAATACTTATGCTCAAGAGCATCTCCCTGAGTTAAATAACAAAGCTCACATCGTTTTGGAGATTTACAGGTAGCCTCGTGCCAAATATGCTCAAGCTTTTCGCCTTCTGAAATTTTACATATTTTGCATGTTTTAGGTGCATTACATGTGGCTATTTGCCATGTGTGGCCGTAGCTTTTGCCCTCGCCTCTAAAGCATATTGAGCAAACACGCTGTGCATCGCAGCCTTGGAATTGATAATCATGCGGTAAATCCTGCATTGATGTTTCATTACATACCGTACATACCTTTGGCTCCTTACAGGTAGTTACCTGCCATATATGTCCTGCCGGGTTGCCTTCCTCAAATCCGCATTTTTTACAGAATTTAGGGCTAACACAATCCGCAGACACAAAATCGTGCTTAATTTGCTCATTCTCTACACCGCATTTTTTGCAATAAGGTATTTCAAGACATATTGTTGTATTCCATGTATGCTCTATTGGGTCTTCTCTTTTATGACAGGTTTCGCATTGCTTTATTTCATCGCATTTATATGATGACCATTTATGCCCTAGCGCTTTGCCCTCTAAAAGTCCGCAGGCTTTACAGGTTTTAGGAGCTTCACAGGTGGCTTCCTTCCATATATGGTCCTTAGGCTCGCCCTCGGTTATGCCACAATTTGCGCATAGCTTTGGGGAATCGCAGGTTGCTAGCCTCCAGCTATGCTTACATTCCTTTTCACAGGATGATAACGCTAATATTGCAAGCAGCACTAAGCATAGTGTGATTATTATTTTCTTCATTTTAAATCTCCATATGGTTTAGATTTACATTTTTAGTATATCATAGAAGATTTTCTTTTTCAATATATTATATAAAAAATGCTGACCGAAGTCAGCATTTTCTTATTAGTAAATTTCGCTAAACCAACCGCCGAAGGTTCCCTTGTTTCCTGTTACGACGTTGCC
>JAZSHT010000052.1:0-8467 GCA_045533435.1 Eubacteriales bacterium | reverse complement strand
CGCCACCTTTAATTTACCACCACTTTCTATTCTTTGTTCGTTTTCTGTTTTGCTATCTAAATACTGCAATTCCCACATCAAAGGCTCACAGCCTGCTGATACATCAAAATCTGCATCTTGATTTTCAATAAGGTCAATAGCAAAATCGTAATGCCCACTTTCTACTGCCAAATGTAATGGCGTTGTTTTAAATCCAAACCGTATTTCTATAATCTGCGTACATCCGCCAATTTTATCAATCAATTCATCACAACGGACATAATCGCAATTATTATTTTCGTATAAGCTTACTAATTCTTTAATTAAGTTTTTCATTTTCTTCCTTTCCAAATACTAATCCATAACTATTGCTAAGAGTAATAATCCTGCAATTATAAATAAAATGTTTAAAACAAACAAAACTCTAAACAAAAATGCCTTGAATGTTAAGTACGGCACTTCAAAGCCCTTTTCAAAAAAGAAGCCCAAGGAAAAAACAGGTACAACAATGATAAGAAACGGTAGATTGATTATGAATAGAAATATATTCGTTAAGGTCATTTGATGTTTTTCTTTTCTCAAAATGCGCTTTTCCTCTTTGGTAAGTAAAAAATCCGGATAGTTTTTCCAATTTTCGTTCCTCTTTTGATTTTCTGCATTTTGGTTTGCTTCTTGGCTTGTGTTTTTTAAGTCTGTCATATAGCCACTCTCCTTTACTGACTATATGATAAACTGTTTTTCATGTATTGTCAATAAAGATGTGTACCGAAAACGGTACATATAAAAAAGAAGCGATATAAAATCGCTTCTTTTTATGATATTACATTTTAAATTCTATTGTAAAATTGTGGTCGCCTTTTGGCAAGATATAGTCAATGATATAGACATTATGCTTGCCGTGGATGTGAGCGCTTACCTCTTTTACTGTTACTTGTGGGGCTATATTTTTGTTGTTTGTAAGTGTTACATCATCAATTACAGCCACACATCCCGTGATTTTTGGCTCGGTTAGAGAGATAAAGCGTTCTGTTACCTGGACTTCCTTTGTAAAGTCAAAACTGTCGGTTAGAGTGATTTTATCATTTTCAAATGCGAAGCTTCGCTCTGCTTTATTTATAAAATCAACACCGTATGCGTTTTTAATATCCATTGTGGCAATTTGTTTGTCCCAATCGTAATAAACGATAACATCATCACGGCGAATGCCATCCTCAGTAATACCATCAAGAATTGGAATATTGTGAGAATATGCGCTTGGGTGGAAAAATGTATATCTTCTGTCGGTGTGGTAGCCGTCCTCGTATGGTCCTGCGCCAATATCACAAATAATTTGCTTGCCATTTCGTGCAATAATAAATGTGCCAACATCAATATGGTTATGGCTTTCGCCGTTATTTCCGCCCTTACAAGCAAAGCCGTAATTATCGGTGCGCTTGATAAAATATGCGGAATTATCCACACTGTATGTGATGTTTGTTCTCATTTTGTCAGTAAAGTTATCCTTACTGTGATAAATTACAGAGCGAAGTGAAAAGTTAAAGTGTGTATTATCATAGACAACATTGCCAAGCTCTCTTGGTAATTTTTCAATATCCTCGCCGTAAACTGTACGGAGCATTTGGTGAAGTCCGATAAAGTATTTTTGCTTTACGCTACTATCACTAAATGTAATTAAAACATCCTTTAAAAGGAAGGTTTTTTGTAGGAATTTTGAAATTTCCTTTATCTTTGGGATTTTAAACCAATCGACCTCGCCATTTGTGATTTCTCTTTCAAGCATAGCGTAGCTTGCAAAGAAGCCAAATCCAAAATACCAGTATCCAACGCCCTCAACACACATTCCATCATCCTTGTAGCTGTCAAGGTAGCAGTACATTGATTTATGTATTCTTTCTTGGTTTTCAAAAAATGCATCGGGGTCCTCATAGATGAGAGTACCTGCTACTGCGCCCGTGCAAACGGCAGTCCAGTTATTATCGTGGCTTTCCCAAAAGAATTTTCTCGTTTTATATGGGTCTATAATATGTCTTTTTATTTCGTGGCTAATTCTGTCCTTTAAAAGCTGTGGAAAACGGTCTTTAAAAAGATTTTTAATTTCTGCAAGGGAAAATCCCACCGAGGCTGCAAAAATATCTATAAGTCCGTTATCAAAATCCTTTGGAGTTTTGCCGTAATACTGTTCGGTATAATGTCCTAAGGGCGCCCATGCATACTCGTTTAAATATGCCCAAACTATCTTTAAAAGGTTGTTATAATATTCCTCGTTATCGGGATAGATAAGAGACATTAAAGCGGCAGACTGCAAATGGTCAAACTGTAATCTCCATAAGCCGTTATCGTTATTATTTAAAATTTCCTCTACGCTATGGGCTCTTGGCTCAACCGAAAAGGATTTTTCATAAAGCTCCTTAATTTCTTTTCTGTGTTGGGAAAAATCATCACTGTTTCTTACATTTTCCCACAGCTTTTTATCAAGTGCAAAATCTAACATATTTTTCTCCTTAAAGCAATATTTTGCTATGTCTATGTTACCATAATACAAGCAAAAATGCAATGCTTTTGTCCCATTTACCATTGACAAAAATGATATTTTATACTATTATAGTTGTATTAAGAGGGGGGCGAATATAAATGATAAAATTATGTGATATGCATACTCATTCAAGAAGCTCGCACGATAGCAACGCTTCCGTTTTAGAAATGGCTGAATCATTTATTAAAAATAATGCTTATGCTTTTTGTGTAACAGACCATTGCGATATTGAGATTTTTGATGAAGCTAACGCTTTTTCACTAACCGAAGCGTCCTACAAGGAAGCAAGTGAGGTATCAAAATTGCTTCACATCAAAATCAAGACCTTAAAGGGTGTGGAAATAGGCGAAGCTCTTTGGGATATTAAAAACGCATTTAAAATTTTAGATAGCTTTGACTTTGATTTAGTTATTGGCTCTGTCCATGCGGTAAGATATAAAGACTACACTATGCCCTATTCCACAATTGATTTTTCAAAAATGACCGATATTGAAATTAACGAATATCTTAATCTATATTTTGATGAGCTGCTTGATACAATGAAACTTAACATATTTGACATTATGGCGCATCTTACATGCCCGTTAAGATATATAAATGGTAAATACGGCTTAAATATTGATTCTAAAAAATATGAAAGCAAAATTGTCCCTATACTTGAATATGTGATTAAAAATGATATTGCAATGGAAATTAACACATCGGGAATAGGAACTAGCTTTGGCGTTCTTATGCCTGAAAATTGGATTATAAAAAAATTCAAGGAAATGGGCGGACATATAATAACTCTTGGCTCTGATGCTCACGCTCCTGAAAATGTATTAAAGGGATTTGATGATACTATTAAAACGCTTAAGGAATATGGCTTTGATGGGTATTATTATTACGAAAATAGGAAAAAAATAAAGGTTGACATATAAAAAATGCAGAATTTGAAATTCTGCATTTTGTTTTTTATTTCGCTACCGTATTAAAGGTAAATGGTGTTGCATATTCGTTGCAGCCGCCATTGTCAATGTAGATTATCTTGCTTCCATCATATACAAATGCACACATTACAAGTGATTTTTCGTAGTGTGCTGAGGTAAAGCCTGATAAAATAAAGTCAAAGCCTGCATAATCGCGGCTGACAGATGCCACTATCGTTTTTTCGTTTGCTGCTGTTAAATCGTTATTTACAGCTTTATACTGCGTTGTGCCTTCTTCTACAATAGCGGCAGTTACGCCGAATGAGAGTGTTTTTTCCGTCTTTGCTTCGTAAACTGAGAGCATTTCCTTATTTATTGTATAGCCTATGCAAATTCTGTCGCCACCAATCTTTGCAGAATAGCCAACGAATTCCATTATTGGAGCATATGTGGTTATTGCAGACGTTTTGCCGCATCTTGGGCATGTGCCTTGGTCATAGGATTCTTCAATAAACGAGCTATGCTTATACTCAACCACGCTTGCTGTATGCTCACCGCCATAGTAAACCTCACAGTGATTTGCAAATGTAATTGTTGCATTAGGCAAAACGGATTTAATTTGTGCTACAACAGGATCATTTTCGCTTCCTGTATATATAATTTCCTTTGGTGTACTATGGAAGAACGTGCCGTTATTTGACGTATCAATGCTTGTTACTGATTTTGGAATTGTTACCTTTTGAAGAGACCCACAATAGTCGAATGCTTTGCCACCTAATGAGGTTAATCCGTCAGGAACAACGAATTCAGTAAAGGATGCAAATTGGAAGCCCTTCATTGTTTTTAAGGTATTTGGAAATTTAACCTCAACTAATTTTGATGCGCTACTCATACCGCCAAAGGTTTCAAAGCCCTCAGGGAATACGAGTGAAGTGATTTTATTTCCACCGAAGTTTGAGCCTGTACTTTTTAATGATTTTGCTTCTGTCATATCAAGCACCTCAAGATTTGAGCATCCTGCAAATGCATAGTTGCCAATAGCGGTACAGTCTCTTGGTACATTAATATATTTTAATGCTGAACAGTTATGGAATTCATCTTGTCCAATTAATGTTACCGTTGATGGAAGATGAATATACACAACATTGGACATATATCTGAATTTTGACATTGTTCTTGTAATGCTTTGAGGAAATTCAATTCTGATAATACTCTTAATATCGTATTCTTTTCCTGTTTTTTCGTTAATTTCGTCAAAGGTTGGCTCGGTTTGTATGTTGTTTTTACAAATGTAGTACGATGGATAAGTATGATATTCTTCTCCGTCAAACATAACTACTCTTGATGTAGCCTGTGCAGTACCATCTGTTCCAAATGCGCTTTTATCGCTCATTCCCGCTACAATTTCAATATCGCCAAATTCATCGGTTGCCGCCGCGCTTATTGATATTGCAAATAAGCATACAAGCATAGCAATAAATACTGTTAATAATACCTTTTTCATATTTTCTCCTTAAAGTGAATTTTTTACACTTCTAGTTTATCATATTATAAAAACTATGTCAACAAAAAATCGCCGATTGCTCGGCGATTTTAATGTTATTTTGCCACTGAGTTAAATGTAAATGGTGTTGCATATTCGTTGCAGCCGCCATTGTCAATGTAGATTATTTTGCTTCCATCATATACAAATGCGCACATTACAAGTGATTTTTCGTAGTGTGCTGAGGTAAAGCCAGATAAAATAAAGTCAAAGCCTGCAAGCTTGCCATCAACGGAAGCTACAACTGTTTTATTGTTTGTCGGTGTTAAATCATCCTCTAAGGTCTTATACTGTGTTGTACCATCCGCTACTATTGCGGCAGTTACACCGAATGTAAGAGCTTTATTTGTCTTTTCAGTAAATACCGCCAAGGACTCATGATTGATTGTATAGCCTATGCAAATTCTGTTACCGCCAATCTTTGCAGAATAGCCAACGAATTCCATAATTGGAGCATAGCTCTCAACAACTGTTGTTTTGCCACAGCCACAGGATATAGCATCCTGCATACCGCTTAGGTAATCTGTATATTGGAACTTAACCTCATCGTTTGCAAGGTCGCCACATTCACAGTTTCTTGTGCCGTAAACGATAGTGTCCTTGTAGCTTGAAATTGTTGGATTCTTTAAATAATCATCGTATGATACGAAGTTTGTAAATGATGCCTTTGAAAGTCTGCCTGCAAATGTTCTTGCATCTGCTTCTGTGCCTGCAAAGAAAATAAGGTCGATTACACTTTCATAGAACATATAATTATGATAGTTTGTTACATCAGGATTTGCAATAATAACATACTTAAGTGATTTTGCGTTATTAAAGCAATGCTCACCAACTGATGTTACTGTTGATGGAATAATTACTGTTTCAACCTTTGATGCTTGGAAAATGTTATTTCCGAGCTTTTCAAGTCCGTATGGAAGTCTTACATTTGTTAAGCCGGTGGATGAGAATGCCTGCTTACCTGAAATTTCCTTAAGTGTTGATGGGAATGAAACTGTTGTTAACTTGCTTAAGCCTGAGAATGAAGCGGCTGTAATGCTTACAAATCCCTCTGGAAGAAGAACAGTTTCAAGATTTGAGCATCCTGTGAATGTGTACTGCCCCATAGTCGTTAATGTTGACTTTGAAAAATCTGCATACTTAAGACCTGAGCATCCGTAAAATTCTGCGTTGCTAAACGTGAAGTTTCCGCCGGAAGCTAAAACTGTAATCTTTTCAAGCGCTGTACAGTTTCTAAAGCAGTGGTTACCAATGCTTGATACAGTTGCAGGAATAATAACTTCCTTTGTTACCTTGTTGCCTGGCCAATTGTTTCCACCAAATGCACTTGCTTCAAGGCCAACTACTGTGTATGTTTTGCCATTATACTCTACCGTTTCAGGAATGTTAGCAACCTCAAGTGTGCAGTTAACATTCTTTGTGTTTAGCTTTGCGGTGCAAACGCCGTTTGATTCGCTAAATGTGTAGTAAAGACCATTTACCTCTGTTGCGCTTGATGTAATTGCAAACAAGCATACAAGCATACTTACGATTACAAGCGCTAATAAAATTTTCTTTTTCATTTTTGTCTCCTTTTAAAATTTGAAATGGAGTTTTCAATTCACTTGACATTTCTCCATTTTCATTGTACAATATATATAGATATATTTTCAATGGACTATCTTACTATTTACAATGGACTTTTTTACTGTTTAGAGGTGTAAAATGGCAAGAATTTTACGATATAATGATGACTGTAACTTGGTTTTCAATAATAAAAAATCCGATGATTTTCCGTTACTTATAAACACCTGTGGCTATTATGAAGCGGTTTTGCCTTTTGAAACCTATAATTCAATAGGCAGAGATGATTTTTATTTGATGTATATTGTGAATGGACAATTAAATTTGGAAATCAACGGCAAGGTACACGCTGTTAATCCTGGTGGTCTTGCAATTTTTCCGCCAAATCACAAGTACAAATATAATGGTAATCCACCCACACATTATTTATATGTGCATTTTACAGGCTCATACGCTGATAGATTTTTAAAGGAATGTGGATTTAACGATTTGCCTTGTGTTATAGAAGGCGAGTTCAGCTTAGAAATACAAAGCATGTTTAACAAGTTAATTGACACATTTTTGTATAATGAGCCACTTGCTATTCATGCTTGTGCATTAATTTTACAGGAAATTATTCTTGATGTTGCTAAAAGAGAGCTAGATAAAGCAAACATCTCTCCGTTAAAATCTTCGCTTACATATATACACAGCTTTTATACGAATAAAATTGATATTCCCCATCTTGCGAAAATTGAAAATCTCAGTAATTCAAGATATGTTACTGTTTTTAGAAAGCAAATGGGAAAATCGCCAAATGAATACATTATTGATTTAAGAATTCAATTTGCGAAAAATCTTATTAAAAATACAAATATGTCAATAAGACAAATTAGCGAAAGAGTTGGTTATACTGACCAATACTTTTTTAGCAGATTATTTAAAAAGCATGTGGGCATTTCGCCTCAAAAATACAGAAAGGAACAATTATTATGATTGATTTTACAAAATCTATTTTTGAAAACAGAAAAATTAAGGGCTCTCCCCTTTTAGTTGCACATAGAGGAGTTTGTGGTGCGAATGTGCCTTGCAATTCTATTGCAGCGTATAAAATCGCGTTAAGTCAAGGTGCGGATGTGGTTGAAATTGATGTTTCAAAATCTAAGGATGGTAAGTTTTATGTATTTCATCCCGGTATGGAGCATGTATTTTTAAAGAGTGAGCATCTTTCAACTCTTACTTCTCAGGAAATTGATGAGCTTCGCTTATTAAATCAAGACTCTGTGCCTACAAGCTACCGTGTGCCTACACTTGAAGAGGTGCTTTTGCTCTTAAAGGATAAGGCTTATATAAATGTTGACAAGTTTTGGACAGATGTTGAGGGTATTTCAAATGTTATTCGCAAGTGTGGAGTTGACAAGCAAGTAATTGTTAAGACATATGTTGATGATAAAGCACTTGAGGCGGTAACTAAGTACGCGCCTGATTTTATGTTTATGCCACTTATTTGGGGTAAGGATACTGTTACAGATACGCTAATTGAAAACGGTGTTAATGTTATTGGCGCAGAGCTACTTTTCTCAAAGGAAAGCGATGAATGCGCAAGTGATGAATACATAAAGAAAATGCACGATAAGGGGCTTATGCTTTGGGGCAACTCAATTATTTATGATGAAAAAGCTGTTATTTCCGCATATCATACAGATGATATTTCATTAACCGATGACCCTGCTAAGGGCTGGGGCTGGCTAATTGATAAGGGATTTGACGTTATTCAGACAGACTGGCTTTTAATGGTAAAAAATTATATTGAAAATAGGATGTAGGATGTAGGATGTAGGGGTGCGACAGGGTCGCAATCACAACGGAGTTGTGTATGGAATCAATGCAACGCATTGTATGGAATCCACGCGAGGCGTGGTATGGAATCAACCGAAGGTTGCATGTAGTAGGATGTAGGAT
>JAZSHT010000107.1:0-11783 GCA_045533435.1 Eubacteriales bacterium | reverse complement strand
CTACCTCAGTTGGAGATGAGGGTGGATTTGCTCCTAATTTATCAAGTGAAAGTGAAGCTCTTGACTTAATAGTTGAAGCGATAAAGCAAAGCGGATATGACACTAATAGAGTTAAAATCGCCTTGGATATCGCTTCAAGTGAATGGTGGACTAATGAAAGCAAATACCTTTTACCAAAGGGAAAAAGTGAATTTACAAGCGATATGCTAATTGAAAAATGGTCAAATTTAATCGAAAAATATCCTATTATCTCAATCGAAGATCCACTTAGTGAAGAAGATTATGATGGATGGCAGAAAATAACCGAAAAATTAGGTAAAAGAGTTATGCTTGTTGGAGATGATTTATTCGTAACAAATAAAAGCAGATTGCAAATGGGATTTGAAAAAAGACTAGCTAACTCAATTTTAATTAAGCCTAATCAAATTGGCTCGCTATCCGAAACATTAGAGGTTATAAAAATGGCTAAAGAAAAGGGGTATAAAACTATAATTTCCCATAGATCAGGCGAAACGGATGACACTTCTATTGCTGATATTGCGGTTGCAACAAATGCGGGCTTTATTAAAACAGGTGCGCCTTGCAGAATGGATAGAAATGCAAAATATAATAGGCTTTTGAAAATTGAAGAAGAAATAATATGCTAATTTATAATCGCACAAATTAAAATATATAATTTGTACTATTTACAAATTATCAAAAGCAAGCGATGTTCACTTATTTGATAAATCAAGGAATAAAGTAAAAAATAGTCAAGTAAAGATTTTTTTAAATCTTACTTGACTTTTACATATACTGTGTGTTATAATATCACGGTATAGAAAATATATTATAATAAACAAGTTGTGATATAAGGTCATACTATCCGGGGCGGTAGCGGTGCCCTGTACCTGAAATCCGCTATAGCAGGGGGGAATTCTCGTTTTTGAGGGTTATTCTTGTGTGGTCAGCACCTTTGGTTGATATGTTGACAGATGAGTCTTGCGCAATTGTCGGCTGTGAACCGTGTCAGATGGGGGACCAAGCAGCACTAAGTGGTTGTGATGATGTGCCGTGAGGGTGCTTGTCTCGAGTGGAGACCAAAGGCTCGCGCATGTAAGGGTAATTCGAAATTCGGGTGTATGATCTTATATGACAGCTTGTTTTTATATTATAATCATTTTAAAGGGGGATAATTATGCATCAGGCGTTATACAGAAAATATAGACCATTTGTTTTTGATGATGTTTACGGTCAAGAGCATATCACTTCAATTTTAAGACATGAAGCCACACATAATTCAACCTCGCACGCATATTTATTTGCAGGCTCACGCGGAACGGGCAAAACCACATGCGCTAAAATTCTTGCAAAGGTTGTTAACTGTTTAAATCCTAAGGATGGCAATCCATGTAATGAATGTGAAAACTGCAAGGCGATTGATAGCGGAGCAACTACCGATGTAATTGAAATGGATGCTGCTACAAATACAGGTGTTGACTACATAAGAGATTTAAGAGACAATGTTATGTACACCCCTGCTATGCTTAAAAAGAGAGTTTACATTATTGATGAGGCGCATATGCTTTCAGATAGTGCCTTCAATGCCCTTTTAAAGACTATTGAAGAGCCACCTGAGCATGTTTTATATATATTCGCTACTACTGAGCCACACAAAATTCCTGCTACTATCATTTCTCGCTGTCAAAGATTTGAATTTCGTAGAATTGCAGTAAAATCTCTTGTTGAAAGGCTTATGTTTATTGCAGGCAAGGAAAGCATTGATTTAACAGAAGAGGGTGCAACGCTTATTGCAAAGGCGGCACAAGGTGGTATGCGTGATGCTATCAGCTTAATGGAGCTATGTGCAGGCTCACATACAACTATTACAGGAAATCTTGTAAATAGCATATTGGGTACAAGCCCATATGATAAAATGTGCAATGTTGCAAAAAACATTGCTGAAAAGAAGTATTCTCTGCTTTTTGATACTATAAATGATATTGTTGTTTCTTCAAAGGATGTTTTAGTATTCTTTGCTGATTTAACTGCATTTTACAGAGACATGATGATTCAAAAGTCATCAGGTAGTGCAAAATATCTTGAATTACTGCCTGCTGAAGCAAAAATGCTTGAGGAAACCGCGTCGCTATTTAATATGGCTACCTTGATTTATCACGCTTCGCTTCTTGATGATGCTTATTCTAATATGATGAGAAATCCATCAAGCAAGCGTTTAATTGCGGAAATCACGCTCATGAAAATGTGTGATCCTAAATTAAGTGATTCAAATGATGCGATTTTATCTAGACTTGCTTCACTTGAGGACAAGGTTACGCTTCTTTCTAAGGGTGTTGTTAATGTTGCTCCTGTGGAAGAAACAAAAAATAAAGAAGCTACTCCAATTCGCGAGGTAGAAAGCGACGAGGAAATCGCAAACGAAGCGCCAAAGGATGATGTACCTGCAAATACTACACAAGATAATCAGCCGTCGCAAGATGTATCAACGCAGGCAAGCAGTGATAATAGCTACAAGCTTGATAATTGGGATGAAATAATTCAAAAGGTTGAGGAAAGAGACGCTGCGGTTGGAAGCTTTTTAAAGAGCTGCGACTGTATCTACTCTGAAAAAAACAATAAATATTACATTTTCACAACTGCAAAGCTTATGGCTACCATGTTGGCTATGGATAAAAATAAAAAAGCTATTTTTGATGCTATGCTCTGCTGTGAAATAAATATTGATTCATACGCTCAAATTGAAATAGTGTTTAAAAAGTCAAAGACTGAAAAGTCTGATTTAGATATTTTTTAAAATAACAAAGGAGATATATTATGAAAGCTATTATGCCAAAGGGTCCAAGCATGAACGAAATGCTTAAGCAGGCTCAAAAAATGCAAGAGGATATGCAAGCAAAGCAAGCAGAGCTTGAAGCAAGAGAATATGAGGTATCAGCAGGTGGCGGTGTTGTAAAGGTTAAGATTAACGGCAAGCGTGAAATCTTATCAATGGATATTGCCGAGGAAATTGTTGATCCAGATGATATTGAAACACTTTCTGATATTATTGTTGCCGCAGTAAATGAAGCAATTAAAAAGGTTAATACTACCACAGATGAGGAAATGGCTAAGATTAGCGGTCCTCTTGGTGGATTTGGCGGCATGGGTGGCTTATTTTAATGGATAATTTAATTAAACCACTTGATGATTTAATTGAAAAATTCCGTTCTCTTAACGGCGTTGGTAAAAAAAGCGCAATGAAAATGGCGTTTGCTGTTCTTGATATGGCTGAAAGTGATGCATTTGACTTTGCACAGGCTATTTTAGATGTAAAAACTAAGGTTGGCGTATGCAAATGCTGTCAAAACATTTCAAGCGAAGAAATCTGCTCTATTTGCGCATCAAGCACTAGAGATCATTCTCTTATTTGCGTGGTTGAGGATTATCAAAGCATGCTTGCCATTGAAAAGGTTAAGGAATACAACGGAGTTTATCATATATTACACGGAACGATTTCTCCAATGAAGCAAATCGGGCCGGATAAATTAAGAATCAAGGAATTACTTGACAGAATTAATAATGATAATATTAGTGAAATCATCGTTGCAACTAATGCAACTGTTGAGGGCGAGGCTACTGCGATGTATCTTTCAAGACTTTTAAAGCCTCTTGGAATTAAGGTTACTCGTATTGCAAACGGCTTACCTGTTGGCGCTGACATTGAATATGCTGATTCTGTTACATTATTCCGTGCAATTCAAGGCAGACACGAAATTTAAAGAAACGAGACTTTACAATGAAATATGTATTTTTCGACATTGAATGTGCTAATTGCTTTCAAGGCAATGGCAAAATTTGTTCATTTGGTTATGTAATTACCGATGAAAAATTTAAAATTCTTGAGAAAAAGGATATTCCAATGAATCCTCACTCTAAATTTCATTTATACGGAAATAAAAAGCATCCAGGCATAGTTCTTGCCTACGATGAAAAGACATTCAATTCTTCCCCTGACTTCATTCACTTTTATAAAAGAATTCGTAATTTGCTTACTGATAAGCATTGCATGAATTTCGGCTTTTCTGTTTTATCCGATGCAGGATATATCAAAAGCGAATGCAGAAGATATGCTAAGCAGATGTTTGATTATGAATTTATTGATGTACAGCGTATATACACAGACTATAAGAAGCTTGAAAACACGCCTTCTTTAATTAAGTGCGCAGCTGAGTATGGTGTTACAGAGTCTCAAGATATACATAAAAGTGATGAAGATTCATATTTTACCATGCGCGTATTAAAGGGTTTATGTGAAGAAACAGGACTTACCGTTAATGAGCTTATTGAAAAATATCCTCATTGTCAAGGAAGATGCTTAGATGGTCAAATAGAATCCGAATATTTGAAATTTAAAGAGGAACAAAAGACACATAAGCTATCAAAGATGGAAAAGCTTACCGGTAGCCTGCGAACAAACTGGGTTTATAAGGTAGAGCAAAATTATAATGAAGTAAATTCCTATGCAAAAAAGGTATTTGTCAATAGAAAATCCACTTCTCCACTTTCTTGCAAAAGAGTATGCTTAAGCGGTCTTTATGAGGATTATCATTTCAATGAAATGATGAATATTATTTCTCTACTTGCGCAAAACGGTGCTAAGTACAGCAAGCGCGCATATGCTTGCGATATTTTTGTGACCTATGATTTGGTTGACAAAAACGGCAAGGAATATAAATGCTATCGCAAAGAAAAAGCAGAAAACGCTATAAATAGCGGCGAAGAAATTAAGATAATTTCCTTTGATGAGCTATTATCTCTTTTAAATACTACTGAGGATGACTTAAAGATTCTTAACAAAGAAAATTTAGCTCCTTTAAAAGACAGGGACTTTGCAAAAGCATAATAAAATAGACACTCCATTTGCCATCGGGCTTTTAGAAGGAGTGTCTGTTTTTTATTATAAAACCCCTTAATTTAAGCAATTAAGGGGTTTTGTTTATCTAAATTCTGTTAAATCATAATTAAACATTTTGTTTCTTAAAATTGAGTAATATTCATCTATTGTGTCGGTGGTTAAAATATCTAAATATTTCTTAATAGCTTCAATTAAAAGCTCAGGGTTTAAATATTTTTCACTATCAGCACAAAGAATTGTATTTATTACTAATTCCCCGTTTATGTACTCAGCATTAAAGGAATGAATAAACTCACAAAGATTAACTGTTTTTTCTGAACCGCTTTTTGTTATTTTCGTTACATTACATTCATTCTCAAAAAGATTTTTAAGATTAGCTACTGTTTGTTCTGTAATTTTAGGAGATACAAGCTTAATTGTATAATCGATATATGCAATGTTTTTGAACTTTACCTCAGGCACATAAACATCAAGCACCTTCATTTCATCAGGAAAATTCTTTGAAATGCGCTCTTTAATTTCAGTAACATCCATCGGAGAATTAATTTTAATATCAAGATATTCGCAGTCGCTTTCCACTCCGACAGGTAGTGGAACGGCAAAAACAACTCTTGGTTGAGGGTTAAAGCCCTCACTGTACCAAATATCAATATCTGCGCGCACCATTATTCTTTGCATTGTTTTGGAAAGGTCAAGGTGTGATATATACATTAGATTACCTTTTTTAGAAAATTTAATTCTTATCGGTAGTCCGTTTATTTTTTCTTGGGGCACCATGTTAACTCCTTTCCAAGCTTGTTAGCTCCACAGCCAGAGCATTTTTCCTTGCAGTTTGGTGTGGTTACGCTTTCGTAGGCTTTTTTGCTTTCGGAAATTAAAAAGCTCTTGTTTACACCGATGTCGATTACATCCCAAGGAAGAATTTCGTCATAGCCCATTCTTCTGGTGGCGTAGAAATCAGGGTCAATACCGCAATGGTTAAACACATTCATCCAATTTTCATAGCTGAAGTATTCATCCCATGCGTCAAATCTCATGCCGCGCTTAACCGCCTCAGCAATTGCTGCTGATAACTTACGGTTACCCTTAGAGAATACAGCCTCGAGGCGTGATACCTTAGCCTCATGCCAATTATAGCGAATCTTTTTATCAGTAATTTTTTCGCCTAAGAATATTTGCTTATTGCGTAGCTCCTCAAGGGAATTTTGAGGCTCCCATTGGAATGGCGTATGTGGCTTTGGAACAAAGCAGGATACGCTAACAGTAACAGATATAGGTTTTTTAGGTCTTGGTGTTGTGTTGTAGAATTCATCAACAACATGCTTAGCAACAACGGAAATGCCTTCAATATCCTCATAGGTTTCGGTTGGCAAGCCGTTCATAAAGTATAGCTTTACTTGGCTTTTTCCGCCCTCAAATGCGAGGCGTACGGCCTTTAATAAATCTTCCTCATAAAGATTTTTGTTAATAGCATCGCGAAGCCTTTGAGTGCCTGCCTCGGGAGCGAATGTAAGACCGCTTGAACGAACTCCGCTAACCTTACGCATAAGCTCTTTTGTAAAGCTATCAGCGCGGAGTGAGGGTAAGGAAAGATTTACCTTTTTAGGATTAGTCCATTCAAGAAGCTTGTCTGTTGCATCGTGCAAGCAAGAATAATCGCTTATTGAAAGTGATGTTAATGAAATTTCCGTATAACCTGTATTTTCATAGATCGCCTTGGCTTGTTGATTTAAAACATCAGCATTCTTTTCTCTTACAGGTCTAAATACCATACCTGCTTGACAAAAACGGCATCCACGAATGCATCCTCGGAATGTTTCGAGCATAATTCGGTCATGAACCGTTTCAATATACGGCATAATAGGCTTAAGAGGAAAATAAGAGGCGTTTAAATCCGCAACCACTCTCTTCTCTACTGATTTAGGAACATCCTTAAATTTCGGCTCAAATAGGCTTATAGTGCCATCCTCATTATATTCAACATTATATAGTGATGGAACATAAAATCCTTTTAAATGAGATGCTTCGCGTAAAAACGCTGATTTTGTATATGTACCATTACCCTTCATTTGGATATAAAGATTTGCTAGCTCGGGGAGAGCTTCCTCGCCCTCGCCGATACTAAAAATATCAAAAAAATCAGCAACAGGCTCTGCATTATAGGCACAAGGGCCTCCGCCTAAAATAATAGGTGCATTTTCATCCCTATCCTTGGCATAAATAGGAAGTCCAGCTAAATCAATCATATTAACGGCGGTTGTATAGCATAGCTCATACTGTAAGGATATTGCCATAATGTCAAAATCCTTTACACTATCCTTGCTTTCAAGAGTGAATAATGGAATGCTATTTTTTCTCATTTGCTCTTCCATATCGGGCCACGGAGCAAATACTCTTTCGCACCACACGGAATCAATTTCATTTAATGCACCGTACAAAATGCGCATACCTAAGTTAGACATGCCTATTTCGTAGGTGTCGGGAAAGCAAAATGCAATTCTTGCTTTAATTTTGCTTTTATCCTTAACAATTTGTCCAAATTCGCCACCGGTATATCTGCCAGGCTTTTGAACCTTTTTTAGTATTGAACTGATGTTTTGCATTTTATCTTATTTTGGGCATTACAATAGCGGTAATAAATGACATTAGCAACATTATCGCAAGCTGATAACACGCGATAAATATTGAATTTATAAGTGAAAAAAGTCCAAAAATTGACAAACCGACCATTGTTGCGCCTGCTATGGACGCTAAAATTTTTATAACCCTTGTTGCCTTTCTTATTTTAGAGATTTTTTTACAAACAGGAATTGCTTTAAGCAAATACTTTGAACGACCCCTTGATACGATTCTTCCTTCACTCCTTGCAGTTACAAACGGAATTGATTCCTCGTAAACCAAACGGATAATTCTCAAATCTAAGTCATAGCCCTTGGTTAAATCATTAATAAGGGCTTGATTTATATTTGGGTCAAAGGTACGAATACCTACACCAACATTATTTTTGTTAAGTTCTAACACTATATCAATAAATTCTCTATCAATTTGATAGTCTAAAAATATCTTTGCGCAAAGCAGGCTATTGCACGCCATATATAATACGCTACTAGATCCTTCATTTTCGCCGATTGCACCTACATCAATTCCACGAGATGCCATACCACTTCTATCAGCAAAAACAACGGTATCATCATCAATAGTTACACAAAAATAATCTTTTCCCGCGCAGCTAAATTGAGCCAGTGCAGAGCTTTGGTAAGCATCCTTTGTTGCGTTACCGAAAACATCAGCTAACGGTCCCCCAACTATTGTAAATCCACTTGCAGCATAGTATAAAATTTTTTCTATTTTGAAGTTGTTAAAAACCTGGAATGATGTAAGCTTAACATTATATGGTGGGAAAGGTGTAGTATCATTAACTGACACTACATCAACTGATGAAAATTCCGAAATGGCGCTTTCGCCGATAATTGCAGTTTCATCATCATATAAGTATTTGTTTCCCTTTAAAAATGGTACGCTGTACGAATACAATATACCAACGGGTAGCATAAACAAAATTCCCACATAACAAATATTTATAGCTTTGAAAAAATCATATCCTCTAAATAAAGCGACTACCGCCAAAATTACAGGAATGAATATTGAGAATGCAATAAATGTTCTCAAATATGAGCGTAGCATTGGTGGTGTGTTAGTATTGGCAAAATATTTACTAACAAATGATGTTTTCTTTACTCTTGCAATTTCTCCCTCAAATTCATCATACGATGATGAAAATGTTTCAGTTTCGGAGTCATCATCATTTTGAGATGCTTTTTCAAGATAATATTTATCATCTTTTGATGATACAACGCTGAAGCCATACTTTTCTCTAATAACATTTATGTACGAATAAACAAGTGTTACTATTAAAATCATTGCGACTGGGAAATTATAAAGCTTTGGCTCATTTTCAAAGCTAATGAAAAGTATTGATAAAATTGAATGAATCAAAGAACATATAATTGCTACAACCGCTATGGATTCAGGAATATAATCCCTTGCAGAAATAGATTTAAAGCCGTGATACAGCTGCTCATATGAAAGTATAGCACAAATTAAAAGAATTACGGTATTGCTTATGGACAAAACATAAGGATTAGCCAAAAATGAAGATTGAGAAATGTTGAAAAGACCTATATTCTCAACAAAAAACAAAATCACTGTCAATATTGACACCATTATCATTTTGGTTCTTATATTTTTCATAGCAAATTTATACATACCGATTACATTTTTTCTTTGCTTTCTATTTACATACTCATAGGAATCGGAATATATATTTTCTTTGCCTGTATCTACATCAGAGCTACTTTCACTTGCTTTTTTACTAAAAGAATTATTATTCTTAGATTGAATAAATTCGTTAGAATCACTTTTAGTATAAGAAACTGAAGCGTGACCGCTTGAGCCACTTCCGCTGAAATAATTACCTGAATTTTTAGAACCACTATGACTATCGTCTGTTACCTTGCAGCTTGACATTTTTTCAAAAACATCCTTTTTAGGCGGAACTAAGGTATCGCCATCCTCATCAACCATCAAGCCTTCAGTAATTGATATTGTTTGCGGCTCAACTTGAGCTTTTGCTCTTTTTTTGGAAGTCTCCTTGTGTGAAGATTCATCTTCTACAAGCTCTTTTGTATCTGCATCAAGATCTATTTTTATTTGATCAAGCTTTTCTTTTTCCATAGATCCTCCTTACAAATTTTATAGTTCACTCTTATCCTCTTTGTATTCTTGCCACATGGCATAAAATTACAGATGCGGCAGTAGAAACATTCAAGGAATTAACCTTGCCATACATTGGTATAGAAACGATATAATCGCTATTTTCTTTTAAAATCCTTGATACGCCATTTCCCTCAGAGCCGAGAATAATGCCACATCCGCAGTTAAAATCAGTTTCGTAGTACGGCTCGCCCCCTGCTTCAGCAGCAAAAATCCAAAGACCCTTTTCTTTTAGCTCCTCAACCGTTGTATTAAGGTTAGCAACCTTCGCAATAAGCATGTGCTCTATTGCACCCGCTGAGGACTTATATACGGTTGGTGTAATGCCTACCGAACGACGCTTAGGGATTATAATGCCGTGCGCTCCCGCACATTCTGCGCATCTTATGATAGCACCTAAATTATGAGGATCTTCTATTGAATCGCAAATTACAATAAGTGGCTTTTCTTCTCTTTCATTAGCTAATGCAAGCATATCATCAACAGTTGAATATTCTTTCATAGCAGCAAGTGCGACAATTCCTTGGTGGTTTGCGCCCTCAGCTAAATTATCTAATTTTTGCTGTTCAACCTCAATAATTGGAATGTTTTTATTAGACGCTTCTGCAATCAATACAGTAATAGAGCCTTCTCTGTCGCCCTTTCTAACATAGATTTTATCTACGCTTCTTTCACTTTTTAAAAGCTCTCTAACAGCATTTCTACCTATAACCACTCCATTGTCCTCTTTTTCTTCCTTGGGTTCATTTGAGTAGTAGTCATGCTTTTTAAAATTATCGTTTTTTCTAAATCCATCAGCTTTTTTAAATGAATCAGTTTTTTTATTATTAAATTTCTTATCCTTCACTTTTGTATCTCCAAAATTTATTTATTTTATTTTAACATATAATATTAGATTTGTACAGTATTTTTAACAAAAAAATCACATCTTTACGAACAAAGTAAAGATGTGATTTAAAATCATAAATTTTTATGGTTTTTATCCAAAAAGTAATTACTGATTTTTCATTTCTGCGAAGCATTCGCTACAGTAAACAGGTCTGTCATTGCTTGGTAAGAAAGGAACCTTTGCTACCTTGCCGCACTTAGCGCAAACTGTTTCGTGCATTTCCTTTGGTGCTTTAGCAGCGTTCTTTCTAGCATCTCTGCAAGTTTTGCATCTTTGTGGATCGTTTTGGAAGCCCTTCTCTGCATAAAACTCTTGTTCGCCTGCTGTGAATACGAACTCAGCGCCGCATTCCTTGCACACTAATGTCTTGTCCTCGAACATTTTCTACTCTCCTCATAGGTTTAATATATACAAAGCTAATAGCTAAGTATCAATGTTAGACTGTTTTTTTAGCTTTGACCTGATTCTGAAAATCGCATTGTTTACCGACTTTTCATCCTTGCCTATTTTCGCTGAGATTTCTTTTGCCCTAGCTCCATGAGCGTACATTTTGAATATACGCAACTCATAATTAGATAAAACCTTCTCTGCTAAAGATATTAGCTTTTCTTCAAGCTCACGCTTAACAACAGTGTCCTGTAATGATTCGGATACTCCTTCATCATTATCTTTTATTTTTTGCCTTTTCTTTGAGCTTGCACGGCGTAAACAGGAAACTAGCCTATTTCTTATGCAAGTCTTTGAATAAGCGCCGAAAGTTACCTTCCCGTTATCGATATCAAAGTTGAGACAGGCTTTATAAAAGGCAAGCTTCGCTTCTTGCGAAAAATCATCTCTTATACTGCCCATATCAGAATTATCCGGGTGCATTTCGGAATATTTTTTGGACATACTGTCAATTAGTGCCGTGTATTTTTTGCACAGTATTTCAAAGGCACTATCATCATTATCTCTCACTTTGATTAGTAACTGATTAATTTCGTCCATAGCCCCTCGTATCCAAATACCATATACCTAGTTATATGATGTTATCATAATATCAAATTATTTAAGTTTTGTCAATAGTTTTTTGCATATTCTTAGAAATTTTATATTTTTTTATTTCTTTTTTGTGCAAAATGACAGTTTTTATAGAAATATCTGTAAAAAATTAACAGCCGCATATACAATACGGCTGCATTAATTATTCAAATATGTAATTTCTTTCTCCCGAAACTAATGCAAGCA
>JAZSHT010000153.1:0-13431 GCA_045533435.1 Eubacteriales bacterium | reverse complement strand
TTGTCCCCAATAGTAACACCAGGCATAACAATAACCCCTGCGCCAAGCCAAACATTATTGCCAATATGCACCTCTGCATTATACTGTGTAACTCTTGCCCTTAACTCAGGGTCTATTGGATGTCCTGCAGTTGCAATAACTGTATTAGGACCAAATAAGCAGTCATTTCCAATATAAATATCCACATCATCTACAAGAGTTAGATTGAAATTAGCATAAACATTGTTGCCTAAATGAACGTGCTTTCCACCCCAATTTGCATGTAATGGCGGCTCAATGTAACAGTTTTCGCCAATTTCCGCAAACATATCCTTAAGCATGTTGGCACGCTTTTCTCCCTCAAGCGGTCTTGTGGCATTAAAATCATATAATTTTTCAAGACAAAGGACCTGGTCTCCCATAATTTCATCATCATTACAGTAGTAAACAAGTCCCTTTTCCATTCTTTCCTTTTGTGTCATAAAATCCCCCAAAAATCGTGTTTCCTTAATTGTACTACAAAAATGGAAATAAATCAAGCAAAAAACACTTGATAAAATATATAATATATGCTAAAATAACTGTGAATTTTTCCGAAAGGACATAAAATATGAACGATAAGCAAAAAAATATAAGAAATTTTTCTATAATTGCCCATATTGACCACGGCAAGTCCACTCTTGCCGATAGAATTTTGGAGTATTGCAATGCTGTTACCAAAAGAGAAATGGAGGAGCAGCTTCTTGATAATATGGACCTTGAAAAGGAAAGAGGCATCACAATCAAGGCTCGTGCCGTTAGAATTGACTATACCCACAAGGACGGTCAAAGCTATATCCTCAACCTAATCGACACCCCGGGCCATGTTGACTTTAACTATGAGGTGTCCCGTTCTCTTAACGCCTGTGAGGGTGCGCTCCTTGTTGTTGACTCAACACAGGGCATTGAGGCGCAAACACTTGCCAATGCATATTTAGCCGTTGATTGCGACCTTGAAATTGTGCCTGTTATCAATAAAATTGACTTACCCTCTGCCGATGTTGACAGAGTAAGAAACGAAATTGAGGATGTTATCGGCATTATTGCCGAGGATTGTCCGGCAGTGTCGGCCAAGGTAGGCTTAAATATTGACCAAGTCCTTGATGCAATCGTTGAAAAAATCCCTGCCCCCAAGGGAGATTCCGAAGCACCCTTAAAATGCTTAATCTTTGACTCCTACTATAATGCTTACTTAGGCGTAGTGGTTTATGTAAGAGTAATGGACGGCACACTTAAGGCGGGAGATAAAATCAAGCTCATGAGCACAAATGCTCAGTACGAGGTTGTTGAGGTAGGACACTTAAATGCCTTTGGGCTTCAAAAATCAGACTGCTTAACAGCAGGCGAGGTAGGCTATATTACCGCAAGCATTAAAACAGTTAGCGAAACACGAGTAGGCGATACTGTAACAACCGTAGAAAACGGCGCAACCGAGCCACTCCAAGGCTTTAAGGAAGCGCTTCCAATGGTATTTTCAGGTATCTATCCAGCAGACGGAGCAAAATATAATGATCTTCGCGAGGCGCTTGAAAAGCTCCAATTAAACGACGCCGCATTAACCTTTGAGCCTGAAACCTCAATCGCACTTGGCTTCGGCTTTAGATGTGGCTTCCTTGGTCTTTTGCATATGGAAATTATTCAAGAAAGACTTGAAAGAGAATTTAATCTTGACTTAATAACCACAGCCCCAAGCGTTATTTACAAAATTGAAAAAACAAATGGCGAAATTATCTATGTTGATAACCCATCAAATTACCCAACAAACGATACAATTGCCACCGCATACGAGCCAACCGTAAAAGCAAGCATAATTACCCCAACCGAATTTGTAGGCGGTATTATGGACCTTTGTCAAGACAGACGCGGTGTCTTCAAGGATATGAAATATCTTGACTCTCAAAGAGTAGAGCTTCACTATATTATGCCACTTAACGAAATCGTTTATGACTTCTTTGATGCATTAAAGAGCAGAAGTAAGGGCTACGCTTCCCTTGATTACGAGCTTGCAGGCTATGAGCCAAGCAACCTTGTTAAGCTTGACTTCCTATTAAATGGCGAAATCGTGGATGCTCTTACATTTATCGTTCACTCCGAAAAAGCATATGCAAGAGCAAGAAAAATTGCCGAAAAGCTTAAGGACAACATTTCCCGTCAGCTTTTTGAAATTCCAATTCAAGCAGCAATCGGTACAAAGGTTATCGCAAGAGAAACCGTTAAGGCACTCCGTAAGGATGTACTTGCAAAATGCTACGGTGGTGATATTACAAGAAAGAAGAAGCTTCTTGAAAAGCAAAAGGAAGGTAAAAAGAAAATGCGCCGCTTAGGCTCAGTAGAGGTAACTCCTGAGGCATTTATGGCAGTGCTTAAGCTTGATGATAGCGAAAAATAATATGTCAAAAACACTAGGACTTTATATTCACATTCCATTTTGTAAGCAAAAATGTAATTATTGCGACTTCTATTCCTTAGGCTGTAAAGAAAGTAACATTCCAAGCTATATTGATGCGCTTTGTACTCACATTAAAAAAGAAGCACCGCTATATAAGGACTATCAAATTGACACGGTATTTGTAGGTGGCGGCACACCCTCGTTAGTAAGCATAAATGACTTTTCAAAGCTTGCTAATACCTTAAAAAATAGCTTTTTATTCACACAGAATGCGGAATTTTCAATCGAGGCAAACCCAGGCACATTAACAAAGGAAAAGCTAAATTGCTATAAGCAAAATGGTGTAAACCGCCTAAGCATAGGACTTCAAAGCGTAAATGATGATGAGCTTAAGGTCCTTGGCAGAATACACACCTATAATGAATTTCTAAATAGCTATAATCTTGCAAGAGAGTGTGGATTTGATAATATCAATATTGATGTTATGTACGGCTTGCCAAATCAAAAATTAGACAAATTAAAAAACACTCTTTCTAAAATTTGTGATTTACATCCCGAGCATATTTCTGCATACTGCTTAAAAATTGAAGAAGGCACACCGTTTTATAAAATCCAAGATACTCTTTTATTGCCAAGCGATGATGAAGAGCACGAAATGTATATGTATCTTTGTAATGAGCTTGCAAGGCACGGCTATGAGCAATATGAAATAAGCAATTTTTCCAAAAAAGACCGTAGATGTGTCCATAATTTAAAATATTGGCTAAGCGAGGAGTACATCGGCTTTGGTCCATCAGCCCATTCATTTTTTAACGGTCAACGCTATTATTATGAGGACAATATCAATACATATCTTGATATAAATAGTGGAGGATGTGTTGATAATTCCCTTAAAAAGCACTACGAAGAGGACACAGAGCTTGACATAGGCAGCATGGATGAATATGTAATGCTCAAAATGCGACTTAGTGATGGAGTAAACGAAAAGGAATTTTATGATAAATTTTCTACACCGTTTATTACCCAATATCCAAAAATCAATGATTTTTTGAAGGATGGCTATATAACTCACAATAACGGAGCATATAGCTTCACCCCAAAGGGCTTTTTTGTAAGCAACTACATTTTAACTCGAATTTTAAAATTTAACAATTAATGCACACGAGGGTGTGCATTTTTTGTCGCAAAATATACCACAAAAAATAATATATTATTATAATAATTCTTGACTTGTCAATAAATTTATGATAAAATAAACACGCAAAGATATAAAGGAGGTAGAAAATGGATAATAATTTTAAATCAATCGTTGCGCAAAATATATATTATCTTCGCACGCAAAATTTCATGACTCAATTTGAGCTTGGCGAAAAATTAAACTATTCCGACAAGGCTATCTCCAAATGGGAAAGAGGCGACAGTATTCCCGATGCCTATGTTCTCAAAAAAATGAGTGAGCTTTTCGGTGTTACCGTAGATTACATTCTATCTGAGCATACAGAGCAGGAAAGAAAGCTTGAGCCTAAAAAAACAAAAATGTCCTTAGCTATGCTTGCTAATGTAATTATGATTAGCATTGCTACTGTTGCACTTTTGGTTTTTGTAATAATAGCCATTGCAGATAAGGGAAATTATCAATGGCAAATATTCATCTATGCCATTCCCGCAATTATCATTGTTGGCATCGTATTCTCAGTCATACTGAAAAACAAAATTATGGGCGTAATTTCCGTATCAGGACTTTGTTGGAGCATTCTTTTAGTAATATATTTTGCATTGTGGTCATTCCGCAATGACTATGCAACATGGATGATTTTGCTTTTAGGCTTGCCAATTCAGTTAATTGTCATATTTAGCTACAAAATGAAAATTTCAATTAAGCTTATCCCTAAAGAGCTTGAAAAAACGACACAGGTCGGCGAAAAATAATCAAAAAACAGCCATTCTACTATCCGTAGAGTGGCATTTTTTATATTCTACTGCATTAAAGTATATTATAGAGACAAAAATCCAAACAGTAGGTGGACTATTTAAAGATTGTTTGATATTATAAGTGCAGCGAAAGCAATAAAATTTTCGAGGATAAAAATGAATAATTATGTTTTAAGCACCTGCTCAACTCTTGATTTGAGCGCTGAGTATGTTAAGAAAAGAAATATTGAATACATCAAGTTTGTGTATCTTACAGATGGCAAGGAAAATTTTGATGACCTTGGTCAAACCATATCATTTTCAGATTTTTACCAAATGATGCGCGATGGCGTTGATACAAAAACATCACAGCCTAATGTTGATGATTATAAAATCTATTTTGAAAAGCTTTTAAGCGAGGGCAAGGATGTTATTCATCTTAATTTGTCATCAGGTCTTTCTGGCGCGCAAACCTCTGCCAAAATCGCAAGAGAAGAGCTTTTAGAAAAATATCCCGATAGAAAGCTTTATGTTGTTGACTCACTCGGTGCATCTGCTGGAATGGGACTTTTAGTTGATAAAATGGCTGACCTTCGCGATGAAGGAATGTCAATTGATGACCTTTACAAATGGACTGAAGAAAACAAGCTTAAGCTTCATCATTGGTTTTTCTCAACTGACTTAACATTTTATATCAAGGGCGGTAGAGTATCTAAGGTTGCAGGTTGGTTCGGAACAATTTTAAAAATTTGTCCGCTTCTTAATATGGACTATAACGGTAAGCTTATTCCACGCCAAAAGGTTAAAGGCAAAGCAGGCGTAATTAAGGAAATTGTCAAGAAAATGGAAGAAAATGCTCTAAATGGACTTGATTATTCCGAAAAATGCTTCATTAGCCATGCCGATTGCTACGAGGATGCAAAATCCGTAGCGGAGCTTGTAGAAGCAAAATTTCCTAAGCTTAATGGCAAGGTGGAAATTAGTAGCATAGGCACAACCATCGGCTCGCATACAGGCCCTGGCACAGTTGCGCTATTCTTCTTCGGTAGCGAAAGAAAAGACTAAAATTGGAGACAAATATGTTGGAAAATAAAGAGCATGAAATTATAACGGGCGATGATTATAAAAACTTAATTATCAATGCAGCCCAAAGCCTTGAAAATAGCAAAGAGGAAATTAACGAGCTTAATGTTTTTCCCGTACCAGATGGAGACACAGGCTCTAATATGTCCTTAACTGTTGCTGAAGCTGCTAAAAAGCTTATGAATAACGAAAGCATGCCACTTGATAAAACTGCAGATGCAACCGCCAAGGCAATGCTCCACGGCGCAAGAGGCAATTCTGGAGTTATCACAAGCCTACTTTTTAGAGGCATAGCAAAGGGTCTTTCCAATGCAACAGTGTGCGATGGCGTAACTTGGGCAAGAGCATTAAAATTGGGCGTTGAATCTGCATATTCAGCCGTTGATAGACCAGCAGAGGGTACAATCCTTACAGTTGCCAAAAGATGTGCAGAGGTGGCAGAGCAAGCATCCTTAGAAAAGAATAGCTTTGAGTATGTTTTAGATGCCGCTATTAGCGAAGCTGAAAAAGCCCTTGATGATACAATAAAGCAAAACCCTGTCCTTGAAAAGGCAGGCGTTGTAGATGCAGGCGGTATGGGTTGGCTCGTTGTTATGAAAGCAATGCATCAAGCATTATCCTCAAACCAAAAAATCAAATTTGAATATAACCATACAGAAGTAAAGAAAAAGGCGTCATTTGAGGACTTTAATACAGAGGACATTACCTTTGCATTCTGCACCGAGTTTATCGTAAAAAAGCATAATCCCGATGAAGATACATCTAATTTCAAATCCTATCTTAACACTATGGGCGATAGCCTTGTTATGATAGATGATGGCGAAATTATTAAAACACATATCCATACAAACGAGCCTCATGCGGTTTTAGGCGAAGCCTTAAAATATGGCGTATATGAAACCGTTAAGGTTGAAAATATGCGCACTCAACATACAAATAAGCTAACAGAAGCGCCAAAGGAAGAAGCCTTAGAAATGATGGAATATGGCTTTGTTAGCGTAGCGAGTGGCGAGGGACTTTGCGAAATTTTTAAGGAATTGGGTGTTAACGAAATTGTATCAGGCGGTCAAACCATGAACCCCTCAACCGAGGACATATTTAACGCGGTAAATAAAATAAACGCCAAAAATATATTCATTTTACCTAACAACAAAAATATCATAATGACCTCAAAGCAGGTAGCAGACCTAACCGATAAAAATATTATCGTTATTCCAACACGCTCCGTGCCACAAGGAATAAGCGCAATGCTTGGCTTCAATGAGGAATGTACACCTGAGGAAAACGAGGAAGCAATGAATGAAATGCTATCCACCGTTACCACATTGCAAATTACCTATGCAGCCCGTAATTCTAATTATGATGGACTTGAAATAGAAGAAGGTGACTATTTGCTCCTTTGTAACGATAAGCTCTTAAAAGCATCAAAATCCTTCGATGATTCCGTTATGGAAATTTGCAATAAAATCAAGGAGCTTGACTCATCTACGGTTAGCATTTACTATGGATGCGATGTAACCGAGGATGACGCCAATAATCTTGCTAATACCATTGCATCAAGCACATGCGCCGATATATCCACCTACTCAGGCGGCCAACCTGTATATTACTACATCATTTCAATTGAATAAAAAATACCGTTACAAGTTGTCTTGTAACGGTATATTTTTTTTTAGCTTTCGCTAGTATCTGAATTGTTTGTGTTTTCTTCTATTACCTCAACCACAACATCCTCAGTAATCATTACGCTATTGCCAATTTGATTTGTGATATCGCCACTGTTAAGATGCTTGGTGTTATCTCTACCTAAGCGCTTTTTCTTTTTAGGTAGCTTCACTTTATTATCAATAGGCAATACCTCAACGCCAATTTCATTGTCATCTATGTAAGAATCCGCAATTACCGCATCATCATTAACTGTGTCAGTAATATCTCTTACTCTAGTATCAACCTTGTCATTAGCCTTAGCCACAATTCTGCCAAGATAGAAAAGTGATAAGAAGTTTTGAAGACCGCATGAGCATAAAGCAACGCCCATAATAATTGAAAAGAAACGGTAGCTTACATCAATGTCAACTCTTAATCTAATAACGAAAAATCCGCCTATAATTGATATAACCGCAAATAAAAGAAGTAGCCACCAGCATTTTATTTTGTATCTTTTAGCATTTATTACAGTTTGAAGCTTAAATGAACCATCAAGTATAATGAATAAGCCAATAAGCATAGGATATAGCTTAAATATTTCATTTGGAATAATAAGTGCCACAACACCGCAAGCAACCGTTAAAACGGCAGAGAAAATGCTTGTAGCAAAAGTAAAATCTCTCTTTCTGTCCGCCAAAACCTTAATTGCCAAAATTATACCAACAAGCATAGCCGCCGCTGCAATAATATAGCTACCAATCTTTATTGAATTATTTGGATATATAATAAAGCAAAGGCCCACAGCGCAAAGCACTAAGGAAATAAGCAAATATCCCCATCTAAATTTTTTAACTGAGCTCATAAAGTACCCCCTTAAATAGTTTTTATAAATTTCATTGCTTTTCTAAAGCAATATTAAAATTGACTGTTGTATAAATTGTAGTAAAATCCTCTCTGAGCAATAAGCTCCTCGTGATTTCCCTTTTCAATAACATTGCCATCCTTCATTACTAATATAATATCAGCATCACGAATGGTTGAAAGCCTGTGTGCTACAATAAACGATGTTCTACCCTTCATAAGCTTAGCAAAAGCATCTTGAATTTTGAGTTCCGTTCTTGTATCAATAGAAGAGGTAGCCTCATCTAAAATAAGCATAGGTGGAAGACAAAGCATAATTCTTGCAATGCAAAGAAGCTGCCTTTGACCACTTGATAGAGAAGCGCCGTTTTGACTTATAATAGTATCATACCCCTGCGGTAGCCTCTTTATAAAACTGTGTGCGTGTGAAGCCTTGCATGCTTCAATAATTTCCTCATCAGTAGCATCAGGCTTACCCATCTTAACATTATCCCTTACCGTGCCATCCTGTAACCAAGTTTCTTGAAGCACCATTCCGTAATTTTTGCGAAGCGAATGCCTTGTAATATCTCTTATATCATTTCCATCAATGGAAATAGAGCCATCATTCACATCATAAAATCTCATTAAAAGATTTATAAGCGTAGTCTTGCCACAACCCGTAGGACCAACAATAGCCACTCGCATACCCGCTTTAATGTCAATAGATAAATCCTTAATAAGCTCCCTTTCAGGCACATATGAAAAATCTACATTCTTAATGGAAATGTTACCATCTACATCATCAAGCACATTTTCCTTTTCGGAAATTTCCTCTTTTTCATCTATTAACTCAAATACCCTTGTAGCACACGCCAAAGCATTTTGAAGCTCCGTTACAACACCGGATATTTCATTAAATGGCTTTGCATACTGTGTAGCATAGCTTAAAAATGTTGATAATGCACCAACAGTTAAAGCCACCTTGGCAGAGTCAATTACTAAAAATGCACCTACAAGAGCAACCCCTGCATACACAAGAGCATTAACGAATCTTGTTGTAGGATTAACCAAGGAAGAGAAGAATATAGCCTTAACAGATGCTTTTGCTAATTTTTCGTTAGCCTCATCAAATTCCACTTGCGCCTCATCCTCGTGTGAAAAAGCTTTTACAACCTTAATATTGCCAATACATTCCTCAATTATAGATGTCTGTGTAGCTCTATTTTCAGATTGCACCTTGAAAAGTGAAAATGTTTTCTTTGAAATAAATGATGCAATAATTAACGATAAAGGAGTAAACACAACAACCACAATAGTGATTTTAGCACTTATAGTTAACATAAATATAAGAGTGCCAATAATAGTTACAATTCCCGTAAAGAACTGTGTAAAGCCCATAAGCAAGCCGTTTGCCAATTCATCAACATCGGCAATCATCTTGCTTAAAATTTCGCCGTGAGAATTTCCATCAATATACTTAAGAGGCAATTTTTCAATCTTGTCAAAAGATTTGTTTCTTATATCTCTTGTAACATTAAAGGTAATTTTATTGTTAATATTATTCATTATCCATTGTAAGAACGCGGTAATAATCGCAATAATACCAACCTTAAGTAGCATCGGCTTAATACTGTCAAAATCAACGTTGCCCGTATCAATAATTAAATCAATAGCATTACCGATAACAATAGGAATATAAAGAGATAAAGCCACAGTAACCGTTGCCAAAATTATAGAAATTAAAAGTAGCAAACGGTATTTTTTAATAGCATTAAGTACCTTTTTTATCGTTGAAGCATTAAATTTTTTCTTTTTCATTTTATTCACCCTCCTTTTTAAATTGTGAAGAGTAAATTTCATTATAAACTAAACAGCCTTCAAGTAGCTCGTTATGTGTACCAATTCCCACAACCTCGCCATCATCAAGCACAATAATTTTGTCCGCGTGTTGAATAGAAGCAGTTCTTTGAGAAACAATGAAAACCGTAGGATTATACTCAATTCCCTTAATTGCTTTTCTTAAATTTGAGTCGGTTTGATAGTCAAGAGCAGAAGAGCTATCATCTAAAATCAAAATTTCAGGCTTTCTTACTAGCGCCCTTGCAATAGTAAATCTTTGCCTTTGACCGCCCGAAAGATTTTTTCCACCTTGCTCAATTATATGGTCAAGTCCATTTTCCTTAGATGCTAATACATCACTTGCCTGAGCAATATTTATAGCATCTAATATTTCATCATCAGTAGCGTTTTCATTGCCCCATTTCATATTATCACGGATAGTACCCTTAAATAATACCGCTGTCTGTGGCACAATTCCCAATTTTTCGCGTAGCACATCAAGCTCATATGACTTAACGTCCTTGCCGTCAATATAAACATTACCACAAGTTGCATCATAAAAACGACCAATCATATTAACAAGCGTAGTCTTACCCGAGCCCGTACCGCCAATAATACCAACAGTTTCCCCGGGCATAACAGAGAAGCTAATGTTATCAAGGCTATTTTCAGATGCACCCTTGTATCTTAAATTTACATTCTTAAATTCAACCTTGTATTGTGCATTTCCATTGTTTTCACATGTCATAACCTCTTGTGAAGACTTAATATCAAATATTGCTTGAACTCTGTTTCCACATGCCACACTTTTTGTCATTGTAATAATAAGTGAAGCAAGCTTAATAAGCTCAACTAAAATTTGTGACATATAGTTATAAAGAGCAATAACCTCGCCCTGTGTCAAATTGCCACCGTCAACTCTTAAAGCACCGCACCAAATAAGTATCGCAATAGAAATATTTACAATAGCATATGTTGCAGGATTCATTATAGCGGAAATCTTACCAACAAATAACTGTACCTTGTTTAAATCCTCTGTATGTGAGTGGAACTTGCTTTTTTCGTAATCCTCTTTACCAAAAGCGCGAATAACCCTAACGCCTGTAAGATTTTCTCTTGCCGTGCCTGTAACTCTGTCAAGCTTGTTTTGTACCTTTTTGTATAGCGGAATAGTACCGCACATAATACCAAATACAACCAAAGAGAGAAGCGGAATAGCAACTGCAAAAATCCAAGATGACCTAACATCAACCGTAAACGCCATTATCATTGCGCCAAAAACAATAAACGGAGAGCGCATAAGCAATCTTAAAGTAAGATTAACACCGGTCTGCACCTGATTCATATCACTTGTCATTCTTGTAATTAGAGTAGAAGTGCCAAGTGTGTCCGCCTCAGTATATGAGAGGGAATTTATATGCTTGAATAAATTAGACCTTACATCCTTAGTAAACCCAACCGCCGCCTTCGCCGCAAAATATTGCGCCACCAAGGTACAGCTTAATCCAATAAGACCAAGAAGCGCCATAAGTAAGCACATCTTTATTACATAAGGCTTGTCATTATTCTCAATACCAATATCAATTATATTAGCCACCACCAGCGGCACAAATAACTCAAAACACGCTTCAAGCATCTTAAAAAGCGGACTTATAATACACTCCTTCGTGTACCGCTTCATATATCTAAGTAACTTCCACATAGTTCTCCTTTCGTTCTCCGAAAGGAGAACAGCTAAATTTGCCATCGGCAAATTTTATTTCGCTATTTTGCAAAGCAAAATTATTTAGCTATTGCGAAGCAATAATTTATCTATTCCACAAAGTGGAATAATTTAGCCCATTAAGCCCCATATAACTCCAAACTACATTATACCACAAAATCCCAACCATTACAATATTATATATAATAAATTTAAATAAAAAACGCATACGAAATTTTCCGTATGCGTTATAATTTGCTATTTAATTTCTTGCTCCAAATTTAAAAAGTCCTCGGTATTAAAAAATTCAACAATAGAAATTCCAAAACCGTCACACAACATTTTGATTGTAACAATTCCGGGATTTTGACTTTTCCCGTAAAGGATATTTTTTATTGTCGAGGGAGCAACAGCTGATTCTATTGCTAATTTGTGTATTGACATGTTTTTTTCGTCAAGTAATTTCAAAAGTCTATTTTTCACCGTTGTGTAAGTATCCATAAAATTCTCCTATGCATATATATTATAGGCTAATTATAGACTTTTTATCTTGACAAAATGGGCTATATATGATACAATTGGACTATAAATAGCCCAAAAGGAGGTGGAAATTATGATCGAAAATTGGAACTTTCACGGATATGTTGCGATTCCTTTGGAGGTTTATAGCAGAAAATACATTGGAGAGACTACATATGATTCTGCAAATGCAATCGAAAATGGAGAGTTTGTTAATGCTATGTTTAAAATACTTTCGGTTGAATTCAACGGCTTAGATGAAATTAAAGAATTCGTTGATAAATGCCGCGATTATGAAGGTAAACTGGCATCGCAAATTCCGATAGAAACTGCAATTGATTTGTTTGATGAATTTAAACAAATTTTGCAAACTATAAATTAGTTTGAAATTCAACTAACATTGCAGAATAAATTATCTGCAAAATTTTAATTTAACACTATGAGAGGTATATTATGAAAAGAATTACATTAATGCTATGTTCCATACTTTTAATTGTATTATTTTGCATAGCATGTTGCTCTTGTAAAAAAGAAACTACAATTGACAAAGTTCATTCCGCGGTAACATTGAAAGCGTGTGCGGCATATTGCTACTTAACAATCGGCGGAAATGAATTGAAAAGTTCTAAGGCAACTATAACAAACATTGAACAAACTTCTACTTATATGTATCGTGTTAGTGGCAAGATGGAAATGACAAATATATATGGCGTGAGGTATTACAATTACTATGATGTTAGTGTTTCTTATAGACCTGATACCGATAGATGTACTGTTGGAGCATTTAATTATCAATCAGACAATTGGAAGCGAATTTAATGCTTTACGCAGGCAAAAGAGCGAAAATATAAAGATGTCACATAACAGATAATTTTATAATAGTTGCTGTTGATGTAACTGATGTAAAAATAAATATAAAAATGGTAGAAGGCGGTCTTAACTGATCTTGTTTCATAAATAAGTGACTACTAATATACTAACAAATTAAGGAGAGATAAAATGAAAAACACAAAGATTTTAGTTAGAATTTTTTCGGCAATAACACTTATACTAATACTTATGGCATCCTTATCAAGCTGTGTTCAATTAACAGATAAACAAGAAAAAGCGTGTTCCAAGGCTGATGAAATTTTTGAGGGAACATCAGAAATAATACAAGCTAACTTTTCAAGAAAAATTAAAAAAATTGATGGAAAAACGGTGTATATAGCAAAATTGGCAAGCAATCATGCTACTCAACAAAAGGCTGTTGATTTAAAAGATATAATATATCCAGCAGCAAAATCTACGCTTGAAGATGTTGGTATTGTTTTAGTTATAGAATACGGAGATTCAAAAGATAATCACTACCGTATGTTTGATGCAAGCAAAATTAACGAAAATAAATTGAAGTAGAATAATAATATACAAAAATCACACATTAAGCATTTTGCTTAATGTGTGATTTTTGTGGAGACAGTGGAGACAGGGGACGGTTCTG
>JAZSHT010000048.1:0-9161 GCA_045533435.1 Eubacteriales bacterium | reverse complement strand
TAAAACTATTTCGTCGTTTGAGGGCTGATAGACCTTTTCTATTTTACATTCGCCAAGTTGTTTAATTTCGTTAACAACCAAGCGAAGCATACCTGCATCAAATGCCATTTTTATCTCCTTTAGGGTTAAAGTATCTGTACGGGTATATTTTACACCATTTTTAATGTTAAGTCAAATATTTTTTATATTATTTTAAAATATATATGGAAAATTCAAAACATTTGTGCTATACTGTATTGTAGCAATCTTATAGGCAGTATTAACCCATGCTGTCTAATGCAAGTTCCCTTGATTGCTTGAAAGGATACTAAATGCAAAATAATAAAATTTATCATGAATTAGGCGAGCACATGACTTTACCTCTTATCCCTCTTACGGGTGTTGTGTTTGCTTACCCTAGAGTTTCAATAACAATAGATGTTGTTACACCTTCTATAAGAAACGCCATTGAATCAAGCGAAAGAAGCGGCTCTCCTGTTTTTATCGTTACACAGAAAAATCCATTTGCGGTAAAGGTGGAAACTAATAATCTTTATGAGGTTGGAACAGTTGCAAAAATTAAGCAAATTACAAGACGCGGAGATAAGCTTTCCGTTACATTTGATAACATATGCAGAGCTGTAACAATAAATGCTTTTGCCGTTAGCGGCTATTATATGTGTGATGTTCGCACAAAGGTTCTTGAAATTGACGATATAGATGATACTACCGCATCTGCTCTACTCAATGTTTTAAAGGAAAAGGCTAAGGAAACAGTAAGCATTTTCGCTTCTCCATCAAAGGATTTAATTAAGGAAATTGATGGAACTACCGATATCGGCTTTTTAAGTGATTTGGTAGGCGCAACCGTTTTAACCGATTCTAATGACAAATATGCTCTTCTTGAGGAATTTAACGAATATGCAAGAGCTGAGCTTGCAATTGCGCTTATGGAAAAGGAAATCCATTTAATTCAGCTTGAAACATCAATTAAGAAGAAAGCGGCAAAAAACATAGAGGAAAATCAAAAGGAATATTTCTTACGCGAGCAAATGAAGGTTATTCAAGCTGAGCTTGGTAATGACTCTCAAAGTGAGGCTGAGGAAATATACGAGCAAATTAAGGCTAAGCATTTTCCAAAAAAGGTTGAGGATAAGCTAACAAAAGAGCTTGTTAAGTATAACAAGGCGCCCTTTGGCTCGCCTGAAAGTGCTGTACTTCGTACATATCTTGAAACTTGCCTTGAAATTCCTTTTGAAAAATATACAAAGGATGAAACAAGCGTTAAAAATGCAAGAAAGGTTCTCGAAAGAGACCACTATGGACTCGAAACAGTAAAGGAAAGAATTCTTGAATTTATTGCCGTTAAGGAAATGAATCCTGACATTAAGAATCAAATCATATGCTTAGTAGGTCCTCCTGGTGTTGGTAAAACATCTTTATGCTCATCTATCGCTTCTGCGCTTAAGAGAAAATATGTTCGTGTTTCCTTGGGTGGTATAAGAGATGAGGCTGAAATTAGAGGACACAGAAAGACTTATGTTGCGGCTATGCCCGGCAGAATTATTAATGCTTTAATTGAATGCCAGTCTGCAAATCCTTTGATGGTGCTTGATGAAATTGACAAAATGACATCAGATTCCCGCGGCGACCCTGCTTCAGCTATGCTTGAGGTTCTTGATGGAGAGCAAAACAAAACCTTCAGAGATCATTTCGTTGAAATGGAAGTAGATTTATCTCGCTGCATGTTTATAGCAACTGCAAATTCTCTTGAATCTATTCCCAAGCCACTTATAGACAGAATGGAAATTATTGAGCTTTCATCTTATACAAGAACAGAAAAGTTCCACATTGCACAAAATCACTTAATTCCAAAGCAATTTAAGCGTCATGGACTTAATAAGCGCATGTTAAAGGTTAGTGATGATGCAATATACTCTTTAATTGACTCCTATACTGCCGAGGCGGGTGTTAGAAATCTTGAAAGAGCTATTGCTTCTCTATGCAGAAAAGCTTCAAAGGAAATCATTGAAAACGGTGTGAAATCCGTTACCATAACTGAAAGCAACATTGAAAAATTCCTTGGTGCTAAAAAGTATGAGGCTGAAAAGATTGATGAAAAAAACCAAGTTGGTGTTGTAAACGGAATGGCATACACTTCTATTGGTGGAGATTTGCTTAAAATTGAGGCTTCTATTATGAAAGGAACTGGTAAGCTTCAATTAACAGGTAAATTAGGAGAAGTTATGCGCGAAAGCTGTGAAATCGCAGTAAGCGTTATTCGCCAAAATGCTGAGAAGCTTGGAATTGACCCTGATTTCTATTCAAAATACGATATTCATATTCACGCTCCAGAGGGCGCTGTGCCTAAGGATGGTCCAAGCGCGGGTGTTACTATCACTACCGCTCTTGCAAGTGTTCTAACAGGCAGAGCTGTGCGCCGTGATGTTTCAATGACAGGCGAAATCACATTAAGAGGCAAGGTATTGCCTATTGGTGGACTTAAAGAAAAGACTATTGCTGCTTACGGTGCAGGCGTAAAAAATATAATTATTCCGACAAAGAATGTAAAGGACATTGAAAGCATTGATAAGGAAGTGCGAGATAATGTTAACTTTATTCCTTGCGATAATATTTTTGATGTTTTGAATAACGCTTTTGCCGATGAGGAAATAATTGCTATTATAAGACAATATACAGGAAGCTACAACAAATGAAAATAAATACTAACAATGTATCATTAAAAATTAGCGCAGGCGACCCAAAGCAGTTTCCAAGAAATCCACTTCCACAGATTGCTTTCTCTGGTAGATCAAATGTAGGAAAAAGCTCGCTTATAAACACTCTTTTAAATAGAAAATCTATGGCAAGAGTGTCCTCTGCTCCTGGCAAAACAATTACCGTTAATTTTTACGATGTAGATAAAAAGCTATTTTTAGTAGATTTACCAGGATATGGATACGCTAAGCGCACAAAGGAAGATCAATTAAAGTGGTCCTCCTTAGTTGATGGATATTTTACAAATAATCAAAATATTGACCTTTTAAAGCTTGTAGTTCAGCTTGTTGATTCAAGAATTGGACTTACAAAAGATGATGTTGACATGGTTTCTTTTATGAATCAAATGGGTATTCCATACATTATCGTTGCTACCAAAACAGATAAATTAAATAAAACGGAGAGAGAAAAATCAGTAACCTCTCTTGTTACAAATTCAATTTTGCGCCAAGGCACACAAATTATTATGTTCTCTTCTGAATCAAAAGAGGGAAAAAATGATGTGTGGGATGCAATTATCGGATTTGCTGAAAATTAATTTTCTGTCTCTATTTTAGATAGGAGAAAAAATGGAGTTTTTTTCAAATTTATTATTTGAGCTACTTGATTTGCTTATTACTATTCCCATCGTTTTAGTAGCTCTTACATTTCATGAAGCATCGCACGGCTTTGTTGCCTATAAACTAGGTGACCCAACTGCAAAATATATGGGAAGGCTTACACTAAATCCGTTAAAGCATCTTGATCCTATTGGAACGCTGTGTATGATTTTGTGTCATTTTGGATGGGCTAAGCCTGTACCTGTTGATATGAGACAGTTCAAAAATCCAAAAAGAGGGATGGCAATTTGCGCTCTTGCAGGACCTTTATCTAATCTCTTACTTGGTTTTTTGGGCACTCTTATATTTTGTATTTTGGCTTTGATTTTTCCAAATATTTTAAACAATTACTATTTAAGCTACTTTTTATCTTCCTTTGCGATTTTAAATATTTATCTTGCTATTTTTAATTTAATTCCGTTGCCGCCTTTTGATGGTTCAAGAATTTTAACTGCATTTTTATCGGATAAATATTACATTAAACTAATGCAAAATGAAAGAAAAATCGCTCTTGGATTTTTTATCGTGCTTCTTGTGGATTCAAGGTTTTTAGGTGGATATATTTCCGGAGCTTTAGCAGATATTGTATATTGGATTTTTAACATCTTCATATCATTTATTTATCTTTTCTTGTGAGGAAAAAATGGACGAACAGTTAATGTATAAATTAGAGGTATTTGAGGGTCCTCTTGACTTGCTTTTGAATCTTATTTCAAAAAACAAGATGAACATTGAGGATATTCAAATAGCTATTATTTGCGATCAATATATGGAATATATTGAAAATGCAGAAAAAATGAATATAGATTTGTCTGCTGACTTTCTTGTAATGGCTTCACAGCTTATGCTTATTAAGAGTAGAATACTTCTGCCAAGAGCCCAAGAAGATGAGGAGGACCCTGCCGAAGAGCTTGCTCGTATGCTTTTAGAGTACAAGCATGCAAAGGAAGCTTCTCAAAAGCTTGGCGATTTATTCTCACAATATAATGGCAGACTAGAAAAGGACACTGATGAAATTGCGCCTGACCGTACTTATGTTGCAGAGCATGATGTTTATTTATTACAGGCTGCTCTATTAAGAGTTATGAATACAATAGAGGTTACCGATGAGGCAGCTGAGGAAAGAATAAGGCCTCTTATTAGCACTAAAACTGTTTCTGTTGGCGAAAGAGTATATTCTATTTTGCGTATATTCTTAACTGAAGGAAATAAGCTCAATGTATTAAAGTGCTTCAAGGATGTTTATACAAAGCATGAGGCAGTTGCAACATTTATGGCTATTTTAGAGCTATTAAGAGCAGGACGCGTTACACTTGAAGAAAACACAGAGGACTATGAGGTTGAGGGTGTTATTGTAGTTGAAAAGGGCGTTTATTTAAATTTATACACAGGCAAAATAAGAAATCAAGCAGAGGAAAACAATGGATAACGAAAATAAAGAAATAACTGAAATTGACTATGAGGATATGGAAAGCGCCATTGAAGCTATTCTATTTGCCGCAGGTCATCCTATGGAATACATTAAGCTTGCTGAGGTATTAGGCATTGGCGAGGTGCAAGCCAAAAGAAGAGTGAAAAATTTTGCAGAAAAATATAACTCTGATAAAAAGAAGGGTATTATGCTCCTAGCATTTGAAAGCACCTGTCAGCTATGTACAAAGGAAAAATATCTACCTTTTATCAAGAATGCATTAGGCATCAAAAAAGGTGGTAATTTATCTGCATCTTCTCTTGAGGTTTTGGCTATAATCGCTTATAATGAGCCTACTACAAGAGCGTTTGTTGATAAGGTAAGAAAGGTTGACAGCGCTTATGTTGTAAATTCTCTTTGTGAAAAAAATTTAATTGAGGCTTGTGGCCGTCTTGATGAGCCTGGCAGACCTCATATATACAGAACCACAGAAACATTTTTAAGATGCTTCGGTATTGAATCACTTGAGCAGCTACCTTATGTTGACTTACCAAGAGGCAAAAACGAGGGCGAAATTATTCCTCTTGATATTGAAGTGCCTACGCCAAACGAGGAAGATGATGATAATGAAGGTGAAGCTATCGCTAACAGTATAAGCGATAACGAAAATGATAATGATACATATGAAAACGAAGATGATTTAATTGATCCTGACAATGAGGATGACTTAATCGATCCAGATGAAGAGGACGACTTAATTGATCCAGATGAAGAGGATGATGAGGACTAATTAAGCAAATTAAACGATAAGGAGGGGTAATTTTGATTGCACTTTATATTATTCTTGGAATTATCCTGCTTATCAGTTTACTATTGATATCAAGAGTTAAGCTAATTATAAATTTTGATAATAACCTAAAGGTTTATTTGAGGTTTTTATTTATCAAATTTAACCTTTTTCCCGAGTCTTCTAAATTGCCTAAGCTTAGACGCAAAAAAAGAAAAAAAGTTGCCACTTCAAGTGAACAGTCTTCTAGTAGCGATAACACTCAAAAAAAGAATGATGATTCCGTTGTAAAAAAGCTTTGGTCAATAAGAGAAGTGCTGCTTCACACTATTGAAAAATTTTTAGGCAAGATTCATTTTAAATTTATACGGTTAAATGTAGTAGTTGGTTGCGAAAACGCCGCTTCTACTGCTCTGCTTTACGGAGCGGCATCTCAAGGCGTTGCATACTTAATTGAGACTCTTGACAATATTTCAAATGTTGATATATCAAAAAGGTCTGAAATATCAGTAAGAAGCGATTTTATATCGCAAAAATCCGAGCTTAGTGGAAAAATTGAACTATATATAAGTGTTGTACATATAATTTATGTTGCTATACACTTTTTGAAAAAATTTATAAAATCAAGAATGGGAGAATAAATTATGGATACTAAACAAAGCGAAATCATTAAAGCTGCCCTTGAAAATGTAAAAAGCATGGTTGATGCCAATACTGTTACAGGCACACCTATAACTACCGATAGCGGAACTGTTATCATTCCTGTATCTAAGGTATTTATCGGACTTGCTACTGGTGGTGTTGATTATTTTGGCAAAAAATCCGTATCAGCTCAAAACTTTGGTGGCGGTGGCGGAACAGGCGTAACCGTATCTCCTGTTGGCTTTCTTGTGATTGATCCTAAGGGTAAGGTTGATTTACTAAATCTTAACTATGAACCTAAGGATCCTATCTCTCAGGTGCTTAGCTTTATTGAGGGCTCACCTGATTTAATTGAAAAAATTAAAGGCCTTTTCCCATCAAAAAAGGATAAATCAGAAGATACAGAGCAATAATTTTTAAATAATTTGGAAAATTAAGTATTTTATTAAAATTTCTTATCTGCACATACTAATCTTGAAATTATTTTGAATTTTAGAGGATATTATGTGCAGAATTTTTTCCTATATAATTTGTTCTGTTTGTCTTGTATTGCTTTTTTGTTTTGTATGCTCTGCCACTGAGGTTTCTGCAAAAGGTGCATATGCATTAGAGCTTGAAAGTGGAGATTGCGTTTATGAAAAAAATGCAGATATAAAAATGGGTATGGCGAGTACAACGAAAATAATGACAGGAATTTTAGTTATTGAAAATCTTCCCTTAAATAAAGAAGTTAAGATTTCAAGCGAGTCTGTGGGAATCGAAGGGTCATCAATTTACTTAAAAGAAGGGGAAACCCTTACTGTTGAAAATCTTCTTTACGCCTTACTTTTAGAAAGCGCAAATGATGCAGCTGTTGCTTTGTCTATTGCTACATGTGGAAATGTTGATAGCTTTGTAGATATGATGAACGATAAGGCTCAGGCTTTAGGACTAAAAAACACTCATTTTACAAATCCGCACGGACTTGACAACGAGGAGCATTATACCACCGCAAGAGATTTGGCGCTTTTAGCTAAATATGCAATGAGCAATCCAATTTTTTCCGAGGTTGTTTCAACATATAAAGAGGTAATTCCTTTGGGAAATGATGGATCACGCGTTTTAATTAATCATAATAAGCTATTAAGAACTTATAGTGGTGCGGTAGGTATTAAAACTGGATTTACTAAAAAATGTGGTAGATGTCTTGTATCCTGTGCTGAGGTTGAGGGCGTTAAGATAATTGCCGTAACATTAAATGCGCCGAATGATTGGGAAGATCATAAAATGATGCTAGACTTGGGCCTTTCGCAGTATGAAAATATAACGCTTGCGAATGTTGGCGATTATAGTATATCATTAGATACTATCAATGGCGTCAAGAGCTCTATTCTCTGCTCAAATTTAGACAGTCTTTCTGTTACGCTAAAGCGTGATAACATAAATATTACGGCTTCATTAGAATCAAACAGAATGGTATCAGCTCCTATTAAGCAAGGGGATTTGCTAGGAAAAATAGTATTTAAGAATAATGGTGTTGAAATTGCTTCCCTTGACCTTTATGCTATTGAAAGTGTTAAGGAAATTAAATATAAAAAATCAATTTTTGAAAGAATATTTGGATAATGGAAAAAATAAGACTACAAAAGTTTTTTACAGACAATAAAATATTGTCAAGGCGTAGTGCTGAAAAGGTTATTGAGGCAGGAAATGTAAAGGTTAACGGAATAACTGCGCATCTTGGCGATAAGGTTGACCCTGAAAATGATAAAGTTGAATATAACGGCAAGGTAATTAAAAATAATACCTCATCTAAAAGATATATCATGTTAAATAAGCCTCTTGGCTATGTTACCACTACATCTGATGAAAAGGGCCGTGAGACTGTGCTTTCATTGGTTAGTGAGGTTGGGGAGAGAGTTTATCCTGTTGGCAGGCTCGATATGTATTCTGAGGGGCTTTTAATTTTAACTAATGACGGGGAGCTAACTAACAGATTAACTCATCCAAAAAATCACATGCCTAAGGTATATAGCGTCGTTATAAAGGGAGAGATTTCTCCCGACGCTTTACATATGCTTAATTCTCCTATGGAAATTGATGGATATAAGCTAAAGCCTGTAAAGGTGAGAGTTGTTTCTATTAAGAGTGGTAACACTAATACGCTTTTTACTCTAAATGAGGGTAGAAACAGACAGATTCGTAAAATGTGCGAAAAATGCGGACTTACTATTGCAAGGCTTACAAGAATTTCTATTGGCAAATTAAAAATGGGTGAGCTTGAAAGAGGTAAATGGAGAAATCTTACTAAAAATGAGGTTGATTATTTACTCGGAAAAACAGACAATATTTGAGGTGAATTATGTTAACTGTATTACCTATTCAATCAAAGGACACACAAAAGGAGCTTTGCGCAATTTGTGGCGTTACATATAATGAAAATGCTTTTGCATACCGTGCTGATGATGGAGATTTTATAGGAATTTGTCAATTTTACTTTAATAATAACAACGGATATATAGAAAATCTTACATATGCACCTAATGTTAGTGATTGGGAGGCTATGATTATTATGCTTCGCGCATCAATGAGCTTTATGTATAGATGCGGTATTGGTTTAGTTTATTTAAGTAATTCAACTGATGAGGATTTACTTAAAAGATCCGGATTTTTAAAAAATAATAATGGTGAATATTACATTGATGTTAAGAAATTTTACGGTGGCTCTTGTTGTAGCGAATGAGGTATTAAATGGAATTACAAAACGCTATTAAGGTAAACCATAGAGGATTTTTGTGTAAGAGTAAAAAAAGATTTGTTCTTACTGAGAATAAAACCAATTCTCTTAGCTTCTCTGTTTATTTAATACAAGATGTTAAGCACATTTGCGTTTACAGCGGAAATATGGTTAAATATACCGAAAAAGGTAAAGACCCGTATGACAGGGATCTTTCCTCTGTTTGTGAAAACGGCGACTATTTTATTG
>JAZSHT010000163.1:0-2129 GCA_045533435.1 Eubacteriales bacterium | reverse complement strand
GCCGTTTACTAGGATATAGCCTGCCATGTAGAACTCAACATTCTTTACATCGGTTTCGGCAGTCTCATCGCCATCAAGGTCAACCATCTTATCCCATGTGCCACGGAGAATGAAGTCTGCGCCTGCATACTTTGCAACCTCTTTATTTGCTTCATCATCTGTTGTCCAATTTACTACGCTTGCCTTAATTGCTTTATCGCTTGTATAAGCATCGCTTCCTGCAAATGCTTTTACTGCTACAACAAAGCCAAGCTCAACGCTCTTGCCTGTAATTTTTACAAATTCATCAAGCGCATCATAGTCGATTACGTATCCAAATGTGATAGCGTCGCCGTCATTGCTTACCGAGAAGCCCTTAAAGTCAGGGATAATTGGGTTTACACTTTCTGTAACAGGTGTTGTCTTATGTGCGCAGCCATCGTTTTGACACGCCATAGTCTTAACGCCGTTTGCAAGGTAGTTTACGTATTCCACTGTTGTTACGTAGTTATGCTTTGCATTTTCCTTAGTTTGACCGTCAAATGCATCACATCTATCGCATTGGAACACGCAATCATTCTCTATTTCAACGTGGTCGCCGTCATAAAACGCCTCACACTTGCTGTAATTTACTACGTAAAGCTTATGACCCTCTAATGTTGCAAGGTCTGTGTAGTAGCTATCAGATTTTGTTGAGTCCCACTCTATAACGTACTCTTCCTTATATCCGCTTGTTACTCTTTCGTTGTTTTTACCTGCAACGCATGCATTATAGAACACGGCAAAGTCGCTCTTTGTGCCTGTGTAGAAGAATACTGTATCAGCAGGTCCGCTTCCGCTATCGTGTGTAAATGAATGCTGATATACTGTTGTATATGTGCTTGGAATATAGTAAACCTTTAATTTGTTTGAAAGTCTGAATACACTATATCCTGTTGTCTTTTCAAGTGATGCACCGAGGTAAATCTTTTCAAGATTTTTGCAGTTTTCAAAGCATCTTTCGCCAATCTCTGTAACTGAGTTAGGTAACTTTATTTCTGTAAGGCTATGGCATCCTGTAAAGCAGCTTTTCTTCATAACCTTAAGAGTTGTGTCAGATGCAAACGTTACACTTGCAAGTAAGTGGTTATTATAGAATGGTGCGCCATTCTTTCCGCTATCGCCATTCATTGTAACTACTGATGCAGGAATGTTAATTGCTCTTAAATTTCTTGCATCGTGGGCGAAGTTTTGTGGGATTTCTGTAACAGGTGTTTCATCATCAACCTCACAAACAATAACAGGCATTGATTGAACGAAATTAAAGCCAAATTCAACTAACGTATTTGGGCAATATATGAAAAGTAAATTAAAGTTAGCCTTTGGGAACGCACTTGAATATGAGCCGAATGAGCCGAAGCCAAGCTTTAAAATTCCTGCGTTATCAGGGAAATTCGCACTTACGATTTTTTCCTTGCTAAAGCCTGAATTGAAGTTATAAACGCCGGAATCGTTTACTGTACCAACAACGCCAACAGTTGTGCCTGATGCTACTGTAATTACAGTATCACTGCCAACAGTTTCAGTTCCTGTTACATACCAAGTAAGCTCATTTCCTTGAGCATCTGTCTTCGGGAAGCTTCCCTCATATGATTTAATTGTGCCGATGGAATTATCGTTTGCAAAGCCAAAATAAGCAGTTACCTCATCTGCGCTTGCATATACATCATAGCGAAAAATCTCGTTTCCGTTTGCATCCTTGTAAATGGTTGATGCACTTATGCTGATTGCAAAAAGGCAAACAAGCATTGCTACAATAGCAACCATTAAAAGAATTTTCTTTTTCATTGTTTTTCTCCTTTGTTTTAGAATTGTTATATAGATTTGGCTATACATATTTATTTTAGCATATAATACAAAAAATGTCAATTTAGCAAAATAGACAATATATAACCTTTTATTTTGTGCAAGCTGACAATACAAAAGGAGCAGATTAATCTGCTCCTTTAAATTATTATTCTACAATTTCAGGTGTTTCCTGCTTGTTACAGGTGTTAAATGTTACTGTATCAGCAGTAGCGCCTGATGCGCCGTAGTTAAGGTATGTAACAGCGCCGTTTACTAGGATATAGCCTGCCATGTAGAACTCAACATTCTTTACATCGGTTTCG
>JAZSHT010000056.1:0-2929 GCA_045533435.1 Eubacteriales bacterium | reverse complement strand
GAGAGCTTTACCTGCTTATACCGATTTTATGGATATGGCATTTAACAGCAAGGCATTTTCTATTTGGCTGCACAGCAAGGGTTATTCATCTATAAACGAGCTTAAAGCCGAAATTATGGATACCTACAGCGAGGTAAAGGGCTTTGATGAAGCAAAGTGCTATGACGAAATACTTGCGGATTTTGTGGGCGGACGTTTATTCGGCGGTGAAAAGGCAATTAACGCTGAGCTTATGAATGGCTTAGAGCCGAAGCATAAAAAGACGTTCCTTGATGTGGTTAAGAATATAATTGACTATTTAAAATCTAAGTTTTCAGAAAATGCTAAGGTGAACTATGAAATTAATCGAATTGAAAAGGAGTTTGTTAAGGTTTATAATGAGGCTGTGAATGTTAAGGGAAACTCCAATTCAGATGGTGAGGTTAGTTATAGTATAAAAAAATCCACTGATGGACATAAATTTGTTCAAGTGGAAAACAAAACAATTTCTGATACCGACAGCGCAAAAGATATTGCCACAACCTTGTCTAATATTATCAAAAACAAATTTAATGATTTTGTAAATGTATCAGGGCAAAAAATCGGTGTTAACAGCAGGACTGCCAGAGAATGGCAAAGGTCAAAAGATGCCCAATACCTTTTAGCAAATGAAAAACAGAAATATACCGATAAAATTAATGCGTTTAATAATGCAGATGAGTTGTTAAAAGCCGCAAGGAATTATATTGGCGAGGAAATCAAACATCAGCGCAGTGATAATTTTGTTGAGTTCGCAAGAGGAATTGTTGATTTCAAGGTGGATGATAGAGGATATTCTGCGGACATTATTGTGGGAACCACAAAATCAGGAGTTGCGTTGTTGTATGATATTGTAGGACTTCAAGAAATAGAAATAGAAGATGCCTCGCATACGGCACAAGACCGTAGAGCCGAAACATCTTCTACTGACATTATAGACGATATTGAGCCTACTGTCAAGAAAAATTCTATGCAGGAAACAGAAGATTATTCCATTCCCTCAAATATTTCTGCTGAAAGCTTGCTTGAACAGTATGAAAACGGCGAGATTACAAGGCAAGAGTATTTAGATATGGTTAAAAAACAAAAGCCTCTCAACCCCGCAGAGATAGCGAATTTAACCGAAGAAGATGCAAACACCACACCTCACCATTCACGTAAAAAGGGTGAATCGGACGGTGACAAGGAAAGCAAATTTTACGGCAGCCTTTTAGAATCGGATATTTTTGACGAACGTTTTAAGGACGAAGCGCGAGACGATAGCTTTATTCAAAAATATAAATCGGTCACAAACAAGGAAACTCTTGAGAAAGCGGCAAAGGAGCTTGACGAGGGAGGACAAAGCTACGTAAATCAATGGTGGAACAAAGACCATGAACACGCAAGCCTCATTGATACGGCTGTAGGATTTATCCTTATGGACAGGTATCAGCGTGTGGGTGATTATGAAAGTGCTGCCGCCGCGGCCGAAAGAGTAAGAGCCTTTGGAACAGCAGGCGGTCAGCAGGTGCAGATTTTCTCGATACTCGGAAGACTTGACCCGAATACAATGGCTGTATATGCTCAAAAAGAGCTTACAAAAGCTTTTGAGGCTATGGCAAAAGCAAGGACCAAGAAGTGGATAGACATCAATGCAAAAAGATTTAATCTTACAGAGGAAGATATTGAGTTTATCCGCAGAAAAACCTTGCAAGCGGCAAGACTTCCTGAAAACAGTAGAGATAAGGCTATAAGACTTGCGGAAATTTCTTCTCTTTTACAGGATAAATTACCGCCACAAAAAGGACAAGGTATTAAGGCTATACAAAGAATTTTTATGTTGCTTAACCCTAAAACCAACATCCGAAATTTTGTAGGTAACGGAGCGATGGTTCCCGTATTTATGGCTACAGATTTTTTCGGTAGTGGAATTGATAAGATTGTTTCTAAGCATTACAAAACAGATGTGCGAACTACGGGTATGTTTGATGTTAAATCAGTTAAAGGATTTAAAAAAGGTGTTTTCGAAACAATGGACGATTTTCGCCGGCATATAAATACCAAAAACGAGGAATTAAACCGTTTTGATATTAGTGTAAAAAACGGAAAATCTTTTAATGAAAAGGGTAACGGTTTGTTTAATACAGGTGTTCTTGCAAAACAAATGAATGATTGCGCTAAGGTGATGAATGCGCTCGACAGACTTACATCTTTCTGTCTTGAATTGGGCGACAGACCGTTTTACGAAATGTGGTTTATAAATTCCCTTAACAATCAAATAAAGCTTAACAATGTAACAGAGGCTACCCCTGAGATGATTGCAATTGCAAGCGCAGAAGCTTTGCAAAGAACCTGGCAGGACAGCAACAAGGTTGTTAAGCTGGTTGCAGGTTCAAAGGATGTTTTGAACACGTTCAATATAGGCGGCTACGGTTTGGGAGATGTTATGATTAAATTTACTAAAACCCCTGCCAACCTTACTAAAGCTATATTTGATTTTTCGCCTGCAGGAATCGTCAAGTCTCTTGCGGTTGATGCCAAAGCAATGAGAGAGGCATTAGAAAAAGGAACATTTGAGGCAAGTTTGCAAAAGAAATTTGTTGACAGTCTTTCAAAGGGCATTGCAGGAAGCATACTGGGAGACAAGGGGACGGTTCTCTTGTCTCCTTTTTTCGTTGACATAATTCACTTATTATGTTATAGTAAATTAGGGTGAGAATTATGCCAAGACAAGCGCGCAGAAAAAGTGAAAGCGGAATAGGGGAGACAAGGGGACGGTTCTCTTATCTCCTTTTTCATTGACATAATTCACTTATTATGTTATAGTAAATTAGGGTGAGAATTATGCCAAGACAAGCGCGCAGAAAAAGTGAAAGCGGAATATATCACATAATGCTTCGTGGAATCAATCAACAACAAATTTTTGAAGATG
>JAZSHT010000066.1:0-1814 GCA_045533435.1 Eubacteriales bacterium | reverse complement strand
ACTATGCGTCATTTGGTCAAGGCTTTAAATCGCCTGAACCACTAAAAATTATTCCTTACGAAATTGGTGATAGAATAAATCACTTTACATTTGGCGAGGGAACAGTTTTAAATGTAATACCTATGAGCTCTGATTTTATGTATGAAATTGCTTTTGATAGAGTTGGTACAAAAAAATTAATGGCAACATATGTTGCTAAATTGATGAAGAAAATTTAATTTTAAGGAGATAAAATTATGAATATTCCAAGACCCGAGCATCCCAATCCCCAGTTTGAAAGAGAAAATTGGGTAAATCTTAATGGTGAATGGGAATTTGAATTTGATTTTGGTTTAAGTGGTAGAGATAGAAAATTCTACGAAAGAACATCATTAAATTCAAAGATCATTGTTCCTTTCTGTCCTGAAAGCACGCTTTCAGGTATAGGTAACACAGACTTCTTAAATTGCGTTTGGTACCTCAAGAGAGTGAAAATTAAAAATACCAATAAAAGAGTAATTTTGCACTTTGGTGCTGTTGACTATGAAAGCTATATTTACATAAACAGTAAGGAAGTATATCACAATATTGGCGGTTATATCGGCTTTGACATTGATATCACAGATTATGTAGAAAAGGGAAAAGAAAATATTATTACAGTTTGTGCTATTGATACTAATCCGAAGGGTAAGGCATCAGGCAAGCAATCCAAGAATTACTATTCTGTGGGATGCGATTATACAAGAACAACAGGCATTTGGCAAACTGTTTGGCTTGAGTATGTTGAGCAAAACTACATCAAGAGCGTAAAATACTATACTTCAATTGAGCAAAAGAATATCCAAATTGAGGTTGAGGCAGTTGGCAACGCTAAATTTACTGCTAAAGCAACATATAAAGGTAAGGAAATGGGCGAAGTTTCCGTTAAGCTTAACGAAGGTATTAGTCGTGTAACATTACCGCTTAAGGAGCTTCATTTATGGGAAGCGGGACATGGAAGGCTTTATGACTTAGAGCTATCATACGGCAAGGATATTGTAAAGAGCTACTTCGGTATAAGAAGCACTCACTTTGACAACAAACATTACATATTGAATAATAAACCATTTTATCTTCGCACGGTATTAGACCAGGGCTTCTATAAGAAGGGTATTTATACTGCTGAAACAGAAGAAGAGCTTGTAAGAGATATTTATCTATCACTTGATGCTGGATTTAACGGCGCGAGACTCCACCAAAAGGTTTTTGAAAAGAGATTTTTATATCACTGCGACAAGCTTGGATATTTAGTATTCGGCGAAACAGGAAACTGGGGAATTGACCACTCGAATATGGAACAGTTAGCTCCTTTCTTGATGGAATGGCAACGAGAAATTGCAAGAGACTTCAATCATCCATCAATTATTGGTTGGTGCCCACTTAATGAAACATGGGACTTTGAAAACAAGCATCAAAACGATGACTTTATAAGAGCATTATACTATACAACAAAAAGCATTGACACAACTCGTCCTTGTGTAGGAACGAGCGGTAACTATCAGGTGGTGTCTGATATTTATGACTTGCACGACTATATTCAAGAAAAAGATAAGTTTGAGGAAATTTATCTTGCTCCAACTTATGAAGAAATGGCTGAAAGCTATGATAAGCAACACGATTGGGTGTCAAAATACCAAAAATCAATTGATTATAAAGGCATGGCACTTTATCTTAGCGAATATGGTGGAATTCAATGGGATACTGATGGTGTAGGCGGCTGGGGCTATGGAAATGGTCCTAAGACAATAGAAGAATTCTACGATAGATATGAATATCTTACAAAGGCTCTTGTTGAT
>JAZSHT010000039.1:0-9563 GCA_045533435.1 Eubacteriales bacterium | reverse complement strand
GATTGTAAAAAAATAAAGACTAAGATGAACTTAGTCTTTACTTTGTGTGTAAATACCTATTTTGATACAATTTGCGTACACCCCTTAAAAAGTGCGTACAGTTTGTTCAAAATGCGTACAGTTGAATTAGATAATATTCCCATTCATTTCATAACTAATATATTAATAACTCTTATTTGCTAGCTTCTTCAACTATTATACATTAAGATTAGAAATAAAAAAACTAAGAGATTAACTCCTAGTTTTAGTATACGAAATCATCATTATAACCATAAGCGTCTATGGTGTATCCGCCAACTTTTTCTTGTGGAGTGATGCTAAATAATATCCATTCACGTCTTCCTGAATATTTTAGTGAATCAACCCAATAATAATATTGATACCCTCCAAATTGAGTTGGATATGTTTCTAAAACAATCTCATCAATTTTGTCTGGTTCGCCTAATAAATTAGTTAAATCTTGAAGTGTATATCTAAAATCAAAATAATTTTCTTTTTTCAATAAAGAATCAATCATATTATATCTAGCTACATAATCTTTTGATTTCCAAACGTCAGCATCAAATTCTATAGCATCTTTGTTTTCTTTATTATCGACTACATTTTCAGAATTATTGGCATTTTGACTTGGATTATCTTTTGGTTGATTATTGTTAGTATTATTACATGATCCAAGTATTAAAATTGCAAACAAAAACATAATTATAGCTTTTTTCATGTTTCTTCACTCCTTTTATATAAAAATACAAAATTAGATAAAGCTGATTGTGATAGATTTAGCTTAATTCTTAGGTTGATTATTGCTGATGCATAGTCTAGTTTCATATTATTACCTCCATGCAAATTGTTAAAGTCTATTAAAGATTATAGCACTTTTTGAGAAAATTGCAAGTAATTTTTGGACATCGTATCACCTCTTTAAATTATTTTATCACAAGCTTCTCACAAAATCAATATATCTTATATTGCCTTTTCGCATTAGAATGCACCTTCGGTGATGATATACACGCTAAAGCGTGATGATATACGCCTTGCGGCGATGATATACAGTCCTTAAGGACTGATGATATGCCATTGCTTACACAATGGATAAAAAAATCCAAGTCTTGCGACTTGGATTTTTTGGTGCGAGAAATGTCACGCGTTAAGAAAATGATTGATAATCATTTTTAGCGCGAAGACCGAGGTAGGCGAGGTCTGTCCCGTTTCTGCTCGGAGTAAAGACCTTTATTAAACAAAAAATAAAGACCGAGTTGAACTCAGTCTTTACTCTGGTGCGAGAAACGGGACTTGAACGCTTACACATTTATAAAAATCCGTTGAAATGGTCGCACAATTTTAACCAATACTGTATTTGCAAATAATTATGTTTTGAACAAATTGTTGTGAATTAGTCGTAAGAATTTTGATTTGCAACTTTTTTGCAACTTTTTACTCTATTATAGTAACATATACGGGGCGGTTTGTAAAGATGGGGTTAATAGTCTTTCGGGGTTTTACCGATAGACCAACAATAGCTCTCATAGCATTTCTTGCACATGTTGGTCATCCTAATACATTTAACATTTCGTGAGGCTAACCCACCGTATTCGTGCCCCTCGTATGAGTATGTTTTATAGCACACTTGGCAAGTAGCAGAATATGTATTACTATTGTTTCCAGAGCATTGCGTAACGCCAACTATTAAAGCAATTATTAAAGCAATAACAACAAGTCCGATTATAGTGGATTTTGTTTTCTGCTCTGGTGACATTTTGTTCCACTCATCAATTGCTTGTTGTTGCTTTTTCTTTTTTTGTGCCTGTTTTACATCACATCCACAATGAGGGCAAGTTTTGGCTGTTTCTGATATTTGCTTTGAGCATTCGGGACAGTTAATCATTTTAAATTCTCCTTTGCATTAATATAAAAAGTGCGTCTCATTGAGAGACGCACGAAAAACGCACCTCTCAATGTTACCACACATTTTGCCCACGTCAAAGGGTGAGAGAATACATTTTTACCAATAGGTAGTATTCCCCCTTGAATGGGCATATTCAAAAAATGTGTGGTGCTTTTATTATACATCTAAAATTATTAAAAGTCAAGTTGTATTTCGGGTTTCCGTATATGTCAAGAGAGTGTAAAAGAATGACATAGTGTTATTTCCGTAAAAATTTATATTAAAGGTGTAAAAACTCCCCCCTTTTTCTCAACAGTACCAAATCTAACCTTTTTAATTTTTGTACCAAAACCCATTGACAAACCAAGAAAAATGTGTTATCATTATAGTACCAAATCAAACGGTCGTTAAATTTGCGACAAAGGAGAATTAAAATGAAACTATACGGATATGTAAGAATATCAACACAAAAGCAAAACATTGAGCGACAAATACGAAATATTAAATATGCTTATCCTGAGGCAACCATTGTACAAGACGAGTATACAGGAACAAAAATGACCCGTCCATCATGGGATAAACTTATGAAAATTGTTAAAAATGGAGACATCATTATTTTCGACTCTGTGTCCCGTATGTCAAGAAACGCAGAGGATGGTTTCAAGGTCTACGAGGAGCTATATAATAGAGGAATAGAGCTTGTTTTCATAAAGGAACCACAAATTAATACATCAACATATAAGGGAGCTATAAAAAGCTCTATACAGCTCACAGGTACAGCTGTAGACACTATTTTAAAGGGTATAAATGAATATCTTTTAATACTAGCTAAAGAGCAAATACGACTTGCTTTTTTACAAGCTGAAAAAGAGGTTCAAGACCTACACCAACGAACAAAGGAGGGTATCGAAACAGCTCGCCTAGAAGGTAAACAAATAGGTCAAAAAAGTGGCATCAAGCTCGTTACCAAAAAAAGCTTAATGGCTAAGGATATTATAAAAACACATTCAAAAGATTTCGGTGGCACACTATCTGACGCAGAATGCCAAAAGCTTGCTAGCATATCACGCAATAGTTATTACAAATATAAATTAGAGCTAAAAAGAGAGGGTTATTAACCTCTCTTTTAACTTTATTTGACAATTTATTAGCTTTGTTTTTTCTCAAGCACAAATACACCTTGTCAGTGAACACTTGCATAAAACAGGCTTATATTAGCCATAACACTATTCTATATTGAGAAGCATAGTTTTAAATTCATTTAAAGCCTCTGTCGTGTATGTATACGGAGTAGATGTGTCTTGAGAAATAATGCGTCTCTTACTAACTTTTTCATTAGTTATCATATTATAAGCTCCGCCCCAAATATCTGTTCCATCTGTTTCAAAAAACACAGTAAGCTGTGACATGTTTTTGAATCCAGAAATGTAATCTCTGTCTAAGACACAATAGAAATTCAATTCATCATCTTGACTAATAACAAGAGCTGATTTATCTACTAAGATTGTGCCATCGGCAGACTTTTTTAAATGTTTTATTAATATTTTAGGAGAGAATGCTTTAAAAGCTCGTAATAGCCTTTCACGACCCTTATCTATATCTCTATTTACATATATTTTGAAATTATTGAACATATTTATTCCTTTCTCGAAATTGCTTTCGGAAAACACTCGACACAAAGGGGTGTTTTTATAGTATTTAATTGTTTTTTATACTCTTTTAAGACATCGGGTTTTCTTTTTTTAGCTTTGAAAGTGCCACAGAAAATAAATTTTTCATTGTTTCTAATTTAAAGGACACGGGAATTGTTACGGGATTTATATTTAACTTTTTTAAATTAGCTAATACAGTATCTATGCTGATATTGTTTTTATAAATTTCTTTAGCTCTCCACAAACTTTTTGTATGTGATACAAGTTGTAAAAATGAAATAACAGCCTCTTTTGTAGTTTCTCTTTTTATTTCTTTTTCTATTATTTCGACAGCTTTTTTATATGTAAAATAATCATTATTACCTGTTATTTGCTCCAAAGCTTGCAAAATTAAAGGAATAGCAATATCATATTTTGCAAAAATCCCTAGTGGTCTACCCTCAAATTCGGCATACTGTGCTATTTTTCTTTTCAATGTATGTAATTTATTCTTTTTAACTTGAATTTCTACACGCAAAATACCGTTGCTGTCGATAAGCTCTTTTTCGTCAAATATGCCTCTCTCTTTTTGCGTTTTTTCTCTTTCCAAAAGTTTATTGTATATATTTATTGAATATTGTTTATTATCGAAAATAACGCTTCCTTTTGGGTGTGTAATTTTTCTTTGTGCGTGTTTGCTTTTCTTTCTCCTCTCTTTATCCTCTAATAACTCGTGCACTTTCCAACTATAATTTTTGTTTCCTCGCTGCAAAAGAATAATATAACGTTCTACATTTTCTTGTGTTAGTTTAATGTCAATATTATAGTCAATTCTTGTCAAAATCCAATCATTTACATTTGTTCTTAATGGTAATAATTTTGACATGTATTTCTTAAAATTGTTCGACAAAATCGCAAAATTTTGTTCATTATCGTAAGTGGTAATTGTTCTTTCTCCACCATTTACGACTCGCTGTAAATTTATCAATATTACGCAATAATAAAATATAAACCCTGTTTTCGCTTTAGCTTTTCGTGGTCTAATATCTGTTATACCACAGTTTTCTAACATGCGTAAATGATGTTGAATTTTGCCACTTTCTTTGTCTCGTTCAAGCTTTTTCTCACCGTGTTCCATTAGAAAATAGTATTCTTGTGATGTTATTTCGATAAACAATTCTGCTGTATGTGTCATTTTAATTACTATCCTTTCTTTTTTAATCGCCATATCTCAAACAAGATATTTTTTCGATATAGTGGGGGCGTTTTCGAGTGAAAAACGCAGAGGAATACACACCTATTTAACCGTTCATATCAAGTAAATTGTCAAATTCATATGATACGGTCGATATGTTTGCATTTTGCTTTTTTTACAGCTTGTGTTCGGAAACCTCTCGAATCTGTCAGTACTTTAAAATATTTCTTTTATTGCCTCTTCAACAATTCGAGAACTGTCTTGACTAGTATGTGCGTATACATTTAATGTGGTTGCAATAGATGAATGACCCAGTGCTCCAGATACTGCGTTTATGCTCACATTTTTTTCAAGGGCTATTGTTGCGTATGTATGTCTCAAACTGTGGAATCTAATGTGTCTTAATCCGTACTTTTCTAAATGTAATTTATATAATTTGCTTAAGTGCGTAGGGTTAAGTCTATTTCCTGTATTTGTAATCATTACATGTTCGCACAATATACCTCTTTTTTCTTGATAGTCTTTATATTCTTTTAAAGCTTCAATCGTTTTGCTTGTCATGTATAAATCTCTAATGCTTTTTTCTGTTTTTGGTGGCTTGTCTATAATTTCTCCACCAATTTGTGTACGGGTTTCTCTTATTCTTATATAATTGTCATCAAACGATATATTTTCCCACCTTAGTCCGATTATTTCTCCTCGTCTCATTCCTTGACATAATCCTAAACAAATTGCTGTTTTTAACATACTGTCTGAACTTTCTTTTAAACTTTCAAATAATAAACTAATCTCGTCAACTGACAATGGTTTCTCTTCAAAATGTTCAGTTTTTAGTTTTTCACATCTTCGAGACGGATTGTTTTTTATATAGCCTTGATAAATTGCATATTCAAATGCACTATAAATTAAATTTAAATCCTTGTTTATTGTTTTATTCTTTAGCTCCGTGTGTTCTTTTAAATATAAAGTATAGTCGTTAATATCATTTCTTTTAATTTCGATTATTTTTTTATTAGCAAAAGGTGTTTTAGAAATTCTGTTGTATATTGTTCTATATCCCCTCTCGGTAGTCCTTTCAATTTTGTTTAAAGCTGTCAAATTTCTAATATATTCGTCTACACATTCGGATATAGTGAGCTTAACACCTTTATTTTCTGCTAAACCTTCAAGTTTATCCACTTGGAATCTTGCTAAAGCTTCTTTGGCTTCTACGAAAGTCGGGAAGGTTTTATGCTCTCTAACGGGTTTCCCGTCTTTTAATCCCTCGTAAAATGATACAATAAATTTCTTTGTTACAGTATCATATTGTATCCCATGTGCGACAGTTACTCTTTTTTTAGTGCTTTTTTTAGCTTCTTTGATTGTTACAATTTGTCGTGTGTTTGTTAGTGATTGTCTTTTCATTTTGTACCTCCATTTAATACAATAGTAACAAGGTGGTGACACTACCTATTCCCTTGTTACTAGAATAGTACTAAGGGGGTGAGTGTAATTGTGTACTTTTTCAACGGTACAAAACTTTTTGCAACTTTTTTTGCAACTTTCTATATGTTTTATAAAAAAAGAAAACAAAAAAAGAGTTACACACATTGAAAAAATACTTGATAAATACAGTATTTTCAATGGGTGTAACCCATTTTGAGCCGTGACATTATCACGGTTTATTTGGTGCGAGAAACGGGACTTGAACCCGTACGGTTGCCCACACGCCCCTCAAACGTGCGCGTCTGCCGATTCCGCCACTCTCGCATATATACGGCCTTGCGACCTTGCTTGACTATTATACTAAAACAAATGCCATTTGTCAAGTCTTTTTTTGAATTTTTTTAATATTTTTTAAATTAAGAAAATTTATAGTATTTTACATATAGAATTTAATACAAATTAGAGCATAAAACATTAAGGACATTAAAAGAAAATATTGCAAGTTTTTTTATTTTGTGATATTATATTAAGTGAAATCTATCTCAAAGGATTTTTAAGCTATGAAAAAAGATTTAAAAACTAAGCTAATCAACAGGAAAATTAAAAAGCCTAATTGGTTTCTTATGACCTTTGTTATGTGGGTTCTTGGTTTTCTTAATAGGCGATATAAGGTAAGATTTAAATACGATTACGACCATAAAGCTTTAAAAAAGCAGCCTGTTATTTTACTTTCATCACATGCATCAAGGCTTGAGTTTATATATTCGCTTTACGGTTTTAAGCGTAAGGATATAAATATGGTATGCGGCTTTCAGAATATATTACAAAGAGGTCTGTACCGTTTATTTATAGGATTAGGTGTTATCTCTAAATACTTATATCAGCCAGACCTTGCAAGTGTAAGGAATATGCTTAAGGTTTTAAAGCGCGGCGGTGCTCTTGGTATTTTTCCTGAAGGTATTCAATCTACAAGCGGAAGCACACACCCTATAAATCCTGCCACAGCACAATTTATTAAAAGAAGCAAAGCAAGCATTGTGGTTGCCACATCAAGGGGCGCGTATTTAGCCACTAACAGATATTCATCTGACCGTAAAAGGGGATATATCGGTATTGAGTATTCTCTGCTCTTTACTCCCGAAATGCTAGAGAGCTTAAGTGAAAATGAAATTTATACTATGCTTCTTGAAAAAATTCGATATAATGATTTCGAATTTAATAAGATGGCAAGGAATAAATATATTGGCAAAAAACCAAATGCATACGGCATTGATAAAATACTTTATAAATGTCCTAATTGTAGCAAGGAGCATATGCTACATGTTGAAAATGATGATATTATATGTAAAGAGTGTGGGCTTAAAATAAGGGTAAACGAGTATTATGATTTAATAAATAATGACAACAAAAAAGTGCCAGGAAGTATAGATGAATGGTACAAATGGCAACGGCGCTGTGTTGCTAATGAGGTCAAAAGTGATGATTTCAGCTTAGAGCTTAACGGAAGCATTTGCACACTATATCTTGACAAATTAAGAAAAGAGCCGAAAAACAGAAATGTTTTATCTGTTGGTTGTGCTAAGCTGACAAATCAAGGTCTTTATTTTAAGGGGTTTTTTAATGGAGAGCAGGTTGATTTTAGCTTTGATGCAAAATCCATTTATTCTCTTACATTTTCGACCACGGGATTTTTGGAATTTTATCACAACAATGATTATTATATGATAATTCCAGACAGCAAGGATGAGGGTCTTATAAAGTGGACCTTAGCTTCTGAGGAAATACATAATCTTTATGACAAGAGATGGAGAGATGCTTGTCTTGATGTATATGATTATGAAAAAGGAGAGATTTATGAGTAACAAGGAAATAGATGTAAAGGTTAAATTTGGTCTTAAAAGCTTTATTACGGTTGTTGCAATATTATTTGTTGTTTTATTTGTTGTTGGTATTCTTACATTTGTTATACCAGCAGGACAATATACAATTTACACCACCGATATATCAAAGGCTGATTTGCCATTTTATGAATATACTACCGATGAATCATTAAATAAGCAAATCGTTGATGGCTCTTACCGTGAATTGACAGATGAAGAAAATTCAACAAGGCTTCCTGTATGGAGATGGATATTATCGCCCTTTGAAGCTTTGATATTTGGAAGCAATAGCTCAAATATGATAATGATTATCGCTTTACTTTTAGTGCTTGGCGGTACATTTAAGGTGCTTGAGGAAAGCGGCGGACTTGTTTCTCTCGTAAGAGTTATTATGGTTAAGCTTCAATCGAAGCGTTTTGTAGCTATTTGGGCAATTACAGCTGTTATTATGATTTTATCTGCTGTTTTTGGCCTTCAAGAGCAATTGCTTATTTTATACCCTGTGTTTGCAATGCTTTGCACGGCTCTTAACTGGTCAAGATTTACAGCTATTTCATTTGTACTAATTTCTTCCGGTGTTGGCTTTACTACCGCTATTACAAATCCGTTAACTATTGGTACAGCATCAATCGCGGCAGGCGTTAATGTAACTGATGGCATTTGGTATAGAATTATTATTTTCTGTGTAATGTATGTTGTTACATCCTTATTCTTAACCGCTCTAGCTAAGCGTGATGAAAGAATGGCTACTGATAAATTTGATGTTCAAGGCTTTATAGATGTTTCAAAGGATGAGCATACTGCTGATATCAGCAAAGCAAAAATGATAGTTGTTTTGTTTTCAATAGCTCTTCTTTCGGTTATTATAACAACTATAATTCCTTCACTTAGATCACTTGCTATGGTATTTATGGCGGTTGCATTTATCGCCGGAACTGTTATTATCGGTAGAATTTTATTAGGCTCATACAAAAAGCTTGGAATTAGCTTTATAAATGGTGTTAAGGATGTGCTTCCATCAATCGTAATTATTATGGTTGCATTTGGTATTACATATATAGCACAGCAGGGCAATATATTACACACTATTTTCTATTATTTTTATAACTCAGTAACAAACATTTCCCCTTATCTTGCGGTTGTTATTTTATATGCTTTTGTGCTTATTGTCGAATTCTTTATTCCAAGTGCATCTGCTAAGGCGGTTTTAATTATTCCTATGCTAACTCTTGCGCCTATTGAGGGAATTAGCAAGACTGTTATTATTCTTACATATTTATTTGCTGATGGATATACAAATGTTCTATATCCTACATGCGGTACGCTTCTTGTTGGAATAGGTCTTGCAAATGTTAGCTTTGCAGAATGGTTTAAGAAAACAATTCTTTTCCAATTATTATTATTTGCAATTTCACTAGGATTTTTAATGCTAGCGGTTTTCATTGGTCTTTGATTAAATATATTTACTTTGAATAAAAAAAACGGAGCAAACGATTCATTTCGTTTGCTCCGTTTTTTTGCATTACCTATTAGCAATTAATTAATGTAAC
>JAZSHT010000110.1:0-6566 GCA_045533435.1 Eubacteriales bacterium | reverse complement strand
CTTCGGTGCGTGCTGACCACTGACCACTGTTCGCATAGCGAACTCAATACTCCACAAACACAACGCAGCCATCAGCCACGGTTGAGTATAAGCCGTTTGATGTTGCTTCCTCTGTGTCAACATATGACCTTGATGCAGTATCGTAATAGGATACCTTTACAGCCTCAGGCATACCAAATATATTTATTGATGCTCTATCAGAGGACCAATATGCATATATGGTTTTGCCATTTCCATCAACGAATTTATATGAGTATAGGTTCTTTTCGCCACTTGATACTACCTGAGCCAAATACATTCCATTAAGCTTTGACTTGAAGTATTCAAGGATAGTGAAGGATAATTTCTTGTTTCCATCCTTATCTATAATGCCGTGTCCCTTTTCCTCTGTATCGTTTAGTAGGTCATATGATGCTTTATCCACATCCATTCCCTGTAAAATAAGGAATGAACGAAGAATATACATCGCTTGAATTTCCTCAGATGTATATTTATCGGTTGGAGAAACATAAAGCTCGCTTTCAGTATTTACTGTATCCCAGCCGAAGTCGCTTAGGTAAATTTCAATAGAGCTATAATTTTCGTTTCTGTATGCAATTAAGTCCTTTAATTCTTGATTATTTGCAAATATTTCCTCAGGGGACTTGCCCTTAGTATTTACAGAGAATGCATAACCACCGATTGGTAAATATTCATCATCGCGAAGTAAATCAATTTGCTCCATAAGCTCCTTAATGTAAGGAAGATTATAGCTTGACATTTTGCCTGTTATAAGTCTAATTTGGTTGTTTATAAAGGTTGTTCCCTTATTTTCGCCATCAGCGCCATTTTGCTTGCAGTTGTTATCGTAAATTATATTAAGTAAAAGCGCATAATCACTCGCAGAAATTGTTTTATCAGGGTCTTTACCGATTTCAATTCTTGTAAGCTTTGAGGTTAATGAGTTTTGGCAATATTTTTCTGCAAACTCATGAATTTTAGATGCAATTTCATTAAAGGAATTCTCGCCCTCAAGCGCTTCAAGCTTGGCTTTTGATAAATCAAAATCAACAGAAACAGATGTTTCAATACCGCTGATTGTGCAGTATGCAATAGGATTTGTGCCCATTAAATCATCAAGAGTGGTTTCATATCTGCCGTAGCCGTATGCGGTACGGAATTTATATTCTTCATCCTCAATTTGTGCGCCTCTCTTAAATAAATCAAGACCGATATACTTATTAAGTGGATATTTTTCTCTTGTTAACACAACATATTCAGGAATTTCCGGAATTACAGGAATGTCAGGCTCTGGGTCAACCGTGCCACCGTTTTCCGTATCCGTTGGAATATCACTTGGAATATCTGTTACAGTATCGGAAGGAGTATCGCTTGGCTTATTTCCCGAATCGTTATCAAGCACCTCATCGGTAACCATATCTGTTCCCGTGTCCTTTTCAATGTATGGCCCTGCCACATCAATAATTTTGTCCTTTAAATTTTCGGACATCTGCTCCATTTTATCTTGAATACTTGCCATATCGCATGACACTAAAAGCAATATGCAAATTAGCGGTATCAATAAAAATATTATTCTTTTCATATGTCAGCTTCCCCTTTTAAGACATAAATAATCGCAACTAACTTCTGACCACTGATCACTGACCACTGACCACTTATATTTATTTTATCATTTATTTTTATATATGTCAATATTGACTTTAATATATTATTGTGGTAGAATAGCCAATAGATAGCTGTTAGCCGTTAGCTATTAGCCATCAGCTATCTAACTATTTGATTGAATTGAAAATTATAGATAGCGCAAATACTGTTTGAACTAATCACGCCAGCTAATCTCGCTAACCGCTGACGTAGCCTCCCTTGTGTAAAGGGAGGGGGACCGCATTTGCGGTGGAAGGATTGTCCTTTCGCTGACAGCTATTTGCGACTGAAAGGAGCAATAAAATGGAAAACATAAGACTAGGTGTCATCGGCTTTGGATGCAGAAGCTACGGAATGACAGAAATTTTTTTAGGCTTTGATGATGTTACAGTTGTTGCAGTATGCGACAAATATGAGGACAGAGTTCAAAATGCCATTAACAAGGTTATTGAAAAGAGAGGACACACCCCCTTTGGCACAACTAACTATCACGAAATTTTAGAAAGAGACGATATTGATGCGGTATTTATCGCAACTGACTGGGAATTACATATTCCTATTGCCATTGACGCTATGAATGCAGGCAAGGCGGTTGCAATGGAGGTAGGCGGAGCTTATTCCTTACAGGATTGCTACGATTTAGTTGACACCTGGGAAAAAACAAGAGTTCCATTTATGTTCCTTGAAAACTGCTGCTACAATAGAGAGGAGCTACTTGCTACTGCTATTGCCAAGAAGGGCATTTTCGGTAAAATCGTTCATTGCTCAGGAGCGTATGCTCATGACCTTCGTACAGAGGTTATTTTCGGTAAGGAAAACAGACATTACCGTTTAAGAAATTACCTAAACAGAAACTGCGAAAACTACCCAACCCACGAGCTTGGCCCTATGGCTAAGGTGCTTGGCATTAACCGTGGTAACAGAATGGTTTCCCTTGTTTCCGTTGCATCAAAATCCTTCGGTATGGAAGAATATGTTGCTAGCCATAAGGATAAGGTTGACCCAGATTTACAGGGCGTTGATTTTGCCCAAGGCGATATTGTTCAAACTATTATCACATGTGAAAATGGCGAAACTATGCTTTTAACTCTTGATACCTCACTTCCACGCTCCTACAATAGAGCATTTACAGTAAGAGGCACTAAGGGAATGTACGAGCAATTTACAAACAGCGTATTTCTTGATGGCGACAATGAATATTGGACAGGCAAGGAATTTATTGACAACAACTTAAATAATGCCGATAAATATAGCGAGCTACTTCCTGACTGCTGGAAGAATATCACTAAGGAGCAATTAGATGCAGGTCATGGCGGAATGGACTACATTGAGCTTCGTGATTTTGTTGACAGATTAAAGGCCGGTATTCCAATGGCGCTTGATGTATATGATGCGGCTGCATGGATGTGCGTTTCCTGCTTAAGTGAGGAATCAATCGCGAGTGGCGGTAAGCCAATGGAAATTCCAGACTTTACAAGGGGCGAATACAAAAATAGAAGGGATGTTGATATCATTTTAGGATATCACATCGATGAGGAATAAAAAATGAAATATACAGTAAATGAACAGGAAAATTTAATAAGATTTGACTTTACTGTGCCATACGATGAATTCAGCGTATATCTTGGCACAGCGCTTAACGGTCTTTTAAAGGAAAAGAATGAGGAAAACATGTCCTTAAATGACTTTATTGTAAAGTACGGCAAGGAAGAATTAAACTTTAAGGCTTTAAATCTCGCTATGGGAGAGGGATACAAAAAAGCTATCGAGGAAACAAAATCTGTTGTTATCAGTCAGCCAATGGTACAGGTTGGCGAGGTTGGTGTTATGAGCGACACTACCTTCTCTATTACCATTGATAAAACGCCTGAATTTGAATTAGGTCAATACAAGGGACTTGAAATTAAATTAGAGAGCAAAACTCCATCAGTTACAGTTGATGAAATTGCACATAGAGTAAGCGCTATTGCTAACCAAATGTCAACTCTTGAATCGGTAGATGGCACACTCAGGGACGGTCAAACCTCAATTATTGACTTTGAGGGTAGCGTTGATGGCGTATTATTTGATGGTGGAAGCGCACAAAATTATGAGCTTGTAATTGGCTCAGGCATGTTTATTCCTGGCTTTGAAGAGCAAATGGTTGGTATGGAAAAGGGAGAAGCTCGTATCGTTAAGGTTAAATTCCCTGATGAATACACACCTGAACTCGCCGGCAAGGATGCAGACTTTAAGGTAACGCTTCACGATATTAAGGAAAGAAAGACACCTGAAATTAACGATGACCTTGCTAAAAAATATGGCGAGAGCAAAAAAATCGCAATTTCCACTCTTGATGACTTAAATAAGGTAATTCGTGAGGAAATTTACAGAGAAAAGGAAAGACAGGTAACTGAGGAAATCACAAATAAGCTTGCTGATGCATTAGTTGCTAACACAAATATTGATATTCCTGAAAAAATCCTCAACGATGAGGTTAATTATCAATTAGAAGCATACGAAAACCAAGCGAAGCAATTCGGCATGGAAATGGATATGATGCTTTCAATTATGGGTATGGGAAGCCTTGATGAGCTTAAGGAAGGCTTAAGAAAAGAGGCTAAAAAGCAGCTTTCAATGCAGCTTATTCTTGATAAAATCGTAAAGACAGAAAATATTGCAGTAACCGATGAGGAAATCGAATACTACTATAACGCTATGGCAAAGGACCGCGGTATTACAGTAGAGGAAGCAAAGAAGCAGCTTCCACGCTTCCACCTAGAGGGCAACCTTATTTCATCAAAGGTAATGCACCTAGTAAGCACTAGCGCAAACATTATTTACGCATAAAACAAAAAACCGACACATTGTGTCGGTTTTTTAGTGGTCAGTAGGCGACATGGTCGCCAGCTAAATTTGCGCAAGCGCAAGCTAAATTCGCTTACGCGAGCTAAATTCCCTGCGGGAGCTAAATTGCCTTACGGCAGCTAAAAGGAGCAAATTTAATTTAGCTTCACGAAGTGAAATTTCGCTATGTTGCTTGCAACATAATTTCGCTACGGAGCATAGCGAAGTAATTTCGCTAAAAACGAAGCTCATTCGCTCAAACAAAATGGCACAATGCGTGCCATTTTTTATTTGTTGACAAAAACTTAAAATAATGATAAAATAAAGTTGCTTTAATAAACTTTAATAAAGTGTAATTTTTTACAAAAAGCATAAAATAAATTTTGAAATATAATAGAAAAGGAAGATTTTTATGAAAAACAAGGCGGTTAGAATAACTGTGATTACATTAGCAATCGTTATTGGCGTTATAATTTTGCTTCTTGCAGGAGTTAAAATTGGCGAAAGAATTATTTTTAGCGAGTTTTACAAAAATGCTGAAAAGGAATTTAAAATGCCGGGCGTAAATGATGGCTTAGTTCAACAGGGCATTTGCTATTTGCCTGAGAAGGAAGTATTTTTAGTTGCAGGCTACATGGCTGACAATACTGCATCAAGAGTTTATGTTGTATCAAAGGATGGCAAGGTTTTAAATAAGGTTTCACTTAAAAATCAAGATGGCACAGACTATTTAGGTCATACGGGTGGTATTGAATTTTACGGAAATTATGTTTATATTACCGATGGCACAAAGGAAAAGGGATACGATGGCGGACTTGATGTATTCCCCCTTAATGAAATGCTTGAGGGCAAGAGTGAGGCTAAAAAGGTAGGCAGAGTTAAAACATATAATAACCCTGCATATTGCCATATTTATGATGGATATATGTTCGTTGGCGAGTTTTACAAGGAAAACGATTACGAAACATTAGATTCCCACAGAATAACAACACCAAGTGGCGACAAAAATACTGCTTTAATCACAGTATTTAAGCTAGGCGAGGGCGATTTTGGCGTTGCTAAAAAGCCATGCGCTGCAATTTCCACAACAGGCGCTATTCAGGGCATGTATATCCTTGACGGAAAGCAAATCGTGCTTTCATCATCATGGGGCATTTCAAAATCAAAGCTCTATTTTTACGATTTACTTCTTATTGAAAGCGATTTAGGCAATGTTTTAATTGATGGAAACTCTGTTTCACTTTATCATTTAGATAGTAAATGCTTAAAGAAAACACTTGAAGCGCCACCAATGGCAGAGGAAATGGTTTACCTTGATGGCAGAATTTATTTGCTTAACGAAAGCGCATGCAAAAAATATATTTTCGGTAAATTCTTAAGCGGCAACAATATTTATGGCTATGAGTATCAGCCATAAATAGGGGACAGGGGACAGAGGATAGGGGCACACCTTGTGTGCAGGGATTATAGATAAAAAATTCGTTCACTAACCACCCTGTGAGCAAAGCGAACCCCTAACCCCTATACCCTATACCCTATACCCTATTTTCGACTGAAGGGAGAAAAGCATGTCAAAGGTAACACTAAACGAAAATAAAGAGCTTGTTGCAAAAATCAAATTAGGACTTGAGAAAAAAGGCGGATACTGTCCTTGTCGCCTTGAAAAAAGCGAGGACACAAAATGCATCTGCAAGGAATTTCGTGAGCAAATAAACGACCCTGACTTTGAGGGCTATTGTCATTGTTTATTATATTACAAATCAAAGTAAATAGCGACAAGTCGCTATTTACAGTGGTCAGTGGTCAGTGGTCAGTAGGCGACATGGTCGCCAGCTAAATTTGCGTTTCGCAAGCTAAATTGATTGTCGGCAGCTAAATTCGGTAAACCGAGCTAAATTCGCCCCGCGAGTTATAAAAAGCAAATTTAATTTACCTATGTTGCTTGCAACATAATTTACCTGTTACGAAGTAACAATTTACCTATTGCGTAGCAATAATTTACCTAAAAAATAAGACCCTCCGCGCCTTGTGTTAGCCGTTAGAAAGCCTCCCTCCCAGAAGGAGCCTAAGGGGTAGCCGTCAGCAGGCGACATGGT
>JAZSHT010000113.1:0-21033 GCA_045533435.1 Eubacteriales bacterium | reverse complement strand
AACCCCTGACCTTCTAACATATAACGCCTGCAACCAATAGAGATTTAAATAACTAAAAACATAAAAACATACACACCTGTGTCTGTTTTTTTGTTTTAGAATGTAGCAGCAAAATTGCAAAGCTCTGCTTTGCAGGTAAATTGTTGCTTCGCAACAGGTAAAAACAGCGGAAGCTGTTTTTGATACCACTTGCGCCAAAATTTTACCGCTTGCGCCAAAGGTATTGCAAAGTACGGGTATTTTAAATAAAATGTAAGTAAAGAAATTGAGTGATCAGTGGTTAGTGGTCAGTGGTCAGCGGTTAGATTGACCCGCCCCTGCTCCATATTACCCAAAAAGGAGATTTTTATGAAAAATACAATTTTTAAAAGAGCACTAAGCTTAGTGGTTGCAATTCTTTTGTTATTACCTATGATTGCATCAAGCGTTATGGCAACTGACATAGGCGGGTACGAAATTACAAAAGAGCCAACCTTGGAAAATCCAACGGTAGAGGTAAACAAAGAGGGAGCAGCCTACCAATGGTATGAGGTTACCTCAGGCGAGATTACCGATAAAAACGCAAAGGGATTTGAATACCTTATGTTATCGGGAAAAGCAGAATACAACAGCGAAAGAGGTTGGAGCTCTGCATATTTACAGATAGGCGAATCATATTATTCTCACTTCTTTTTTGAAGTGGAAATAAACGAAGGCGAAACGCTTTTCGTTGAAGCGTTAAGCAATTTTATAGCCATCAAGCTTTATGATGCAACATCACTGCAAGAAGCGATTTACGATGCGGTTCAAACAGACACAGGATACTTGTTTAGTAACATTTCAGCAGAAAAGGTAGTTGTTGAAGCAGTATCTGATAGCAGTGAAGCATACATTAAAGCAGTAATTGAACAAAGACAGAAAATTGATACGGTTCTTGAAAATGAAACAAGCGCTACTCTTAATAGCTTTGAATTCGGTAAAAGCTATGCTTGCGTAGTAGAATGGGAAGACGGTACAGAATTAGTATCAAATATCATTTCATTTATTCCGGACATTATTACGCAACCAACAGGCGATAATCCAAAGGTTGAAGCAAGCTTCAAGGATTACGCAAAATTTGAATGGTATAATGTAATAAATGAAGCTATTGATGTTACCGATGAAAACGCAGAAGCATTTGTTTACGAAAGTGATGAGATGTCATCTTACGACAAGGAAAACGGTTGGACACCTGTTGAAAACATTGAAGATGAATCTGATATATTTCATTACTATTTTACAGTTGATTTAAATGAAGGCGACATTTTAAAAATAGACACAGACCTTGAAGCAGAAGAGGTTGTGCTTTTAGATATGTCAAAGCTTGCAATCGTTATGTCAAATGAAAACGGCGAGCTTGAGGTATCAGAGGATGGAAGTTATATTTTATTGACAACAAACGGTAACGGAAGTAACATAAAACCCCAAATTTTAAGAAGCGTAGCAGGCGATAAAATTGAGGGCCAAAACACAAACGAGCTTACAAGCTACGAGCCAAATAAAAAATATATTTGTAAGGTAACTTGGACAAAAGGCGAAAGCACGTACGAAGAGTATTCCAAAGCGGTTAAAACGGAATACGAGGTAATCACCGAGCCAACACCTGAGAAACCAACTGTTGATGTTAGCTTCAAGGATTTGGTTGAAAAATACGAGTGGTTCAAAGGAAATAAAACGGAAAAAGAAATTACCGATGAAAAGGTAGAGGCTTGCGAAAACGCATCTTATAGCCAAGAGGACGGTTGGATAGGCGCATACAGTAATCTTGGAACGTCATATTTTGTAATCGAATTAAATAAGGGCGATATTCTTCGTGTAACACACGATACTGTCGGCGTGATGCTTAACGATTTCTATTTAGATGGCATGATCGATGTTGAAGCTTTTGACGGTTCGGACGGCGAGCATATTTTTGAAATAAAGCAAGACGGTTTTTACGAGCTTGTAAGCAATCCTTCCTATGATATGGTAAACGTAAGAGCTATGATTTTAGAGGTTGATATTCCTGAAACTCCGATTGATAATCAGAACAAGGAAACGCTAACCGACTATGAAATTGATGAATACTATATGGCAAGAGTAACCTATAAGGACGGAACCGTACTTGAAAGCGAGCTGTTCAGAATGGAATATGCAATCACATCACAGCCAACAAATAAAATCCCAACGGTTGAAACAAACAAAAACGAGGATGCTATTAAATATAAATGGTATTTAGTAGAAAAGCTTGGGCTATACGATGTAATCCACGATGGCGGCATCAAAGACGGTGCTTACATTCCGGACTTTATATATAGCGGACAGTATGACGGCGAACAATGGGCAGGAAGCGGTTATATCAATCTGCTTATTTCATTGAATGAGGGCGACGTTCTCAAAATCACGCTGAACGAGGACTTTAACGGATACGTAGGAATCTACAATGGCGATACATCGTTTGAGTACAGAAACGGAAGCTACTACTATACAGCGGAAACGGGAGAGCAAGTTGACTTTGAAATAGAGGATAACTCGGGCAAAGATGTTTATGGTGTTATAGAGGTGATAAGAGGCAATGATGTCTATATTGTTGCGGAAAAAAACGCTTTTGATGATGAAAACGGAATATATATCTCACCCGATGTTGACGAAGGATATTACGATAACGGCAAGTGGATAAGCGAAGGTGAAAGCGATAGCGGCGAGGAGTTCCAGCAAATAGATGTGGAATTTGAGCTTGGCGGAGAATACAAAATCACAGTAAAGCTTGACGCGGACTTCGACGGTAAGGTAATTGTTGATGATATGAGCGGAGATTACGAGCAGGAGCTTGAAATCGAAAACGGAGTTGCAGTATTTGAAAACGACGGTTCAATCTATAACCTTGAAGTTAATATTGAAAGCGAAAACAATATCAGCGCTGAAATTATTTTAACATACAACGGTAAGGATTACCTTGTTATTGAAGAAGTACCGTTCAACGAGGAAGAAAAAACTTATACCGATGTATTTATAAATGACGGAGTGTTTGCTGACGGCTTATGGATGAACGGTGGAAATGATAACGAAATTGACCTTGAAATTAACCTTGAAAAGGGAAGCACGCTCATTATAACCGTATCCGAGGACTTTGAGGGCGAGGTTTACCTTGATGACGTTGGCAATGAACCGATTTACCTTGAAGGAAAAGACGGAGTTTACACATATTTAGCATTAGAAGCAATTTCTCCCGATGTACAGATTTATAATTACGACAAGGATTTTTCAGCGAAAATTCAAATAGAAAGAGGAAAGTCAGTTCTTCTTGAGGACCAGACAACAAAAACGCTCTCTCCAGAGACAGTTGGCAAATATTATGTTGAAGTAATATTTGAAAACGGACAAACGCTTGTATCAAACATTTTTGATATTGACAGTCAGGTAGTATTTGACACAAACGGCGGAACATGGCTTGATGCAATCTCGACTATGAAGCTTACCGAAATTGCAAAAACTCAAAGAGACGGCTTTATCCTTGAGGGCTGGTATTTAGATGAAAAACTAACGAATAAGGTTAATTTACCGTATGATGTAGTGGGAGTTGTAACTTTATACGCAAAATGGACAGCTTGCGACCATAAAGACAGCACTCAAAAAGCAACCTGTACAGAAGATGCAACCTGCACAGTATGCGGCGGAAAGTATAATGCGACAGGTCATAATTACAATTTAGAATATACAAAGACAGAAAATAGCCACTTCTACGAATGTACGGTATGCGGCAATAAAAAGAACGAAAACCAGCATACATTTAGCGAATGGATTGTAACAAAATTCCCCGAAAGAACTACACAGGGCGAACAAAAACAAGTATGTACGGTATGCTCATACACGGTAACACGTTCAACCGAGCCGCTTGGTGGTTTAGGTACAGGTGCAACAGTCGGCATAATTGTCGCATCAGGCGCGGTATTATCTGCATTGGCGGTAGGAATTTGGTTCATTTTAAAAAAGAAGCTTTTTTAAAATAGCTGTCAGCCGTTAGCAGCCAGCAGTCAGCGAGATTTGACTAACGGAAGAAAAACAACAAAATACAAACGAAAATAAATAGGCAGTCAAGCCACAGAGGTTAGTTGTTAGTGGAATTTTGTGAAAAATCGTAAAGCAAATTCGCTAACGGCTAACGGCTGGCGGCTAACAACTGTGAACGAAATAAGAACCTGCTACGCAGAACCTTGTTACTGCGTAATAAAATCACTTCGTGATTTAGCGAAATAATACCGTAGACGGTATAACGAAATAATTTTGCTATTCGCAAAATAGCGAAATACAATGCAAAGCATTGTGTTAAATAACTTGATAACTAATCTCGCTAACGGCTAACGGCTGGCGGCTAACAGCTAATGACGACTGAAAGGAGTCAGTATGATTACAAAAATATTTAAAATAACAGTAGCAATCTTCGTAATTCTTCTTTTAGGAATTATTGGCGGATTTGCTACGACGGTAATGGCGGAAACGCCAAGCTTTGATGCAGGTATGGATATAGACCTTAGCCACAATAATGATATCGTTATTTACCCCGAGGGAATAAAAATAGGCGAGGGCGATATTATAGAGCATAACGGTCCGTACATTCTGTTTGGCGACGGCACAAAGCCACCTATCTTTAAAAACGAGACAAACGAAGCGGTAACATACGATGTAGTGCTTCACGATATGCTTATTTGGGCAAGCGATTTTGGCATAACTATGGACACAGGTGTCAACATAAACCTATATGTTTACGGTATGTCAGAGCTTATTTCAGAGGTTTATTTCTTTAGTATAAACGACACAGGTAACGGTTTAAAATCATCAGTTAACTTTATTTTACAAGAGGGCGCTCAACTAATAATAGAAAGCTTGCGTAAGACAATGATAGCAGATGAAAAAATAGAACTTACACTTGAGCAAGGCGATTATAACGGTGGGCAAGACAGCTCAACGATTGGTACGGTTTATCGTGCTATGCTTACAAACGGCGAGCTTATCGAGCATAATATGGGCTATGACCCACTTGATGACAATAATTGCCAACTATATTGTAACGAGGAATGCAGCTTTATCAATGCAAGTGTTCCACACCAAATTGGTTATATACAGTTAAACGGCGCATTTCACCTATACGGCTGTGAAAAATGCGGATATGGCTCAGAGGAAGAGCATACTTTTGTGAAAGCTCCGGCTTCAGGCGCAGAGCATACACAACGCTGCGAAAAATGCTTTCTGACATTAGCAAATGAGCCCCATAACTTTGTAGATAATGTATGCACGGAATGTAATGCGGAAATAGTTATACTTCATACGGATGAAAATAACAAGGAAACATTCTTTATAGATTTTCAAACAGCAATTTCCCACGCTAATACATTCGGCGGCGTATTAAAGCTGCTTCGAGACCTTGATGCAGGCATCAATCCGATGAACTGCTACAATGTTGATTACACATTTAACTTAAACGGATATATTCTTGACGGAGCATATCTCTTTTTCGGTGGCTCTGACTATGAGGGAACGCTTACGCTTACGGACTCAAGCGAAAATAAAACCGGCTGTTTAGCAAGCTGTGGCATAACCAATATGGCATACGGCGGCACGATAATAATAGACGGCGCGGATGCGGAGACAACTGTTGTGGCGTCGGGCGAAAATGCGTCTATCATTATTAAAAATGTTCATACAGAAACAATGAATATTGAATTGTACGGCGGAAAATTACAAATTCTTGACAGCGAATTTACCACTCGATTAGAAATTTCTGCATATGAGGTAAGTGAAAGCTCCATAAGCATTGCAAACTGTAAGCTTGGCAGCATAGTGCTTTATAATGCGCCTACGGGATATAACCTGACTGACACTCTTGCAGAGGGATACGCTTTTTATGCTGACGGTGGTTTTATAAACGGTAATATCCATTTGCTTAATGATGTAACAGTAGCTTTGCACACACATAATTTTGAAAACGCAGAATATATATCCTTAAACGGATATCATATAAAAGCATGCGTATGCGGAGTGGCTGATGAAACGGGCGAAAAAGAATTACACGATATAAATGAATACGGCTCTTGCTCTGTTTGTAATTATATAATGGTTGCAAAAACCGAAATCGACGGAGAAGTATTTTATCATTCCGATATTGATGATGCGTTTAGCACGTTATTCAGTAGCGGAAAGGACGGCAAAATCACACTTCTTGGCGACGGTACAGCATATAACCACCTTATATCAGATACGGACAAAAATTATATCCTTGACTTAAACGGACATAATATTACTGTGATTGTATGTATTGAGGTTTCCGACGGCTCAGTTTTAACTGTTCAGGATACAAGCGAAAATCAAAACGGTTGCATTTACGCCGAGTATTCATCCTTCACTGCAATTTTTGTGTACGGCGAGTTGATTTTCAATTCGGGTGAAATTTGCGGTGTTATAGAAGCGTATAGCCACGGCGGAGAGTATATAGCCAAGGTAACAGCAAATAACGGCATCTTCAGCGGTGCGGTAAGCTTTGTTCTTTATGACGATACCGTACTTAATATTTTAGGCGGCACATTTACTGAAGGCGGCTTGATTAACTTCAACGGAAGCAATCCGGATACTGTAGAAATTAATATCCGCGGCGGTGTTTTTGAAAACGGCATTGAAATAGACGAAAGTAATAATTCAATAATTATTTCTTCACTTATTCCATCCGACCAATGTGAAATTTGTTTTGTAGATGAAAAGGGAAATAAAGTTGAATTAGATGCAGACGATTATGATTATTACGGATATTTAAGAATTAAGCATAATGATGAAAAATCAAATGCAAACAGTGAACATCACACGCTTTATTGCGATACCTGTTCGCTGTCCTATGCAAGCGGAGAGCATAGTAATTATTCATACATCCCTGACCAAAATAGCGGTGATACTCACAAAACAGTGTGCGGAATTTGTAAATACGAGCTTGCAACCGAAGAGCATAGCGGCGGAAAAGCAACCTGTATAGCACAAGCAAAATGTAGATACTGTGAAGCGGAATACGGTCAGATTGACGACGTTAACGGACACAAGGGCGGAGAAGCAACCTGCACAAATAAAGCGGTATGCGAGCTTTGCAAAAAGGAATACGGCAACTTAAATCCAAGTAACCATAATTCCAATGAAACAAAATTCGTTCAAAACAAGGACGATGCAACAAAGCACGATAAAATTTATGTATGCTGTAACGAAATAATTGACACAGGTAGCCACGAAAACGGTATTGCATCATGCACAGATAAGGGAATTTGCACAGAATGTAGCCTTGAATACGGTAGCGAGCCAAGTGGACATAAGTACGATAATAATTGCGATGCATATTGTAATGTATGCAACCAATTAAGAGAGGTATCAGGACATAAGTACGATAACGCTTGCGATACTGAATGTAACGAATGTAAATTAGTGCGTGAGGTAGCTCACACATATAGTACAGATGGCGTTTGCGTTGTCTGCGGTGATACCGTAGCACCAAGCGCTCAACCGAAAAACGGTATGGGCACAGGCGCTATAATCGGTACTGTCCTTGCAACTGTCGTTGTATTCGGTGGCGGAACATTTAGCCTTATTTGGTTTGTGCTTAGGAAAAAATTCTGATGAATTTTTTCAGCCGTTAGCAGTTAGAAAAGCCTTCCTCCGGGAGGAAGGGGGACCACGAAGTGGTGGAAGGAGCAAGCGTTTTAATGCATTCTCCCTCAGTCAGCGTTGCTGCCAGCTCCCTCCCAGAAGGAGCCTAAGGGTTAGCAGTTAGCGAGATATGATTTTGTGAGGCTATAAATTATCTAAATTGAAAAGTCTATGCGCTTGACTTACATCTGCATAGACTTTTTGTTTAACAGAAAATTCCGTTTATTCTTGACATACTCTATATTATTATGATAGAATAGTCTTGTATAAATAAATTAAGGAGAAAAATACAATGAAAAAATTTCTTTTAACACTTTGTATAATAGCTATGCTTGTCTGCGCCTTTGCAATAATTTCAAACGCAGAAGCACCGTCGTTATACATTGAATTTGGCGTAAAATTATCGGGCGCTGACAACTATATAGATGCGTATGTTGAAAATCCGGAGAAAGGAAACCCAAGAATCAATTTAACATTTGATTTTTATTCTGATGTGGAATTTACTCAAATAATTGACAAGAATGAAATCGTGGCTATGGACTTTTCAAACGCAGTACACTACGGAAACGCAAAGGACTATGTAGATAGATTTACAAAAGCATCACCAAGCCTTTATCCTAACTGTACTGAGGTTAAATGGTTTTCCCGTGTATTCACATCTGCTCCAAACGGTATTTTTGAAAATTGGACTCAACTAAAAACCTTTGATTTTGGTTGTCTAACTTTTCTTGACTATGGATTTTTAGCTAACACAGGACTTGAAAACGTTGTACTACCGGCATCTATTACAAATCTTAATAACGGAGTTTTCCAAAACTGTTTATCATTAAAGACCGTTAAAATAGAGGGCGCTATAACGACAATGGGCTCAAATCAATTTGGCGGCTGTACAGCTTTAACAAGCCTTGACCTTGGCGCATCTACCGTAATTGGCGGACAAATGTGTAAGGGTTGTACCTCTCTTGAAAGCATAGTTATTCCGTCAACGATTACATCAATAGGAAATGAAGCGTTTTCCGGTTGTACAGGCTTGGAAAATGCAAAAATTAGCGAGGGAATTACCGTAGTAGGCGAAAATATGTTTAATGGTTGTTCATCACTTGCAAGTGTTGAGCTTCCTTCTACAATTACAGAAATTAAAGCTAGCGCATTCAAGGAATGTACCGCTTTAACAAGCATTACAATTCCTGACTCTGTAACATCAATAGGTAATTATGCATTTTATAAGGCGGGACTTTTATCATTACATATCCCTGCAAATGTAACAAAGCTTGGTTATCAGGTTGCAGAGGAATCAGCAATTAAATCACTTACATTTGCACCAAATAGTAGTCTTACATTTATTGACCACCGTGCATTTATGAACTGTTATTCACTTGAGGGCACAGTTATTTTACCTGATGGCCTTGAGGAAATTGACTATGCTCTATTTAGCGGCTGCAGCAAGCTAAAGGCGGTAAAAATCCCTGACTCTGTAACTAAATATACAGAAAATAAGGCTATGTTTACAAGCTGCTCATCACTTGAATTTGTTCAACTATCAAAGAATGTTAATACTATTCCAGGCTCAATGTTTGAGAATTGCACATCACTTAAAGCAATCTCAATTCCTGAGGGCGTTACAATTATGGGAAATAAATCACTTCGTAACTGCACAAGCCTAGAAGCAATTTATTTGCCATCAACACTAACCACACTTGGTACAGAGGATAGTGGCACTGATAAGGGCGTATTCTATCAATCAAAAAAGATTTATTTTGTTGATGAGCCATTTAATGTGTTTGATGGAGATACACTAATCGGCGATAGCTTCGTAATGCCTGAAAAGCCAAGCGTGTACTTTATGCCTAAGGACTTAAATTACCTTGGTAACTCTGAATTTCAGGATTGCAAGGCATTAAATAGCTGTATCGTATTCCCTGAGGGTGTTACAAGCTTGGCAACATGTGCTCAAGGCGCTTTCCACGGCACAGGTGCAGCTGATTCACCTAAAACATATGTATTCCTTGGCGATATAACAGATTTCCAAATAAGACAAAACGATGCTACTTATTCAAATGTTAGCTTCGTATTTGCAAATGCAAACGATAAGGACTTAAATAGCTTTAGCTTTGTAGTCGGCTCATCGGGAACAAATAAGCTACAATCAAATACATATATGTATTTCTGTAATGGCAATGTTGTTTACGATTTAAGCTCATTTAAAGCGCCAAATAGCACAGATTATACAGTAGCGGAAGCAGACTTTGCTAAAACAGAAAATACAGCACAGACTCAGCCTCATATAACCGACCCAAGCAAGGAATTTGGATATGTAGAGGCAGATTGCTTAAATAACTCAGGCGTAGTAAAATATTGCTTCTGTGGAGCAGTTTCCGAAAAGATTGATGAGGAAAACACAGCACTCGGTCATGAATTTAATTTGGAAAATGGCGCAAAAATTCTTTCATTAACATATACAAATTACTTTGCAAGTGGCGATAAATCAACAAAATGCGCAAGATGTGATGTTACTGAGGAAACAAAGGCAGATGCAATCATTATTGATTTTAAGGGCTTCTCAACCAAAGAGGATGGCAACGGCATCACATTCGGCTATTATCTTGATGAAAAAGCGTTAGTTCTTTTTGAAAGCGTAAATAAATTTAAGCTTGAATTCGGCTTTGTAGTTGCAGTTAAGAGCTTTGTTAATGGCAATGCACCATTAAATGCAGATGGCACAGTAGCTGAAACAACACGAGGAAGCGTAATTAAGGCAGTAGCCTCAAGCCAAACAGCAAATTATAGCGGCTATGACTTTAAGCTTACAGGCACATGGGATAAAATGGTTGACTTAGATGGCGATAATGTAGATGAAACAGACATAAAGGATGTTGAATTCTATATGGCAGGCTATGTGTTCGATGGAAATGTGAGCTACATCCAAAGCGAAACCGCAACCTCAGCCACAGTTACCGCATTTGCATACAACGATATTAAATAAAACATAAAAACAGACACACATGTGTCTGTTTTTTGTTTTACCCAGAAAATTTGCTCCTTTGAATTATTGAAAAAAATGTCTTTATATGTTATACTTAAATTAGCAATTTTAAGTAAAATAAAAAAGGATGGCATATATTATTATGGATATGAAATATAATTATTTAAGATTTCCAGGTGGAAAAGCAAAGGCGATAACTCTTAGCTACGATGACGGAAGCAAGGACGATATTAGATTTCTTGAAATTATCAATAAATATGGTTTAAAATGCACTTTCAATCTTGTTGGAAAGGATGTTGAGACCGAAAGACATTTAAGTAATGAATTCATTCGCGAAAATATGCTTAAAAAGGGACACGAGGTGGCAAATCACGGCTACTACCACAGAGCCCAAAACAGAATACGCCCCATTGAGGGAATTCGCGATATTATAGATTGCCGTATTGTTCTTGAAAAAGCATTTGGAACTATTGTTCGTGGTATGGCATATCCCGATTGTGCGCTTGACTCTATCTCAGAGCCTAACACGTATAGCAAAATTCAAAGCTATATAGCAGAGCTTGGAATTGTTTATTCAAGAAATTGTACAGGGGACAATGATAAATTTGCGTTGCCGGACAACTGGTTTAACTGGCTTCCAACCGCACATCATAACAACATTCAAATTTTCAACTATATTGATAAATTTTTAAATCTTGACGTAGACTCTCAATACATAGCAAGCAGAACGCCAAAACTGTTTTATATGTGGGGGCATAGCTTTGAATTTGAGCATAGACAAAACTGGGACCACTTAGAAAATATTTGCCAAAAGCTTAGTGGTCACGATGACGTGTGGTATGCAACCAATATTGAAATTTACGATTACGTAAATGCGTATAATTCATTGATATACAGTGCCGACGGAACAACCGTATATAACCCTACGTTATTTACTATCTGGTTTGATATAGACAAAACGCTATATACAATAAAGCCGGGCGAAACACTAAAAATAAGCCAAGATGGTAAATTATCGCTACGCGATAGGTAAATTGCAAAGCTTTGCTTTGCAGGTAAATTACAAAACTACCGTTTTGTAGGTAAATTGTTACTTCGTAACAGGTAAATTACAAAACTTCATTTTGCAGGTAAATGCGAGACAGGGGACGGGGGATTGTCCGCAGGTATATGCAACCTGCGGCTGATTCCATACGACACTTCGTGTCAATTCCATACACGCCTTTGGCGTGATTACATGCACATCTGCGATGTAATTGAAATATGATTGTTCGGTTATCACTATCCACCGACCACCGACCATTGACACCAAGGCTCCTTCCGGGAGGGAGCTGTCAGCAAAGCTGACTGAGGGAGAAAGCGTAACAATAAAGTTATAATGAATTTCAAGTGTCGTTGGCTCCTTCCGTCACGGCTACGCCGTGCCACCTTCCTCTCGGAGGAAGGCTTTCCTAACCACCGACCACCGACCACCGACCACTGACCACCGACCACCGACCACCGACCACTGACCACTGACCACTATTATGCATCTGCGGTTGATGATATATTGTATTGTTCGTGAGTAAATAAAGAAAAGCCAACACAACCGTGTTGGCTATTTCTATTAAGAAAACATTATTGTATGTGTATTTAAGTTATCTTTGCCGATTAAATCAAGCACCGTGAGCTTATTTTTGACAGCTTCGTTAACAGAAACTCTCTTTACAAGCTCAAAATTAGCTCTGCCACGGTCTATTTTGATGATATCAATATATGAACAACTGTAAATATATTCACTCGTTGCAAATAAATTGCATAGCTTTTCCACCGTAAAGTCCTTATTTGCAACAAAAGCGTGGTCGTTAAGTGGTAATTTAAAGGACATATAAAACTGAAAGGGATTTTCAATCTCCTTTACCGCATCCATTTTTATCATGTGATGTCCCCATCCGCCCTCAACATGTAAAAATTCATTTTTCTTAAAATATGCAAGGCAAAGACCGCCTGATAGATTTTCACTTGATAGCGTATTATCGGTATTTGTTACAACGTGATAATTTTTCATATCGTAAACGGTAATTATGTCATAACCGTTTTTAGCTTCCCAACCGTATTTTTTAAATAGCTCCTTAATTAACTCCTTTACAGCTACGCCATCATCAATGCTGATTTCAATTCTTTCATGTGGCTTAAAAAATCCGTACGTTTTTATCATAATATCATCTCCTTACGTTATGCTACAATTATTCTACCACACCGAAATTTTTTATGATGCGCTTTTTTCCTTGAATATGGAAGGAAAATGTGCTACAATAAGAATATCATTTATTTATAAAGAGGTAAAAATGAAAAAAGTATTATTCCCATACGGAAAGGAAAAATTAGAATATACATTTAGAGATGAGCTAAAAGCTGTACTTGAATCTAAAATTGAGGAGTATGACCCACAAAAAAGCGAGCAGGATTTAGTTTTGGAAGCTATGCAAAATCCTGTTGGCTCAAAAACATTAAGGGAGCTTAGCGTGGGCAAAAATAACATTGTTATTATCGCATCCGACCACACTCGCCCTGTGCCAAGTAAATACATAATTCCACCAATGCTTAGAGAAATAAGAGAAGGCAACCCAAATGCAAAAATCACAATTTTAATTGCAACAGGCTGCCACCGCTTTACAACCAAGGATGAATTAGTATCAAAATTCGGCGCTGAAATTGTAGAAAAGGAAAATATCTACATCCATGACTGCGATGAAAATGATAAAATGGTAAATATCGGCACACTCCCCTCAGGCGGAGATTGCATTGTAAATAAAATTGCCATTGAAGCTGACCTACTTGTAAGCGAGGGCTTTATTGAGCCACACTTTTTTGCAGGATATTCAGGCGGCAGAAAAAGCGTGCTACCGGGTGTGTGCGCAAGAAATACTGTTTTAGCAAACCATTGCTCCGAGTTTATTGCAAATGACTATGCAAGAACAGGAGTGCTTGAAAATAACCCAATCCATATAGATATGGTATGGGCGGCTAAAAAAGCAAAGCTTGCATACATAGTAAATGTAGTTTTAAACGGAGATAAAAAGGTAATTTACGCCACCGCAGGCGACTGTGTTGAAGCACACAAAAAGGGAACAGACTTCCTATCCTCTCTCTGTGGTGCGAAAGCGTGTGAAAGCGATGTTGTAATTACCACAAATGGCGGATACCCCCTTGACCAAAATATGTATCAGGCAGTAAAGGGAATGACTGCAGCCGAGGCTACCGTAAAGGAAGGTGGCGTAATAATTATGCTTGCAAAATCTAATGATGGTATCGGCGGCGACCACTTCTATCATCAGTTAGCCGATGAAAAGGACATAAATAAAACAATGAACATTTTCTTAAATAGAGGCAGAAATGAAACCGTTCCTGACCAATGGCAAACACAAATTATGCTTCGTGTGCTAATGCGCGCCATTGTAATTTATGTGTCCGAAATGGAAGATGATATTGTAGAAAAAATGCATATGACTCCCGCTCACTCTATTGAAGAAGCTATCACAATCGCAAAGAAAATTTTAAATAAAGAAAAAATAACAATTACAGCAATCCCCGACGGAGTGTCTGTAATTGTGCAAAAATAATGTTGACAAAAAGGTATTATTGTGATACAATGACTTAAAATAAACTGCCACCGGGTAGGAATGTATTAAGCATTCGTTCATGCATCGTTAGGTCTTTGAAGATGCATAGCGAATGCTTTTTTAGAGGAATTATGAAAAGACTTAATCAAATTTTTAATTACTTTACTAAATTTGAGAAAATACTGTGGAGTGTGTCTGTAATTTTGATTATTTCCACATTTATTTTCCTTGAAAACAATGGATTATTAACACTTATCGCATCACTTGTTGGTATAACTGCGCTGCTATTTAATGCAAAGGGAAACCCCACAGGTCCATTTCTTATAATCGTGTTTAGTATTCTATATGGCATTATCTCATTTTCTTTCGCTTATTATGGCGAAATGATAACATATGTAGGCATGTCCCTTCCAATGGCGGTGCTATCACTTGTAACATGGCTAAAAAATCCATATAAGGGCAAAAAATCAGAGGTTACTGTAAATATTGTTAAGAAAAAGGAAGTATTACTTTTAATACTTCTTTCCATAGTAGTTGCATTTATATTCTACTTTATTTTAAAATACTTCAATACTGCCAATCTGATATTAAGCACCGTGTCCGTTTTAACATCATTTATTGCCGCATATCTAACATTTAGAAGAAGTCCATTCTTTGCACTTGCATATGCAATTAACGATATTGTTCTTATAGCAATGTGGATTCTTGCATCAATAAAAAACTTAGGATATGTGTCTGTAATTATCTGCTTTTTGATATTCTTAGTCAATGATTCCTATACATTTGTAAGTTGGCTAAGGCTGCAAAAAAAGCAGAGTAAAGGGGATAGGGGATAGAGGATAGGGATGCGACTTTGTCGCAATGCTCCAAAGATGTGTATACAATTAGATGTGGGCAACTTCATTTGCGAAGCAATATCGTTTGAAATTCCAAATTCCCAACCTACACAAAAACAATAAAAAAGCCGTGAGGTATTTAGCGATACTCTCACGGCTTTCTATTTATTTCATTTCAAAAAACTGCGCTCTTTCAAAATCAGCAGTATTTGGACTGTGTAATGATATCATTCTTTTCCCCTCAAGGCTTTCAAAAATCATTCCGTGTCCGCCACAGAAATCATATTGACTTCCAAGGTGTGTCCAGCTACCCTTAATTGAATCACTTTCCGCAATAAGCACCACATATCTGCCTTCATTAAAGCTTGACCACATCATGCGGAGCTTTCCGTTTTCATGGTACATAAAAGGTCCGTCGGTAATGTAAGCGCCCTTTATTCCCTCGTACTCAGTTACGTCCTTAGCCTCACTTGCGTTAAATAGCTTAAATGGCTCTCCCACCGTGCTTTTTAAATCCTCAGTAAGCTGAACAGCCCACATTTGACCGTCTAAAACCTCAATCCATTCTCTTGAAAATACCATATAAGGCACGCCGTTTTCAAGATAGAATGTACCATCAAGGCAAACCCAATTTTCAGGCGTTCTTGCTTTGTCTGATAACGGAACAAACTCTCCATCAGGTGTGTCGCATACAAAAATCTGTGTGCATCTGCATTTGCCCTCGGCTATGCAGCTGCCAAATAAATAATACTTGCCATTATAGAAGTGTACCTCAGGTGCCCAAAAATCTCTATCTGCCCAAAAGCCTAATTTACCCCCATCAACAACCACCTTGCCATCATCAAAGGTCTCAAGGTCATAGCTCTTATAAACAGTAAATGTGTTTCTTGCCTGTAAGCAGTGGTCCTCTAAGTCAGTAGTGCCATACATATAGTAGCACCCCTTCTCCTTATCAACCAAAATAAATGGATCTCTAATTCTTAAATCTTCTCTTTTTATCATATTGCATTAATTCCTTTCCCCATTACCATAATTTCGTTTTTTATCCTAAAACGATTTTACCATTTATTTGTATCGGTGTCAATAACTCATTACCGTAAAATTTAAGTTTTAAATCTTTTGTGCAATATTAACAAAAAAGTGCAATTTTTTTCTTTTTTTTATGCAAACTGTTGACTTTTCCACGGTGCCGTGGTAAACTTTTTATGTAAAATATTTTATAAGGAGAACAAATATGAAAAACAAAATCTTTTTAATCTTAACAATGGTTTTGATGTTAGCTTGCATGCTTGTAATCACCGCAAGCGCAGCGGTTACAACCTATGATGACGCACCTGCAAGAACAAAATACCAATGTATCGATGATGAAATCATTGAATTCAATGACGGATTTACATGCCCTGTAAGCTATGTATTTACCGACACGTCAACCGTAGGCACAGGAGACTATAATACCAGATTTGAGTATTTTATGGATTTTACCTATATCAACGGCAAGCTTGGAAAAACCGAGGCAGACGGTAATCTTTACACATACGCAGATGTAAAGGGCTTTGATATTCCAACAGGAATTACTCATGTTGCTAAGTATGCGGGATTAGATGGAAAAACATTAAAATGGATAACCTTCCCTAGTACCATAACAAGCCTTTCAAATGCTATTTTCCAAAATGCATCAGCACTTGAGGAGTGTACCCTTAAGTTTACCGAAGACAACCCTATGAGGGTATTCCCATCATATATGTTCTTTGGCTGTAAAAATCTTAAAGCGTTCTCAATGCCTGATTGTTTTACATCCTTGTATGACGTTGCTCATTTCTCTGGTTGCACAAGCTTAGGTGCAGTTCATCTTTCAGAATCACTTGAAACATGGTCAAGTGGTGGCGGTGGCTCAAGAAATGCGACCTTTGATGATTGCAATAATATGTATTTTGTAAACGAAACCTTTACATATGATGCAATTCCTGAAAAGCCAACGGTTTATTACTTCCCTAAAAATCTTACAACTATCTCAAACAATAGCGTGTGCAGAGAATGTAAAAATCTAAACGATGTATTAGTATTCGGCGAAAGCCTCACAACAATGCCAAACGAATATTTCTTCCAAAATGGTCCTGCAAACAAAATCGTATTCCTTGGTGATATGACAACTGTTTCAACTAAGTATTGGGGCAAAACCACTCATATATATTTTGCAAACAAAAACGATATTGACTTAAATTGCGTTTCATTTTCAGGTGGCAAAACCGCAGTATTCTGTAACGCCGAAGGTAACACAACTCACTTAGCAGAAAAAACAGTAGATGTTCCTGCTAAGTGCGAGGTTGATGCAGCCAAGGTAACATATTGCTTCTGCGGACACGAAATAAGCAAGGTGCCAGTTGAAGGCACAGCACTTGAGCATAATCTTGATTATTTAAATGGCGGAGCAACACTTGTTTCCGTAACATACGCTGACCTTTCTAAAAATGGCACAAAGGTAGTTAAATGTAGCCTTTGCCAAGCAGATAAGGAATTAAGTGCAGATAAGGTATTTGACTACAAGGGCTATTCAAAGAATGGTAAGGGCGGCTTCTGTATGGGCTATATTATTGACCAAGCAGCCTTAAAGGATTATGAATCTAAAAATGGCGAGGTAAATTACGGCTTTGTAGCTTCCGCTAACAATAATATGCCTCTTTATGAAAACGGAAATCAAAAGGACAATGTAGTTAAGGCGGAGCTTACAGGAAGCACCTACAATGCAGTTGACTTTATCTTAACCTCAGAGGATTGGACCAGCGAAAATGTAGCTAACGCAGAAATTACACTTAATATGTATGTAATCGCAAATGGTGTGGTTAACTATGTAACCCAAAACGGTTATAGCGACACAGCCGAAGCATACAAATATTCAGACATTAAATAGCATAAAAAAAGACAGGCTTGCCTGTCTTTTTTGCTTGTTTTTATTGACACAGGGGTGTAAATTTAGTATAATCATATTAAGAACAAAAGGGCTAAGGAGAAAAGCAATGTACACAAAGCATAAATGGGAAAGTGATGTACACTTTAATTTCGGATACGCAAAATATCTACCAAAGGATTTTGATGAAAGCAAAAAATATCCGTTAGTTTTATTCCTACACGGAGCAGGGGAATGGGGCGATGACCTTGATGTAGCATGTCGCCACGGCTTTATGAAGCATGTGAGAGAAAGCGGTAAGGAATATCCCTTTATTTGCGTAGCGCCTCAAATTCCTAAGGATAAATATTGGGGATGCTACACCGAATCATTAGTTAAATTTCTTGACTATATATGCGACACACTCCCCGTTGATTTAGATAGAGTATATTTAACAGGACTTTCAATGGGTGGCACAGGCACTTGGATGTTCGCAATGGCAGAGAGAGATAGATTTGCTGCAATCGCTCCAATTTGCGGAAGTGGAATTTATTGGTTTGGCGAAGCGCTTATCAATACTCCTATAATGGTATATCACGGAGACTGTGATAACGTAGTACCTATTGAAAATAGTCTTGAAATGATAAAATCCGTCAATATGCGTGGTGGAAATGCACAAATAAAGGTGCTTAAGGGCGTTTGGCATAACGCTTGGGATGCAGCATACGAGGGCGATGAGCTTTGGACTTGGCTTCTATCTCATAAGCTCAATAAAGCTAACTAACAAAGCACCCAAATAATTAACATTGTTCAAATTTATTTTTATATAAGAGGTGTACTATGAAGCTCAAAAGAATTTTCCTATTCGCTTTACTTATTGTAGCGGTAATGCTTTTTGCAGCATGCGGTGGAAATACCGACACAGATACCGATACAACAAGTGATACCAACACAGATGTAGCTCCAAATAGCTACGAAATCACATTTACCGTTGACGGCAATACCTATGCTACCGTTACCGCAACCGAGGGACAAGCATGGACTATGCCAGCTAACCCTGAAAAAGCAGGCTTAGAATTTGTAGGCTGGTTTACCGATGCAGAGCTTAAAGCTCCATTTAATGCTGACTCCGTAGTAAATGCTGATATAACTGTTTATGCAAAATTTGACTACCATTACATAACCATCAAGGAGGCACTTGAATTCAATATTGCCGATGGTCAAGTAACAGAGGAGCGCTACTATTTCCGCGCAACAGTTGATTCTATTGAAAATGCTCAATACGGCACAATGAATATAAGCGATGCAACAGGCACAATTTATGTATATGGCACATATAGTGCAGATGGCGTGCTTCGTTATTCCGAAATGGAAAGCGTACCATACCGTGGCGATGAGGTTATTATTTACGGAAACCTTAAAAACTTCCAAGGAACAATCGAAATTAACAGCGGTTGGATTATTGATTTTGTATCAAAGGCTGAGGAATTTGATGAATCTAAATATACCGAAATGTCAATTTTAGATGCAAGAGAAGCCGACAAGGACACCTTAATCAAGGTTGATGGAGTTGTTGCAAGAGTTCTTTATGCTTTCGGTATGAAGCCTTGTGGATTTTATCTTGTTGATGAAACAAGCTCAATCTATGTTTACGATTCAGACACCGCCCAAAGAGTAAAAGAGGGCAATAAAATTACTGTGTGCGGAAGAAAGGATTATTGGATTCTTGACACAGAGCAAAATAACGCTGAAAAATTTGGTTATCAAGGCTGCTGCCAATTAACAGAAGCAACACTTACAGAAAATGATAATGGCAATAATGATTTTGATAAATCTTGGATAAAAGAAACAACAGTAAAGGAAATAATGGATAGCCCATTTGATGGCGAAAACATTACCTCAATTATCTATAAGGTAAATGCACTTATTAAAAAGACACCTGGCTCAGGCTTTGTTAACTACTACATTGATGACCTTGATGGAGTAACAGGCTCATATACATACACACAATGCAACGGAAGCGATTTTGCTTGGCTCGATAAATTTGATGGCAAAATCTGCACAGTATATCTCTCTTGCATCAATGCAAAATCAACTGCATCAGGATGCGTATGGAGATTTATTCCTGTTGCAGTAATTGATGAAAATTACACATTTGATAAAAACGATGCACCAAAATATGCAGTTGACTATGTAGGCATACCTTCATTTGAGCTTTCATATATGGTAAATGCAAGCGTTGAGCTTCCTACATCTGCTTCATCTGAGCTTCTTGGAATTAACGGCGTAACACTTACATATACAGTTTCTGATGATACTATTGCAAGTATCGTTACAGAGGACGGAAAAACATATTTTAAAACACTTTCCGCTGGCGAGGTAACAGTAACCGTAAAGGGTAGCTACGAAAATGCTAGTGACTTTGAAAAAACAGTTAAAATTACAGTTAATAGCCGTGTAGAATACGATAGCATAACAGTAGGCGAGGCTATTAAAGCAGCAAGCGGTACAGAGGTAACAGTAAAGGGTATCGTAGGTCCTTCAGCAGTAAACCAACCTGGAACATTCTACCTTATTTCCGAAAACGGCGCAATTCCTGTTCGTGGTACTAACGAAATTATGGCAGGCTTATCAATTGGCGATGAGGTTATAGTTAAGGGTACAAGAACGGTAACAAAGGATGGCGGTGGACAAATAGTAGTTGATAACGCAACAATTCTTGCAAACTATTACGGAAATCACGAATACTCAGTAAAGTCATTTATTACAGGCGAGGAAACAAGTGACATTATCGGAGTTACTGACACACCTGAGGCAACAACAAATGTTTATGTAGTTACAGCAGAGGTTAAAAAGGTATCAGCTACATTCGGCTCATATACCAATGTAACCTTCTATGTAGGCGATATCCTTCTTTATTCAGGAAGTGCTTCACAATATGCATGGCTCGAGTATTTCTTTGAGGAAGGCAAGTTAAGTGCTACTCTTACAGTGGAGCTTAAGCTTTGCGTCTGGAATGCAAAGGGACTTAAGGGCTGCGTTCTTGCAGTAGCA
>JAZSHT010000172.1:0-6926 GCA_045533435.1 Eubacteriales bacterium | reverse complement strand
GTTGTTTTTATCATTATTGTAAGTGCGAAAATAAATAATATGCATGTGCAAATCACCAATGCAAGTAAAAATCCGCATATAGAAGAAGCTTCTTCTATCACGTAGCTTTCGGCATTGCAATTTAAACATTTTGCTATTGACGAAGTGATACTAAATAACAATTTGTTTAGAAGAAGAGAAATTATTGACGGAATCATAATTATTGCTATGATTATAATTGCTATAATTCCACATGAATTTTTTATTAATGATATACTTGATGTAATAGTTCGTAAAGCATCATTTACCGTTGAACCGACTATTGGAATAAAGCTGCTGATTGCAAATTTTGCTGTCTTAATTGAAATACTGTCAGTTGATTGGGATAGAATGCTTTTACAACTTAAAATAAACATAAATATTGACATTACAAATACAGTAATACCAGTAAAAGTATTTTTTAATATCTTTGATATTCCACTTAAATCGAAGTAACCACCGATTGATTTAATTATAGAGAAGCAAATACATATGTTTACAATTGGTAACATAAAGGACAGTAAAAAATTTTCTACTAAGGAAATAAATAATACGAAGGAAGCACTTGCGACCGTACCGGTCGTAACATTCCCAGTTAAAATATAGAGCGTTGCCATTAATGGTGCAAAGCTTTCCATGATTTTACTAAGACTGCTTAAATAATCGCTTGTATTGGTGGCTATGCTTGTACATAATTTAAATATTGATATAGATACACATATTGTTGAAGCTATGTTAAAAGAATTTTTTACTGCATTAGATTTTGAAAAGCATAGAGCATTAAGCAAGGAAGAAATTAAAAGAATTACAGTGATTGAAGAAAAGCTTTTTAATGCATTATTTAAGCCTAAAAGAAGATAATTTAGTACTAGGTTCAAAATGCTTACTTCACTAATATCACTGCCTAATAGCTTTGAAAAGTCGCCTTCCCAAATTTCTTTAGGGAGGAATTCAATAATTTCTTTGGGCAAGCTTTTTTTGAAGTATTGTATTTCATCATTAATTTGATTCATTATGTCATCCGTAGGACTATCTGCACATGCTGATATTGAGAAAAGAAATAAAGTAATTAATGCTAACAAGCTAAATAAGGTTATTTTATTAGTTCTTGACATACACTAAATAACTCCTTAATTAGCGGTAAAGTAAGCAATAATATTTCTGATTTTGCAAATAGTGAAACCTTTGAAGCGATACTGCTTTCTCCTGCATCAATACATATATCCGATGTTAACTCGGTAATAATAGCTATTCCTAAAATTTTAATTAAAGGCGGTAAGCATGCATGTATTTGTGTTCCTTTTGTGATTTCATCCATATATTCTAAAATGGGCAGAAATAAGATAAATGATAGTGAAGATATAAAAATTGTTATCAATATTCTTAAAAAAAGTGTGTACTCGTTTTTTATGCCTTTGAATATAGAAACAATTACTACACAGCATATCACTATTCCACAAAGCTTTATTTCATTCATATTTGAAATCCAAATATTCGAGAAAGTGTAGCAAATAATCCCTCAAGCTCAGTAACGATTAGAATCATGACAATTATAATGCCAGCTATTGATAACATAGTTGATTGCTCATCTCTTCCACTTTTAGACAGTACTTGACAAGATACGGAAATAAGTAGACCTATTCCAGTAATTTTTAAAATTAATGATATATCCATTTTTTCACCTAGACAAGGAGTATAACGATACCTACTCCTAAAAAAAGAGAAAGGGAGCGAAATATCTTTGCTTTTTTTATAAATTCTGATTTCAAGTTATTAAGTGTGCTTTCAAGTGAATTTATCGTATAATCACACAATGATAACTGTTCTTTTTTATAGCCTTTTCCCAAAGAAGAAAAAAAGTTTTTAATATCTTTTTGAATATTTTCATTTAGATGTGTTATTGTAGTAAATTCGCCATTTAATAGCTGTTTTAAAAAAATATTTTTACATGTATAATCATTATAAATTTCATCTACTGAAAGAGAATAATATTCAATTTTGCTTTTTACTGTTTTAATAAATATGATTAAATCTTCTAAAATTTTAATATTGCTTTTTAATGAATTTTCGTAAAAATACGAAGATGCGATTGAAGCAATTATAATCAAAAAACAGCCTATAATTTTCATACTTTATAGCTCATATAATGAAAAGATATACTTGAATTCGCCCTCATTTCTCTTAACTCCAAGCGCGTAGTCAAAAATCTTATATTTAAATGTATCTTCTAAAATTGGTTTGTTAAGTAATTCATCATAGCTACTTGCGTGCGTTGAAGCAATTAATCTTACTCCAGCATTTGCTGAAGAATTAATTTCCATAGCTTCATATTTTGAAGAAATTTCATCACATATTAGTATTTCTGGCGTCATGCTTTTTGTTGCAAGCTCAATGCCTAAGCCTTTTGGATATCCAACGAAAAAATCGCCATTTCTTTGAGAAGATAAGAAAGAAGTGATTTCTTCCCTTGAATCAATAACTGCAACTCTTTTATCTGTTTCGTTTAAAAGCTTATAGATTAAATCCTTTAAAATTGTGGTTTTTCCAATTCCCGGAGCAGAAAAGAGAAGCACAGAAATATTAAAATTGTTTCTTTTAAGTAAATTGTATAGGAAGCTTGATGCATTATAAATATGCTTAGGAATCCTTAAATTTATTGATGAAATATCATATATGCCGCAAATTTCGCCATTCTCAATAGATACTTTTCCACACACACCAGCGCGCACGCCATTCCCAACGGCTATATATCCGTGCTTAATTGTATTAATATGGGCATAAAGAGAGTTTTCGCATAGGTTTTCAAATATTACATTTAAATCATTACTATTTAAAAAAATATCTGTAATTACATTTTTAAAATCTGCAATTAAAGTTATATAAGAGTTTTTATGTAGCCTTATTTCATTTATTATTTTGTATGGATTGTTTTTTATAAAAACTAAAATTTCATCCTTTATATTTTCAGGTAGCTTGTTTAAGCAAAACATTAATGCATCATCATATTTTTCTTGAATTTTTATTTCACATTTCATTTTTAATAGCCTTTCAATTAACTTGTCCTTAGTATAGAATATTCATAGCAGTTTACAAAAAGAACAAAAGCAAGGAAATTCCTTGCTAATTATTTATTTAATTTTTGATAAAGTATGAATAAATCCCTTAGAATCAGCTGAGCAGATGTCTCCTGCTATAACCTTATCACGATATACTATTATGTTTGCATATACCGTACCCTCATAATCTGGATAGTTTTCTACCTTGTATGTATACCTTTTTGCTGTTTTTCTTTGATATTTTGTAAGATCTAACCCCTGTTGCTTTTGTATTTCATTATAAGTTGTCATAACCTTGTCAAACTCTTTAGGTATAGTTATGTCGCATTCTTCAATTAAATTTTCGCTTGTTTTCCACCCGTACTGTTCTAAAAATTTCATTCCATCGTCTGAATTTTTAACATTTGTAAAAGATATACTTTCGTTCATAGTAGCTATTTCTTTTGTTGTTGAATTTGAATAAGAAGGGATTAAGAAAATTAGTGCTACAAGCGTTAGTATTGCTACACCTATTATACCAAAGAACTTCAATGTTGTTGACTTTACAGAATATATAAACATAAATTTCCTCTTTTCTTTTTTTGCTTTCATTAAATTTTATTGTAGAAGCACAAATAATATGCTAATAAAAGGAAAAAAGCTACGGGTTAACCGTAGCTTATATATTTATTGGTTTTCTACATATCTTTTGGCTTGAGTTGTGAATAGCTCATAATAAGCGCCTTGCTTATCCATAAGCTCTTTATGTGATCCCTCTTCAATTACCCTACCATACTCAAGTACAATAATTTTATCCGCTGTTGTAGCGCTAGATAAACGATGTGAAACAAAAATTGAGGTTTTGCCTTTTGTGAGCTTTTCAAATTGATTGAAAATTTGTTGCTCAGCAATAGCATCAAGAGAAGCAGTTGGCTCATCAAGAATCATAATGTCAGAATCAGAATAAAAGGCTCTAGCAATTGAAAGCTTCTGCCATTGACCGATAGAAAGCTCGGTTCCTTCATGCTCAAATAGCTTAGTAAGTGGGGTTTTATAGGTGTTGGGGAGCTTATCGATAAATTCCGAAGCACCGCTTTCAAAAGCAGCTTGAACGATATTTTTATCAACTATTTTTTTGTTTATATCACCAAAACAAATGTTTTCTTCCACAGTCATTGCATACTTGCCAAAATCTTGGAATATTGTTCCATATATCTCATAAAGTTTTTTTAAATCATAGCTTCTAATATCTTTACCGTCAAGTAAAATTACACCACTTGTTGGATCATATAGTCTAGTCATTAGCTTTATTAAAGTTGTTTTACCTGCTCCATTTAATCCAACTAAAACAGTCGTTTCACCAGGCTCTAACACAAAGCTTACATTATTTATAACCTGCTTATCACTTTCGGGATATGAAAAACAAACATTTTTAAATTCAATTTTATGTGCAATATGTCTTTCAACATTTAATGGCTCTTTAACATTAGGAACAATTTTTGGTTCAATTTTATTGAATTCAATTAAATTGTCAATAAATAAAGTTCCTTGATAAATGGTAGCGGTTGCAGCTACTACGGAAGATACTCCTGATATAACCGATGTTAGTGCGCCAGAATAAAACGAGTAGTTTCCGACATCCATTTTTCCTTGAAATACTTGATATGCGATAAAAACAAACAAAGATGCATTTACTAAGGCATGAACTACAGCAATAGTAATATGCCATGCATTTTCACGGATTATTAGTTTCTTTAAACCTCTAAAATATTTTTTGAAGGTAAATTTAAACTTTCCTAAAATTGTATCAGATAAATTAAAAATTCTAACTTCCTTTGCGATGTCTTTATTTGTTAAAAGTACAGAATAGTAATCCATTTGACGCCTATCTTTTGAATGACGCTTCATATACATAAAGCTTTTTCTTCCATAAACAAATTTAACAATAGCTGCTGGAAGAGCAAAAACTATAATGATTAGAGGTGCCCAAGGACTCAAAACAATGAGTGCGATGATAAATGAAATCATGCTAATGAAGCTACTAATCATATTAAATGTAGCATTAAGAATTTGAATTGGTCTGAACGAAGCCTCGCGTGTTGCGTTTTCAAGCTTTTCATAAAATTCAGGCATATCAAATTGCGCTAAATCCATATCCTTAGATTTTGTAATTACCTTTGTTTTAATATGATTAGCTACTTTTTCGCCTGAAATAGATACTACAGTTGAGTTTAAAGAGCTTAATAGCGAATTGGAAACGGAATAAGCTAATTGAAGCCCTATCCACAAGAATACGCTAACTTCACTTGAGACCTTTTGTATTAAATCTGCAACAGGTAAATCAATGAAGCTTTTTGCAATAATATATGCATCTGCTATGGATTGTAGAAGCTCTGCGGTAATGTATGCGCCTATAACAGGAAACACGCCCGAGAAAATAGAAACAAAAGCCATTGCGAAGAGATAAAATGGGTTTGTTTCCCAAACAAGCTTGAAAATAAAATAGTATCTAGAAAAGAAGCTTTTAATCAAATTTCCTAAATATTTGGGAACTTCCTTCAAAGATTTAGGCTTATCTATATTATCAATTGGACTTTTTCTTAATGGTGGTCCGTACATATAACTCTCCTTAAATTTGATATATTTATTATAATACATACCATCGATAATTGCAAGAATATTTTTTGTTAAAGCAAATAACGACAAATTATTTGCATTTTAAAGTGTATAATTTAGTTCCGAGGTGATTGTATGACACTTTATGTTGATGTTTTGTTTGCAATTAATTTTAGTATGGATTTTTTATCATTGTATTTATCGGGTACCATTCTTCATAAAAAATTCTATAAAATTCGACTTCTAATTTCTTCTACATTAGGCGGCCTCTATGGTGTTATAGAGTTTTTGTTTGACTTTAATATTTTTTTTAGCACAGTAATAAGTATTTTTATTTCCGCTCTAATGTGTCAAATAGCGTTTAAACAGAATAAAATTACTAGTTTTATTGCATTAATTGCTCTTTTTTGGGGGACATCGGCTTCGCTTGGCGGAATTATGAGCTTGATATATGGATTTATAAATAAAATTTTCTATGAATATATTGAGAGCTATTCTTATACCGAGATATACTCGGGGGCTAGGTTTTTAATTATTGTTTCATTGTCGCTATTGTTTGCTTTAACAGTTAGTAAGATGTTTTCTAGTAAGCTTAAAACGAAAGTGGCGGAAGTAAAAATAGAATATAAAAATACGATTTATAATCTTAAAGGAATATGTGATTCGGGAAATCTTTTAAAAGAGCCTTTAAGTGGAAAAAGTGTTATACTAGTTGTAAGGTTTTCACAATTTGGTAAAGTAATTGAAAATGAAAAAGAATTCAAAAAAAGATATATACCATACAGTACTGTAAATGGTGAAGGAATTTTAAAGGGAATTGTGCCCGACAAAGTATTTGTAAATAATAATGAAGTAACTGCAATCATAGCTCCAATTGAACAAAAAATTCATGATGACTTTGAAGCAATTGTTCCTTCATCTTTAATTTAGGAGGATATATGTTTAACTTGAAAAATTTTTTTATAAAATTTTTAATGAGATTAAAAAAAACTGAAGTATACTATATTAGTGGACCGGAGCTTTTGCCACCTCCGCTATCATATGAAGAAGAAATGGAAGCAATTGAAAAACTAAGCTATGATCCGTCTGCTTCATCAAAATTGATAGAGCATAATCTTCGCCTAGTTGTATATATTGCAAAGAAATTTGAAAACACAGGCATTAATGTTGAGGACTTGATATCAATCGGCACAATCGGGCTTATAAAGTCGATAAACACATTCCGTCCCGATAAAAATATCAAGCTTGCTACATAAT
>JAZSHT010000082.1:0-24402 GCA_045533435.1 Eubacteriales bacterium | reverse complement strand
GCAACAGGAATCGAACCTGTAACTAACCCTTAGGAGGGGTTTATTATATCCATTTAACTATGCAGGCATAGAACACGCCAAGAGGCGTGTTTTAAATAGGTTCGCCAAATAATTTTTTGTTTATTTCGTTATTTGCCTTTAAGCTAGCAGTTTTATTAATTAGAGGATAGCAATCGCTCTCATTAACAATAAAATGCTCAACTATTGGAATGTTGAATGGAGAAAATATTGTTGAAAGCTGACCTGTTGTTGCAATATCCTCCATAGAAGGAAATACAGTTCCGTTTGGATGATTATGCGCAACAATAATCATTGAAGCATTGTATTTGAATACAAGCTCAATAACTCGTCTCGCATCTAATGCTGATGAGTTAACAGATCCTTCATGAACCTTTTCGTATCCAAGTAAATCAAAAGCATTGCTCAAAAACATAACATAAACCTTTTCACTCGTTTCACCGTGAAATAAACTAAGCAAAAATTCTTTTATGTATTCTACATTGCTAAATTGCTTAATATGCGAAGTTTTGTCCATCAAATATGCTCTTGAAAGAGCTGGTATTAATTTAATAAGAGTAGCACTGTTTTCAGTAATATAGTCTACCTGTACAAGATCATCAATGTTCGCATCAAATACTGCACTTAGAGAGCCAAATTTTTCAATTAACTCATGACCAATATCGTTTGTATCCTTGCGAGGAATAGAGTAGAAAAGAAGTAATTCTAAAATATTATGAGGCTGAAAATTGTCAAGACCACTCTCTAAAAATCTGTTTTTTAATCTTTGTCTATGTCCTTCGTGTAAATTTTTTTCGTTTCCCATTATTTTTTCACAATATCCTCTTTATTTGTCTGTGCAACAATATAATGAGGACGTCCTTTAACCTCGTTAAAAATTTTTGAAATGTATTGACCAACAATGCCGATTGATGTTAAAATCATACCACTTACTAAGAAAATAATAAAAAGTGTTGTGTTGAAGCGCAAAGGGTTTGAAAGTAAATCATTAAAGCGTTGACCGTCAAACAACTGAATTATAGCAAAAATTAGTGGTGGTATAGAAGCTAAAAACGATAAAATGCCGCATCCTGTGGCAAATTTTAATGGAAAATTAGAAAAACTAATTATGCCATCCCAGGAATACTTTAATAACTTTTTGAAGCTCCATTTAGTTTGTCCAGCAACCCTTTCAACATTATCATATGACATCCAATAGGTTTTAAAACCTATCCAACCGAAAATTCCCTTGGAAAAACGATTGTTTTCACACATAGAAACGATTGCATCAACCATATCACGCTTCATTAAGCGGAAATCTCTTGCACCATCAACCATATCAAGAGTAGAGATTTTATTCATAATCTTATAAAAAGCCCTTGCAAAGAATGAACGAATTTTAGGTTCGCCCTTACGGGTTTGTCTGCGTGTCGCAACACTATCGTATTCGCCACTCTCAAGGATTTTTACCATGTCTAAAAGTAGAGCAGGTGGGTCCTGCATGTCAGCATCCATTACCGCAGTATAATCTCCGGTTGAATTGCAAAATCCCGCATACATGGCAGCCTCTTTTCCAAAATTTTTTGAAAAAGAAATATATTTTACTCTCTTGTCATTACCTGCTAAATCCTTCAAAATTGAAAGAGTTTTATCCCTTGAACCATCATCAATAAATAGCATTTCAAACTCATAATCAGCCATTTCGTTTGAAACTCTGTTTAGCTCAGTATAGAAAGGTAAAAGTGATTCTTCCTCATTATAGCAAGGAATAATTAAAGAAATTTTCATAAATTACCCCCATAGAAATAATTACAAAAAGTATTTTACCACACAAATCATTAAAAGTCAACTATATAATAATTAAATAAATATAAAACTTGGTTGACAATTAAGCAAAAATATGGTAAACTACTAAAGTAAATAACCTTTAAGGAGATTTGTATGAAGAAGCTATTAGCTATTTTAATGTTGCTCTTTGTTTTAGTTTTTGCTGTTGCATGTGGCGAAGATCCTGTAAATACAGAAACAGGCAGCAACACACAGATTACCGATACTCAAACTGATACAGGCTCAGATACCGACCAAATTATTGATACAGATACCGATATAGATACATCTGACAATAATTCCGATGGCGAAAATTTAAACGACATTTTAGGTCCTGACTGGACTTTACCTCAACAATAATATGATAAAATTAAAGCTAGCTGATTTTATTATTCAAATCAATAATAAATACGATTTTCTTGAGAAGCAGTGCAGAGAGTACATAGTAAATGACTTAGAGCCTGATTTTGTTGTTGAATGTACCGATGATGATATAAACAAAGAAATTGCCAACTATGAAGATCCATCCTACGCTAATTACGGCTATTGCGAGTCTGTTTGTGTTTATAGAAATTTATGCTTACAGCTTCCAAAATACGATGCCTTTTTAATGCACGCGGCTGTGTTAGATGTTGATGGCAATTCCTATGCATTTACTGCAAGAAGCGGTACTGGAAAATCAACACATATAAGACTTTGGAAAAAGCTTTTAGGCGATAGAGCTATTGTTGTTAATGGCGATAAACCAATTTTACGCTTTATTGATGGTGAGCTTTACATCTACGGCACGCCATGGTGCGGAAAAGAGGGCTGGCATACTAACATGCGCTCTACATTAAAGGGACTTTGTTTCTTAGAAAGAGCTGAAAATAACTCTATCAAGCCTTTAGAAAAGGGCGAGTGCGCATCACGAATTATGCAACAAATCCTTATGCCCACCGACCCGCTTGATGCAATCGCAACACTTGACCTCATGGATAGAATGTTAATGAAGGTTGATACTTGGCTTTTAGGCTGCAATATGGATATTGAAGCAGCAAAAATTGCATATGAAAACATGTCAGGAGAGAAAATATGAAAATTAAATCAGGATTTATATTAAGAGATGTTGCAGGCAAAACATTTGTTGTTGCAACAGGCGAGCTTTCAAAAAGCTTTAAAGGAATGATTACCCTTAACGAAACAGGCAAATTTATTTGGAATCTACTTGCAAATGATACTACTAAGGAAGAAATCGTTGATAAAATGCTTGAGGTTTACGAGGGTGTTGAAAGATCCATTGTGGAAAATGATGTTGAAATATTCGTTGAAAAGCTTGTGAGGGATAATATTCTTGAATAACTTAGAGCTTAGCATGAGTGAATTTTGGGAGATTGCCGAACCCGTTATAGCAAGCAACGGCGAAATACGGTTGTTTCATAAGGGAACTAGCATGAATCCTCTTTTAAGACAAGGCATTGACTCTGTTGTTTTAACCGCGCCAAATGATATAAAAAAGAATGATATTTTGCTTTATAAGCGAGCAAGCGGCCAGTTTGTTATGCATAGAGCTATTAAAATCAAGAAAAATGAATATATTATGTGCGGCGATAACCAATACGAGCATGAACACGGAATTAAAAAAGAAAATATTCTTGCCAAGGTTAAAGGAATATATCGTGGCGAAGAATATTTTGAAACTGATAATAAAGAATACCAAAGATATGTTAAAAGAAAACTACCTATAAGAAGAGCTAAAATTCGTTTTCTTTACTTTATCGGCGTAAACAAAAGAGCATAAAAGATCCTACCTGAAAAGTCAGGTAGGATTTTTTTGTATCATATTTTCCTATAAATAGCAAAATTTACCTCAATGGTAGTCTCTAATTTGTCAATGCATTTAAGCTTTTCTTTATCATTTAAGCTGGTTCTGTGAAAATAAGGCGTCATTGTGAAAAGATTGTATATATTCTCACATCCGCTTATATTAGTATCATATTTTAAGTTCTCAATTTTAAGTAATTCAAAGCCCTCATAATTTAGAAACTTTTCCTCATTGTCATATACATCATCGTATAAAATTCTTTTTAAACCATTTAAATGCTCAACTCCTGCAGAAACCACAATTAAGTGACCCTGTGTCGTTAAAACACGGTAAAATTCCTCACTTGCAACAGGAGCAAACATATTTACAATCACATCCGCACATCCGTTAGATAGTGGCATTTCATAAATGCTTGAAACAGAGTATAAAATATTGCTTTTACCGACACGCCTTGCGGTTTTTGCACCATGCTCACAACCAAACTTTGATATATCAAATCCAATAACAGAAGAGCTTTCAAGCATATTCGCAATTCCCAAAGTGTAATATCCCTCGCCGCATCCTGCATCAACAACTAAATCGTTTTTAAATCTACTAACAATCTCGCATATTTTATCATGAATAGGTAAGTAAGCGCCACACTCAAAGAAATTACTTCTTGCACGAATCATTTCTTTAGAATCTCCAGCCTTAGCATTGTTCATTTTACCGGGCTTTAATAAATTAATATATCCACTTGAAGCTATATCGAATGAGTGCCCCTTCTCGCACTTTAAGGAATTATTTACTCTTAAAAAGTCGCCTTTACATATAGGACATTTAAAATACTTATCAAATTCCATTTTTACCTCTAATTAAATTGACATTTTAATTATTATATATTATAATAGAATTGGAGTATAATTTCAAGTGCAAAGGAGAAAATATGGTAAATCTTAATGAAATTTATGAAGTGGTAATAGAAGACACAAACATTTTTGCAAACGGCATTTGTCATATAGATTCCTTTGTGGTTTTTGTTGAAGGCGCTTTAAAAAATGAAAAATGTAAAATTCAAATTACAAGGGTACACCCCCGCTATGCCTATGCAAAATGTCTTGAGATTTTAGAAAAATCTCCATGCAGAACAATCCCAAATTGCGATAAATACGGAAAATGTGGTGGCTGCTCGTTTTTACATACAACCATCGAATATGAAAACGAAACAAAAGAAAATTTTGTAAAATCGTCTTTTGCTAAAAACAAAATAGAAGCAGATTTTAAAAAAATCCTTTGCCCTGTGTCAGAAAAATACAGAAACAAGGTTGTCCTATTCTATAGCGGCAATAGCTTTGGCTATAACGAAAAATCCACCACAAATATAGTAGAGCATTCCTCTTGCTTACTAAATGACAAGATATTTGATGATATTGCTAGCTTTACCGCCCAAGCATTTAAAAATGCTAAGCTTCGTGCGCTATACTTGCGCAAAAATAGAGACAATACCGAAATAATGGTTTGTCCAATTTTTTACATACAAACCGATGTAATTAAATACGCCACTATGCTTATAAATGAATTCCCAAATGTCAAATCTGTTTTAACTGCACACATAAAGGATAAGGATTTTGCCATTGAAAAGCTTAATTTCAAAACAGTTTACGGCGATGGCTATATTACAGATAAGCTCTGTGGCTTAAATTTCAAAATCTCTCCTAAATCCTTTTATCAAGTCAACCCTGACTGTGCCGAATTACTTTATGAAAAAGCAATAGAGCTTTTAAACCCACAACCAAACGAGCAAATAGCCGACCTTTTTTGTGGCACAGGCACAATGGGCATTATTTCCGCAAAACAAACAAATTGTAAGGTATACGGCATAGAAATTGAACCAAGCGCGGTAAATGACGCTAAGAAAAACGCTAAGCTAAACGGTGTAACTAACATTGAATTTAAAGCTGAGGATGCAAGTAAATTTGATAAACGAATAGACTCTTGCATAATTGATCCACCTCGCAAGGGCCTATCAAAATTCATGCTTGATACACTCCTTCGCCTAAAGCCTCAAAAAATCATCTATGTTTCCTGTAATCCAGATACAATGTGCAATGACCTAAAGGTATTGCTTAACGAATACACTATTTCATCTCCTGTTTACACATACAACCAATTCCCCAAAACAACTCACATTGAAGCAGTAGTCCGCTTAACACTTAAATAATTATGACATACAACATAAGAGAAATTCAACAAAAAGACAATAAGGCAGTAGAATCCGTAATTCGTACTTGCTTAATAGAATTTGGCGCAAACCATGAGGGGACTGCATGGGCAGACCCCGACCTCTGCCGATTTTCTGAAATCTACAATACGGTTGGCAATAAATATTGGATAATCGAGGATGAAAACGGTAAAATCCTCGGTGGAGTTGGTATAGGCAACCTTGAAGGCACCGATAAAATTTGCGAGCTTCAAAAAATGTACTGTCTGCCCGAAATCCGTGGCACAGGATTATCCCATAAATTAATGGATATAGCGCTAAATTATGCAAAGCAATACTACAAAAAATGCTATCTTGAAACACTACCAAATATGATAGGTGCTCAAAAATTCTACGAAAAATACGGATTTACACGCATTTATGAACCTGTAATCAAAACAGAACACTTCGCTTGCGATGTGCTATACATAAAAGACCTATAAGGAGCAGATATGAAAGAACAAAATTTTGAAAGAGAATTGCCAAAAAACTACCGAGTAGTTAAAGTTATTGATGAGAAAAATGTTAACTTTATTTCACTTATCATTGTATTGATTATTTCTGTTTTGGTTCTTGCAATAGGTTTTCTGCCTTTGATCTTTCAAGAAGATAAGCTTTCTAATATCAAAGGATTCCCCCTGTTATGTGGCATTTTAGGCGCAGTTGTTTACGCTTTTTTGCACGAAATTTTTCATGGAATAGCATATAAAATTAGAACAGGTGAAAAATTTAGTTTTATCTTGAATACAACAGGTGTGTTTTGCGGTGCACCTAAAATATTTACATATAAGCGTGATTCTATTTTTGCTTTGCTTTTACCGTTTATCGTTTTTTCTTTATTATTGCTTCCCGTATTTATAGTTACATATTTTTATTATGTTTCCGTATATGTTTCTTTATTAGTAGTTTTAATTTTACATATAATATCAAGTCTATTTGACATTCATGTTTGCTTCTTACTTTCTGTAAGATATAAGAATAATATAACGCTTTTAAATGATTCAAACTATAAAAAGACAATTTTCATATTTGATGACACGAACAACAATTTAGATGATGAGAAAACAGTAGAATTTTTAAATGAATTTAACTCAAAAAAAGAAATAGTACCTATTGATGAAAAATCTTTATCAACTAAAGCAAAAGCACTTTCGGTTGTGTGCATTGTTTTATTCTCTTTGCTTTTGCTGTTTCATTCGTTAATAGCATTTAATAAAAATAACATGCTGTATCCTATTGACGAATTGAGATTTTATGAAAGCGTGAGCTTTTATGTGTGTCTATTTTCGATAGCTGTGATTGTTATATCATCACTAACTATGCGTAAATTTTATAAAGTAAAATTATTCTTGATAATATTGATTGCTATTATTGCCCTACCAATAACAATGATATCTGCTTTACAAAGTAATACATTTTTAATATCTCATACTACCGATGTAAATAATTACGGAATTTATGATGATGAATATATGAAAATTGACCATTTCCCTGAACAAATAACATACAATATGATACCGGTACACTATTCATACTATTATGACTACACTTGGGATTATTGTTATGAGTTATATCTTGAAGTGAAAATTACAGATGGTGAATATGAAAGCATTAAATCGAAATATGAAAGCGAATTGAAAGACTGCTTTTATGCATCAAATTATAGTGAGTATGTAATATCAGATTACACGAATAATTATATTAGAGAAGATGGAAGCTGCTATATGAATAGCCCACACATAAGAAAAATTATATTTAATGATAGCGATCAAACAATTATCTTTGTCTCTATCTGTGGTATTGATCCGTTTTATTACGAAAACTCATATTATTTTGAACGATTTAATTTAGACCCGATAGAATACTCGAATTACTTAAAGGAAAACAAAAATGAAAGCGATTGAACTAATCAATGAACTAAAAAATGGCGGTTTTACACCACATGACCGCACCTGCGACACAGTAAAAGCAGGCAACCCCGAAAAAGAACTAAAAAAGGTCGCAATTTCAATGTTTGCTACCATTGATACCTTTAAAAAGGTCAAGGAATGGGGAGCAGATATGCTTATCGTTCACGAGCCAACCTATTATGACCACTTTGAGGAAATGATTATAAATCCCGTAACCGAAGCCAAAAAGAAGCTAATTGATGAAAGTGGAATAGTTGTTTTCCGTTATCACGACTTTATGCATCATAGAGAAATAGACCAAATTCCTGAAGGCGAAATCCACTATTTAGGACTAAAAGGCAAGCTTGAAAATACTCAGTATTCCGCTTCATATACTTACCGTTTAGATGAGCCTATATCTACGCTTGAGCTTGCCAAGCTAATTGAGGATAAGCTTAATGTGAAGCATGTTAAAATTGCAGGCGAAAGAAATAAAAAGTCAACCAATTTAGCATTATGCTTTGGCACACCTGCTGGAGTTTATGACCTGCTTCGTGATGAAAATATTGAAATTGTCTTAACAGGCGAAACATGTGAATGGATGCTTTGTGAATATGCAAGAGATGCAGCAGCACTCGGTATCAATAAATCAATTATCGTTATGGGACATATCGGCTCTGAAAGAGATGGAATGAGACTTCTTGCCGAAAAACTATCAAAAAAATACACCTCATTTGAAACAAAATATTTTGAATGCGGAGAAGTTTATACATACACAGAGGAGCAAATATGAACAGAAAAAATCTATTAAAATTATCACTAATAACATTAATTATTGGACTAATTGTCCTTGCTATCGCATATTACTTTTTCCACTTCGTAACCGATGACGGCTTTACCTTAACATTTCACGAGGAAGCCGGAAAACCATTTGTAACCGACCTTATCGGATTTTTTGGTGTGCTATTTATATGGAGCAGCGCAATGAGTCTTATAATATCGTTAGTGTTTTTTAAAAAGGAGAAATAAAATGAAAAATCACAAATGCCGTACTTATTTCATAATTACAGGAGATTTTAATGCAAAAGATGTTTTAAATGCACTAGAGGTTGATAATTACGAAGTATTCAATAAAGGCGAAGAATACAAAATTTCAAAAAGAAAAAGAGAATTTGATGAAATTAAAATTGGCTTTAACGAAAATTACAATGTAGATATCAATGAAATGATAAGAGCAACCTTGAAATGCTTAATCAACAAAACCGACGTTTTAAAAGCGCTTAAAAAAGAATTAAGTCTTGACTATGCACTTGTTTTAGTGCCCGAAATTTATAGCGATAGTGAAAAGCCAAAGCAAATTTTATCACTTGATAGAGATATAATTGAATTTTTATATTTAACCGAAACAGACATTGATTTAGATTACTATGTTTATTAGAGGTGTAACGATGATTCCAATGAAAATAGAATGTAAAAATTGTGGTGCTGACTTATTGATTAATTCATGGAGAAAATTTGTAAATTGCCCATATTGTAAAAGTATATTTGATTTCGAAGGATTTCAGTACAAAGAAATTGATATTAATTCAAGCATGCTTCCAAAAGTAAAGTATGAAATGGATTGCCCAAACTGTAGAGGTAAACACATGTTTTTAGGAACATATAGGCGGAAATGTTTTGATTGTGGATATAGTATTTCGATATTCCACAAAATATTTGGCGTGTTTTGGTTTTGTGATAACTGTGAAACATTTATGAATGTGCAAAAAGGATTTACTGTCAAAAAAGGTACCTGGACATGTACAGAATGTGGATTTAACAATAGTGTGAAAAGAAAAGATATATGGTAATGCAAAACAAAAACATAGAGGGCAAATGCCAATACGCCAAAAAATGTAGCGGCTGCCAACTGCAAAACTTAACTTATAAAGAGCAATTGAAAATGAAGCAGGTAAAAACAATTCGTTTGCTTGGTAAATTCTGTCATGTTGAAGAAATAATCGGCATGGACAACCCCTATTACTACCGTAATAAGGTTCAATCTGCTTTTGCTTATAAAAACGGTAAAACCGTATCGGGCATATATCAATCCACATCAGGTAAAATAGTCCCCGTTGATACTTGCTTATTGGAAGATAAAGACGCACAAAAAATAGTTGAAACTATTAAAAAACTTGCACCTAACTTCAAAATAAAACCCTATGATTTAAACACAGGTAGCGGTTTTTTACGCCATGTCCTTGTTCGTAAAGGCTTTGCAAGTAAAGATATTATGGTGGTTTTAGTAACTATAAAAGGCGACTTTAAATCTAAAACCTCATTTGTAAACGAACTCATTCGCCGCCATCCCGAAATTACCACGGTAGTATGGAATATTAATCCCACAACCACCCCTCTTATGTTGGGCAATCAAAGTGAAGTTTTATTCGGTAACGGCTATATTACCGACACTCTGTGCGGTTTATCCTTTAGAATTAGCCCTCGTTCATTCTACCAAATCAACCCAATTCAAACAGAAAAGCTTTATTCCATAGCCAAGGAATATGCTTCCTTAACCGGCAACGAAAGAGTAATAGATGCCTACTGTGGCACAGGCACAATAGGTCTTACAATGGCAGATATTGCGGGGGAAATCATCGGTGTTGAGGTTAATAGCGATGCTATAAAGGATGCCAAAGAAAATGCCAAATTAAACGGCATCAAAAACGCAAAATTTTATAACGCAGACGCAGGCGACTTTATGTGCGATTTAGCAAGTAAAGGCGAAAAGATTGATGTAGTAATCACCGACCCACCTCGCGCAGGTTGTAGCATAAAATTCCTAAAAAGTATGCTAAAGCTATCCCCCAACCGCATAGTCTATATTTCCTGCAACCCCGAAACCCAAGCAAGAGACCTTATAACGTTAACCAAAAACGGCTACAAGGTTACAAAAATTCAACCCGTGGACTTATTCCCACATACAAATCACGTCGAGAGTGTCGTTTGTCTGACGCGAAAGGAGTTATTATGATTTTATTCAGACCTGTTGGCGAAAAAGAAAAAGAACTGATCGAGCAAAGCGGCTTTACAAAGTTCCCACCTAGACTTGATTGGCAACCGATTTTTTATCCTGTGCTAAATCAACGCTATGCGGAAGAAATTGCAGGAAAATGGAATACAAAAGATCCCGATTCGGGATATAGGGGTTATGTCACTCAATTCGAAATTGATGATGATTATATATCCTCTTTTGCTGTTCAAACTGTTGGTGCTTCTTACCATCAAGAACTATGGATACCTGCAGAAGAACTTGATAATTTTAATAACCATATCATTGGGAAAATCGAAATAATCAAGGTGATTACGTAATCTGAAAATATACCTTTTGGAGTTTCCACCCCCCGTTTTTGACCGATTTTGAGACCTTTTGGAGTCTTGCCCCATTTTGAAACGATGGTTTGCTTGATTAAAACTTTAAATCTTATTTGGAAATAACTGAAATAGACTATTTTTAGTAAGTTATAATATTCCTATACAAAAAATTAGGAGTGAATGTCTATGAAAAACATATTTAAAAAATCAAATATTCCATTTATGAAAGAGGTACTTCATAATGGACATGGCAGAGATCATTGGAACCTTGCAAGAGTAATGCAAGATAAAAACGGCTTACAACACCAACTGCCTGCTGAAATTGCACTTTTTAATCGTGGCGCACAGCAAGGCGATGCTTGGTCGATGTGCGAGTTAGCCCGTACATATTTTAACCATTGTGGCGATCTATTTTTACCGCAAGCACTCGGCTTATGGAAACAAGCAGTATTGCAAAACGATAACGGTGCAATATATGATGTAAACAATCTCCCAATTATTGATAGAATTTGGTCCTATCAGTCATTTGATGGCAACGAATATAACGCCATTGAAATGAAATGTGCATTACTTACCGAATTTTATCTAACAAAATTAGGACTTTGCCCTTGGAATAATGCAACCACCGATGAAAAAATAAAGCGTTGCGAAAATCTAACCTTTATATCCTGTCAAGTTATAAAAATCCCGCAAATTAAAATAGAATTTATACCAAATCTAACCTTTAACGGAATGATTGTTGACGGCTTAGCACATTGGGATTATCGTATTTCAATCAGAGCAGAATTACTAAACGATTATGAACGCTTAATTGAGGTATTATTCCACGAACTTGGTCATCAAGTTGTATTTGAAATCATAAGAAACAATGAAAACAGTAATATGCTAAGACAAATATATGGCATTACCGATGGGCGTATCGCATCTTGGAATAATCAAGAAATGGGATATGAGGTCCCAACAACAGAAGAAGACCCCGACACACTATCCTACGGTGTATATACTATGTGGGCTACATTTTTTCTACATACTTGACAAAGTAAAGGAGTTAATATGATTTACACACCACTCACCAAAAAAGCGCTAAAGCTATGCTTTGAAGCACACAAAAATCAAGTTGATAAAACAGGCTTGCCCTATGTATTCCATCCGTTTCATTTAGCTGAGCAAATGACTGATGAAATTACAACAGTCTGCGCCCTTTTACACGATGTTGTAGAGGACACCGACTACACATTTTCTGACCTAACAAATATGGGATTTCCAAACGAAGTAATAGAAGCATTAAAGCTTCTTACTCACGAGGAAGGCGTGCCATATATGGACTATGTAAAAGCCCTTTCAATAAATCCTATTGCCAAAGCAGTTAAAATTGCCGACCTTATGCACAATAGCGACACTTCAAGACTTGATTTTGTTGATGAGTGGGCGCTGAAGCGTGAAGAAAAATATAAAAAAGCATTAGAATTTTTAAAAAATAACTAACGGAGAGCTAAAATGCAAATCACAAAAATTGTAATAACAGGCGGACCCTGTGGCGGTAAATCAACTGCTTTAAGTAAAATTCACGAGGAATTTGAACAGCTTGGCTACACAGTTCTTTTCGTGCCTGAAACTGCAACAGAGCTAATTACAGGCGGAGTTGCACCTTGGACATGTGGCACAAACTTAGATTATCAAAAGTGTCATCTTAAATTACAGCTTGAAAAGGAAATAGCCTTTGAAAAAGCTGCATCCACTATGAATAAGGAAAAAATCCTTATCGTTTGCGACCGCGGAGCTCTTGACAGTAAGGCTTATATGTCTCAAAATGAATTTGAGGAAACATTAATGTCATTAAATACCAACGAAATCAATTTAAGAGATGACTACGATGCTGTGTTCCACCTTGTAACCGCAGCTAAGGGGGCAGAGTATGCATATACCTTGTCCAATAATTGCGCAAGAACAGAAACAGTTGAGCAAGCAAGAGAATTAGACAATAAAATTATTTCCGCATGGACAGGGCATCCGCACCTTCGCATAATTGAGAATTCTATTGATTTTGATGAAAAAATTAGCCATTTAATTGCAGAAATCGCATCATTTTTAGGCGAGCCAGAGCCACTTGAAATTGAAAGAAAATTCCTAATTGAATATCCCGATATTGCATATTTAGATTCTTTACCAAGCTGCAAAAAGGTTGAAATTATTCAAACCTATCTAAAAGCACCTAATGGCGAGGAAACGCGTGTTCGCCAAAGAGGAATAGATGACAATTTTGTATATTTTCAAACCACGAAACGCAAAATTAGCGACACAAAGCGCATCGAAATTGAAAGAAGACTTACAAAAAACGAATATCTTAACATTCTATTAGATGCCGGCGCAGATAAACGACAAATAATAAAAAATAGATATTGCCTTGTATTTGAAAATCAGTATTTTGAAATAGATGTATATCCGTTTTGGAACGATAAAGCAATAATGGAAATTGAACTGTGCGAGGAAAACCAAGAAATTTCCATTCCCAACTTTATTAAAGTAATAAAGGATGTTACCGATGATGATGAATATAAGAATTCATCACTTGCGAAAAATGTAAATTAACAGTTCATACATTGTAAACAAATAAAGTATTGACTATGCCTTAAAAATATGATAAAATGTACACATAAAGTATATATATTAAGGAGATACAAATGAAAAAGATACTTTCAATTCTTTTAGTAATTGTTATGGCTTTGACTGTATTGCTTTGTTCATGTAACGACACCCCTGTTAATACAGAAACAGGCTCAAGCACAGATACAGGCAGTCAAACAACTGATACTAGCAAGGATACTAGCTCAGATACAGATAAAAAGCCAAGCTCTGGCAATAATAACACAAAGCCTGATGATAAGCCTGATAGTGGCGCTGATTACGATACCCTTATTGAGCATAATCTTAAGGTTGATAACAGTGTTAAGCTTGATGTATTTGATAGCGCTAACACATTCGGTAACGAGGGCAACACAGTTGACTATACAAATGCAACACCAGTCGATGTTTCCCAACTTGCTAATAACAAGGTTTATCCAATTACCAAGGGTGGCGTTTACAGAATTTACGGTAAGAGCGAAAACGGTCAAATTTTAGTAAACCTTGATGATGCTGTAAACAGAGAGGTTGTTTTAGTATTAGATAACCTTGAAATGACATACAAGGGAACAAAATCTGTTATCTACATTGAAAAGTGTGAAAAAGCAACAATCGTATTACCTGAAAATTCAGTTTCAACATTATCCGATACAACAAATAACCTTGAAAAGGGCGTTATCCATGTTCGTTCCTGTAACTTGATTTTAGATGGTAAGGGAACACTTAATCTTAACGCAAATGCAACAAAATCAAGAGGCATTTTTAATACAAAGACACTTACAGTTGAAGGCGGCATTTATAATGTAACAACAGCGTTCAGCCACGGTATTCAAGGCGAAGAGGGCTTAACAATAAATGGCGGAACATTCAATATTACTTCTGCAAAGAGCGGTCTTAAAACAGGCGACTTTGATGAAGAAAAGCCACTTGAGGCAGTTGTTGGAGCTATTACGATAAACGGCGGTAGCATTAATGTAACAAGCAAAACTAACGGCGTCTCAGCATATGGCTCAGCTATAGTAAATAACGGAAGACTAAATATTGATTCTGAATCTGATGGCTTTGATGTAAGCGAAACAGCAACCTTTAATAGCGGAATTGTGATTATCAATGCGGACAACGATGGCATTAAGAGTGAAACCATAAATATTTCAGGCTCTGCTAATGTTAAGATTTTATCAGGCAATGATGGTATTGATGCAGTTACAGTAAATGTTACTACAACAGGCACCGTTTATGTTAAAACAAATGTTGATAATAATGCATTTGTTGTTGACCCTAACGGTAGCTACATTATTAAAAATCATAAATTTACATTAGTTGATACAACAAAATATCCAAATGAAACATTCTATACATTAGAAAGCTGCAAGGGCATCAAGGTTGAAGGCAATGTGTCTATTGAAAACGCTATTTTAGGTATCGATTCCTACGAGGATGCTATTGACTGTGTAGATGTTGAAATAAAGAGCGGCAGAGTAGTGTTAGCATCAGAGGATGATGGAATTGATGTAACAGGAAATGTAATCATTAGCGGCACACTTGAAATAATGTATTCAAACAAGGGTGTAAAAACACCAAATCTTACAGTTAATGAAGATGGCTTAGTAACAATTATCAGTACATCTGATGCAGTTGACAGCCAATTAGTTACAGTAGATGGCGGAACAGTATTCCTTCTTGAAAAGCTTGATTTAACTGACGGCACTTTAATTGTTAATAGCGGAACTGTAATTGCGGTATCATCAACTAAATCAGCAGTTACGGCTAATACAACATGTAATGATCTTTCAGTTTCAAATCTTCCAAATACTAATAATGCAGTATATGGAAATTGGTTAAGAGTTACTAATGGCGAAAAGAGCGTGGTTCTAAGATTACCGAAGAGCTACGAAAGCAAGCTTAGCTTAACATGTATATCTGAGGATATTGCAGCAGGCAGCTATTCAATCCAAATCGGTACGTACCAAGTTGGCGATAAAATCAACAACTTTGTATATATAGATGGCGAATTCACACCGATAGATTCAATCAATTTAACGCTAAAATAATAAAAAAGTTTAGCAGAGAAATTGCTTTCTCTGCTAAACTTTTTTTATTTTGTTTTTTCTGCTGTAATCAAAATAAGCATATAATATAAGGTTGGATATAAGCTGAACATGTGAATATCTAATAAGCTTGTAATAAGTAAAGCGCAAATACATAATGCTAAGTAAAGATTTTTAGCACATCTTTGTTTTATAAAAAGAACAACTGTTTGATATCTATGATATAAATACGCCACTAAACCAATTATACCGCAAGAAGCCATCATTTGAACAATAGTGTTGTGATATCCAAACGGAAGTCCAACTTCATTAATATGGTGTGAATTGTAGAAACCGCAACCGAATATAGGATGACTCAAAAACTTCTTCCAACCGGTAGCATATATCTCAAATCTACCATTATCATCAAGACCCCTTCTAAGATAATCGCCTAAAATGCTTGCAATTTTATCCCAAAGTAAAATTACACCAACAATAGCTATCGCAAAAAGAGCAGATGTAATAATTCTATTGACTTTTTTGTTTTCCCCAAACAAGCAGCACATTATTACCGAAATGATTAAAACAAATGTTCCTGCAAGCAGTGAAGAACGGCTTAATGATAGCACAATCGCTAGATAAGAAATAAGTCCTGTTCCATAGAATATAAATCCGTATTTTTTTATAAAAGTAGCTAAATAGAAGTGAATAGGCAGAAGCATTGAAAGATAGCAACCCATAGTATTCCAAATACCCCAGCCTGTTCTTATGCTTTCTTTAACGATTTCCCCATCTGCAAATTGAATTTGTCCTGTAATAAACAGAGAATAAAATTCAAAAGTAACAAGTAAGGAGGCAACAAATAAAGTTACGATTATCTTGTTTTTTGTTTTTTCATTAAATTCTAAACCGACATATAAAAGAAGAAATACGCCTAAATACGCTATAACTAAAGCAATAGAGAAGCCGAGATCTTTCCAAAAAAATCTTTCCTTTGATAAAAGATTGTTAAAAAGAAAGCTTACAGAAAGAAGTAAAACACCGTAAAAAAGCGGAGATTTTATAGCTGTCTTTAAACTGTATTTATTTCTATTAAAAATAAAATGTACAATTAAACAAATAAGGAAAATAACAGCAACAATAACAACGGTTAAAATTGATTTAGGCTCGTAAAATTTTCCTTTTCCATCAAAGGAATTTTTTTCTGACAGATTAAAAAATATCATCAAGGCAGGACCTAAAACAAAATTTAAGTTGTGCGAAAGTAAAAGACCTAAGGATGCGCTCAATCCAACACTAATTATACCAAGAAGCTCAAGCCCAAATGTGTGGCTTATAAAAACCAGTAAAGCACAAGCTATTAAATAATAGTAAGAATTTATGAAATCAAGATATTTGTTTTTCAAGTTATTCATCATATACCTCAATTTATCAAAAAATCTCGGAATTAAGCCCGTGTTCAACCGCTAGGTAAACTTTAATTATTTCTTATGTTTTCCGTAAATCTTTTGATTGTCCCTTTTCTTTTTTTTTGGACCAGGAGTAACGACATCGTTTAAAGTGCTTTCGTTGTTAATTACTTCAACCTCAACAGCAGTATCTAAAACCTCAATAGGAGTATTTAATACCTCTATCTCTGCAGGCTTAACATCATCATCATAGCCTGTGCCAGAGCCACCATAACGACCATAATTACCATATTTGCCATACTTGCCGTATCCACCGTATCTACCATACTTGCCGTATCTGCCATACTTGCTGCCGTAGCCATATCTCTTGTACTTACCATAATATCTCTTATAGTATCTATTGTAGTAAGAGCCGCTCTTTGTAGGTACACGGTTAAGAACTGCACCAAGAACCTTACAACCACTCTTTTGAAGCTGTTCCTTAACATCCATAGCAAAGCGTTGACCGATATAGTTTGCTGTGATAACAAGAACGCCACCATCGCAAACTGTTGAAATAACAGAAGCATCAATAACTGCGCCAAGAGGAGCAGCGTCAACGATGATGTAATCATATTCATCACGAGCTCTCTTTACAAGAGATGCAAACTTTTGTGAGCCTAAAAGCTCAACAGGATTTGGAGGAACTGCACCGGCAAAGAGTAAATGAAGATTTTCATTTTGTGTGCCGTATAAAATATCATCATACTCTGCTTGTCCTGACAAATATTCACTAAGACCTAATATGTTACCATCGTTAGTTGTGTACTTAGAAGCAAACATAGACTTACGAAGGTCCGCGTCAATTAAAAGTACCTTTTTCTCTGAAAGAGCAAGGGACTTTGAAAGCTCAATAGAAACTGTACTTTTACCTTCATTCTTAACACAGCTTGTTATAAGAACAACCTTGTTTTCGGAACCGCAGAATAAAAAGTTAGTTCTAAGTGCTTTAAAGGATTCACGAATTGAATAATTCTGTTTTTTAATGTCATTGATAACTATATTTTTCATCTTTCGTCTCCTCACGCTTCATCTTCAATTTCAGGAATTTCACCTAAAACGCTAAGACCGAGATGCTTTTCAATATCATCTGGGGTTTTAATCTTATCATCAAAAATATAGAAGGCTAATAAGATAGCACAAATTACAACTACCGCAATAACGCCACCTAAAGCCATATTCTTAAAGTAATGAATATTGGAAGGAGAGGTTGGTAATTTTCCGTAATCAATTTGACCAACAATAATAGAGTCAACCTTAAAGTTTTCATTGATATGATCCTGCATGCAATTGTATGCTGCGGTTACAATTAAAACTGAAAGAGTAGGGTCAGCAGTTGTAGAAGACACTGTTACAGCACATGTGTCCTCATTATATTTGATTGAAAGGCTGTTCTTTACATCACGATAGCCAATTTCGCCACCGAAAAATCCCTTGAATGTTTGAGGGTGCTTTCCATCCTCATTTTCATAAAAGCCAAGGAAATTAGCAAAAGAGCCTTCATCATCATTTAACATTTTTGCAACTCTAACAGAAAATGAATCGCTTGTGAAAATTTCAGAGCTCATTTTTGTTAAGTAAACCGCTGCGTTTAAGTCAGACACATTTAAGTTGCCATCTATGCTTGAGCTACCAGCGTTTTTGTTAATAAGCATTGTTTTAGTTGAAGAAGTATAGGTTGGGGTTGTAAAGCTTGTAAGCAAGAATGTGAAAACAACGGCACAAATTGCAACTAAAGCAATAATCCATATTTTACTTAAAAGATAACTTACAATATCGCGTATGTCAAGTTCTTTTCCAACCTTTGTGTTGTTTATGTTGTTAGAAGAATCCATGATAAAGCTCCTTAGTGAATATTTTCGTTATTAAGAATAGCAGACGGAACGGTTGAAAAAATTTTCTTTGCATAAGCATCACCGTAATGCTTGCTAACAAATAACATTGATTTTGATAATTGCTGAGTGAAAATAGAATTGTCATGAGCATCAGATGCAACCACATCAACCAATTTGAATTTTAAAACCAATTTAATAAATTTTGCAATTTTGCCAATCTTGAATTTTAAGATGGCACGAGCATTTATTTGTGTTAAAGCGCCCATGCTTCTAAGCTCCTTAACTAATTCAGGCTTTTTAATTAGCGCACTGTATCTCTCAATATGAGCAATAACAGGTCTGTATCCAGCACGCAAAATGCGTAAAACCGCAGACTCCATTTCAAATGCAGAGATTGAGGGCTGAAATTCAATAAGAACATATGAGCTATTATTTAGGCTGTAACACTTTTTTTCCTTCAGCGAGGATAAAATTTCATTGTGATACATAATTTCATTGCCAAGAAACAGCTTCATGTTAGGATGAACCTCGCTTATATATGAGCTTGCTACAGAAAAGCTTCTGTTAATGTCCTCTTTATATACGCAGACATCCGTGTCATCTTGAAATTCATAAGTTTTAAAGTGCGGAGTAAAGCAAATTGTACGGATGCCATCGCTATAAGCAACATCCAACATTGATTTCATTGTATTTTCATCAATGGCACCATCATCCACGCTGAATAATGAGTGGCAATGTATATCAACTAAATCAAACAAAGCAATTTCTCCTCGTTTCAATTATCCAACGCTATTCATTGTAGCACAATTGATTTCGTTTGTCAATAACATAAGTTAAAATATTTAAATTATTATATATGATAACAAAGTTGACAGAATGAACATTTTTTGTTAAAATATAAAACGAGGTGATTTAGTGAAAGTAGTAATTTGTGCAATCAATAGTAAATATATTCATTCGTCTCTAGCACCATGGTGCTTGGCTGGTGGACTTGAAAAATATGCGCCTGAAATTGAATATAGCGTTTTAGAAGGAACAATAAATGAAAGCACTGATGATATTTTTAATCGCATAATTTCTGAAAAATTTGACTTGATCGGCTTTTGTACTTATATATGGAATAAAAGCATTGTGATTTCATTGTGTGAAAGAATAAAAGCGTACAAAAATGTAACGATTGTTTTAGGCGGACCTGAGGTTAGCTATAACCCAAAGGAAATTCTTTCTAATACCAATGTTGATTTTGTTTTGAGTGGAGAAGGGGAGCATTCCTTTGCACAGCTATGTAAAGGAATAGACAAAGAAAAAATCAGCGGACTATGTTATAAAAAAGGGAATGAAATTATAGCAAAAGAACCATGTGTTTTAGAAAATGATCCGCCATCTCCTTATGTTGACAAATATTTTGAACAGCTAAATGGTAGAATTGCATACTTGGAAACTAGCAGAGGATGTCCGTTTAGATGCGCATTTTGTTTATCAGGGCGATGCGGCGGGGTAAGATTTTTTGATTTAGAGGAGTCTAAACAAAAAATTATCAAGCTGGCCAACAGCGGTGCAAAAACCGTTAAATTTATTGATAGAACATTTAATGCTAGTAAAAGCCGAGCAAAGGAAATTTTTGAATTCATCATAAGCAATTACGAAGTAAGCATTCCGAAAGATGTATGCTTCCATTTTGAAATTGAATGTGAGCTTATTGATGATGAAATAATAGAAATTATCAAAAAAGCACCAAGCGGACTATTTCAATTTGAAATAGGTATTCAAAGCTTTAATCCCCAAACACTAAAATCAATTAATAGAAAATCAAATTTAAATGAATTAAAGAACAGAGTAAATGCTCTTGTAGCACTAGGAAATATACACATTCATATAGATTTAATCGCAGGCTTGCCCTATGAAAATTTTGAGTCATTTGAAAAAAGCTTTAATGAGGCGTACAGCTTAAATGCACATATGCTTCAGTTTGGCTTTTTAAAAATGCTGCACGGCTCAGATATGCGCGAGCAAAGTGAAAAATATCAGTGCGAGTATAATCAAGAACCACCATATGAGGTTGTTTCAACACCATGGCTATCGCAGAAAGAAATGCAAATTATGCACACATGTGAAGATGTTTTTGATAGAATGTATAATTCTCAGTGCTTCAAAAGAACCTGCAAATACATTACAGAAGCGCTATCAAACCCGTTTAAAATTTTCATTGAATTTGCTGACTACTTAAAGGATAAAGATGTAAAAGGCTTGGATCAACTCACCCTTGAAATTTACAATTATTTTTCATCAAAAAATGAAATTTCAAAGGAACGACTAAGAGATGTCCTTGTTATGGATAGATTAGCTACAAATAGAATGGGAACAATCCCTGAATTTTTAAAAATTCATTCCCCATTGACTAAGCAGCTTTTAAATGAATTAGAGAAAAATGAGGAAACAAAAAAGCCAAAATGCATAAAAAGATCCTTAAGCTTGCTGTCATCAATGCAGGAATATGTTTATGTAGATTATGAAAATATGGACAGTGTGTCTAAGGAATTTAAAATATATCGCAAGAATATATGAATAATAATGAATTTGTACATAATTTCGTAAAAACTATTGAAAAAAATAAACATTTGTAGTATAATCTATAAGGTTAAAATAAAAAGGAAGGAAATTGTTATGGCAGAAGAATGCACTCATGATTGTTCTACCTGCTCTGCAAACTGCTCATCTAAGCCTCAGGGTATTCCTAAGGAAGAGTTAAATGTGCTTAGCTCAGTTAAGCGTGTTATCGCAGTAGTAAGCGGCAAGGGCGGCGTAGGCAAATCTATTGTAACATCAATGCTTGCAGTTTTAATGCAAAGAAAAGGCTATAAAACCGCAATACTTGATGCTGATATTACAGGCCCTTCTATTCCAAGAAACTTTGGATTAAAAGAAAGAGCACTTTCAAACGGCGAATTTCTTTTACCTGTTTCCACAAAAACAGGAATTGACATTATGTCCGTGAATCTTTTATTAGAGGATGAAACACGACCTGTTGTTTGGCGCGGTCCTGTTATTGCCGGAACAGTTAAACAATTCTGGACAGATGTTGTTTGGGATGAGGTTGATTACATGTTCGTTGATATGCCTCCAGGAACTGGAGATGTACCTCTTACAGTATTCCAATCATTACCAATTGACGGAATTGTGATAGTTACAACTCCACAGGATCTCGTTTCCATGATCGTTCAAAAGGCAGCTAACATGGCTAAAATGATGAATGTTCCGGTTTTAGGTCTTGTAGAAAATATGAGCTATATAGTTTGTCCTGACTGTGGCAAGAAGATGGAAATCTTCGGTGAAAGTCAGACACATAAAATTGCAGAAAAGTTCGGCTACGAGTTAGTAGGCAAGCTTCCAATTGATGCAAAGCTTACCGCTTTATGCGATAAGGGAATAATTGAGCTTATGGAAAACGATTACCTTGACAATGCTGCTAATGTAATTGAAAAGAAGCTCAGCGCTAATTAAGTTTTAAAAAAATTATATAAAGGAGTTTTTTGTATGAAAAAGAAACTTACAACCGTGGCTTTCAATGGTACAGAAGAGCAATTCAAGCAGCTCGATGAACTCATTGCGAATCACAAAGGTCAGGCGGGCGCATTAATGCCAGTTCTTCAAGGTGCTCAAGGTATCTTCGGCTACCTTCCAATTGAGGTTCAAAAGCATATCGCTCTCTCAATGGATGTTCCACTATCAGAGGTTTATGGTGTAGCATCATTCTATTCACAATTCATTCTCAATCCTAAGGGCGACTATGCTGTTGCAGTTTGCCTTGGTACAGCTTGCTATGTTAAGGGCGCAGGCCTTTTAATGGACAAGCTTGAGTCAATTCTCGGCATCAAGAATGGCGCAATCACAGCAGACAGAAAGTTCAGCCTTGATGCTACCCGTTGTATCGGTGCTTGCGGTCTTGCTCCTGTTCTTACAGTTAATGAAGAGGTTTACGGCAGACTTACACCTGATATGATTCAAGGTATCATTGATAAGTATAACAAATAAGAAGGGACGGAAACAAAAATGATTAACAACATTAATGATCTTATTAAAATAAGAGACGAATATGCAGGCAAAATCGCTTTCCGTCAAGGCACAGCAGCTTCTGATGGCAATTTCAAAAAGCATGTGCTTATTTGTGGCGGTACAGGCTGTACCTCATCAAAGAGTGTTCAAATCAAGGAAAAGATGGAAGAGGCTATTAAGGCAGCAGGCATCGAAAACGAGGTTCAAGTAGTTTTAACAGGATGCTTCGGTCTTTGCGCATTAGGTCCAATCGTAATCGTATATCCAGAAGGAACATTCTATTCAAGAATTGAAATTAAGGACGCAGAAACAATTGTAAACGAGCATTTAGTTGGCGGTAACCCTGTTAAGAGCCTTCTTTACTCCGAAACAGTAAAGGGTGATGAAATCCTTTCTCTTAACGAAACAGCGTTCTACAAGAAGCAAAAGAGAGTTGCTCTTCGTAACTGTGGTGTTATTGACCCACTTTGCATCAATGAATATATTGGTACAGACGGCTATCTTGCACTTGCTAAGGTAGTTACAGAAATGTCCTCACAGGATGTTATTGATACACTTCTTGCTTCAGGTCTCCGTGGTAGAGGAGGCGGTGGATTCCCAACAGGTAGAAAATGGGCATTCGCAGCAGCTCAACCTAAGGGCCAAAAGTATGTTGTATGTAACGGTGATGAGGGCGACCCAGGTGCATTCATGGACCGTTCAATCCTTGAAGGTGACCCACATGCTCTTATTGAAGCTATGGCTATTGCAGGCTTCGCTATCGGTGCTAACGAGGGTTATGTTTACGTACGTGCTGAATATCCAATCGCTGTAAACAGACTTCAAGCAGCAATCAATGAAGCGAGAAACCAAGGCTTATTAGGTAAGAATATTCTAGGTACAGGCTTCGACTTCGATATGTTTATCAGACTTGGTGCAGGTGCTTTCGTATGTGGTGAGGAAACTGCTCTTCTAACATCTATCGAGGGTAACCGTGGTGAGCCAAGACCAAGACCACCATTCCCAGCAGTTAAGGGTCTTTGGGGCAAGCCAACTATCATCAATAATGTTGAAACATATGCTAACATTCCACAAATCATCTTAAAGGGTGCTGATTGGTTCACATCAATGGGTACTGAAAAGTCCAAGGGTACAAAGGTATTTGCTCTTGGTGGTAAGATTCAGAATACAGGTCTTGTTGAGATTCCCATGGGTACAACGCTTCGTGAAGTTGTTGAAGAAATCGGTGGCGGTATTCCCGGTGGCAAGAAGTTCAAGGCTGCACAGACAGGCGGACCTTCCGGCGGATGCATCCCTGCGAAATCCTA
>JAZSHT010000018.1:0-17672 GCA_045533435.1 Eubacteriales bacterium | reverse complement strand
AACAAAAAGATTCTATTTTAGCAGAAGAAGGTTATGAAGTAACTTATTTATCTGTTGATCAGAATGGTTTGATTTCCTTGGAAGAATTAAGACAAAAGAAATCAACTGGATTGGTAGAAGCGAAGGCGCAGAGGTTAATTTTAGCACCACACTTGGCGATGATGTAACTGTATATACTACAAGACCAGATACACTTTTTGGTGCAACATACATGGTTATGTCCCCTGAGCATGCATTAATTGAAAAATGGAAGAATAACATCAAAAATATTGATGATGTTGTTAAATATCAGGTAGAAGCATCAAAAAAGTCCGATTTCGAAAGAACTGAGCTTGTTAAGGATAAAACAGGTGTTTGTCTTGATGGTGTTAAGGCAATTAATCCTGTTAACGGAAAAGAAATTCCTATTTTTATTTCTGACTATGTTCTTGCAACATACGGTACAGGTGCGATTATGGCTGTTCCTGCTCACGATGAAAGAGACTGGGATTTTGCTAAGGTTTTTGGACTCCCAATAATTGAAGTTGTTGCAGGTGGAAATGTTGAAGAGGCTGCGTTTACCGATGTTGCTACAGGCGTGCTTTGTAATTCTGATTTCTTGAACGGACTTGAGGTTGCTGATGCTAAAAAAGTAATCATTAAGTGGTTAGAAGAAAACGGCAAAGGACATTCAAAGGTTAACTTTAAATTAAGAGACTGGGTTTTCTCTCGTCAAAGATACTGGGGAGAGCCTGTTCCAATGGTTTGGTGCGATGAATGTGGTTGGGTTCCTGTGCCTGAAGAAGAGTTACCTGTTAAACTTCCAGATGTAGAGCATTATGAGCCAACTGATACAGGTGAATCACCACTTTCTAAGATTACAGATTGGGTAAATACAACATGTCCACATTGTGGCAAGCCTGCTAAGAGAGAGACTGATACAATGCCTCAATGGGCAGGCTCATCATGGTACTTTTTACGCTATTGTGATCCACATAATGATAATGAGCTTGCTTCACGTGAAGCGCTTGATTATTGGATGCCTGTTGACTGGTATAACGGCGGCATGGAGCATGTTACACTTCACTTGTTATATTCACGCTTCTGGGCTAAATTCTTATATGATATTGATATTATAAGCTGTAAGGAACCATACAAAAAGAGAACAGCTCACGGTATGATTCTCGGTGAAAACGGTGAAAAAATGTCTAAATCAAGAGGAAATGTAGTAAATCCTGATGATGTTATTGCAGAATACGGTTCAGATACACTTCGTCTTTATGAAATGTTTATTGGTGATTTTGAAAAGGCTGCGCCTTGGAATCCAGCTAGCATTAGAGGATGTAAGCGTTTCTTAGACAAGGTTGCTTCTTTACCTGAAATTATGAAGGGCGAAGGATATTCGGAAAAGCTTGAGTCATCAATGCATAAGCTGATTAAAAAGGTAACATACGATATTGATAACATGAAATTTAATACAGCAATTGCTGCAATGATGGCGTTTATCAATGAGGTTTACGAATACGGAACAATAACAAAGGATGAACTAATAACATTCATTAAGCTTTTAAATCCATTTGCTCCTCACTTAACCGAAGAAATGTGGGAAAATATGGGCAATGCAACATTCTGTTCACTTGAAAAGTGGCCTGAATATGATGAATCAAAGACAGTTGAAAATACCATTGAAATTGCTGTTCAAGTAAACGGTAAGCTTCGTTCCACAATTACAATTGCAAAGGATTCATCTAAAGAAGATGCAATTGCATGTGCAAAGGCAGATGAAAAAGTAGCTGAAGGACTTGATGGTAAATCTATTGTAAAAGAGATTTATGTGCCTGGCAGAATTGTTAATATTGTTGTAAAATAAAAAAGTTGAAAAAATTTAAATTTTCTATTGACAAATGCTAACTCTTGTAATATAATACTAAAGAGATTTTAGCTCTTTGCTATAAGCGAGGGGAGGGATATAAATGGCAGAAATCAGAGTTAAGGAAAATGAATCACTCGATAGCGCACTTCGTAGATTTAAGCGTCAATGTGCAAGATCTGGAGTCCTCATGGAGCTCCGTAAGAGAGAGCACTACGAAAAGCCAAGCGTTAAGAGAAAGAAGAAGTCAGAAGCTGCAAGAAAGCGTAAGTTCAAATAATAGCTTCACTTCAAATCAAATTATATGCAAAAAGCAACCTGTTATCAGGTTGCTTTTGTATTTTAATATATATGATTGCCAAATTTATATAAATTGCACAAATTTATTTACTAAAGTAAATATTTATTGACAAATAACAAGTGTTGTGGTATTATTTAAGTAGAAAGGATGTGATTTTATGTATATAGATTATTCTAAACTTTGGAAAAAAATGATTGAAAAGAACATGACAAAGACCGATCTTATGGAAGAAACAGGATTAAGTTCGCGAATCATAGCAAAGCTTTCCAAAAACGAAATTGTTACTACTGAAACTATTTTAAAAATTTGTGAATGTCTAAAATGCGATGTATCTGACGTAATGGAATGTAAAGAAGAGAAGAACCTCTCACTATATAATTACTATATTAAATTTGGCAAGGTTATAAATGAAACTGAAAACTATAAATATATCAAGTTTGAGTATAACTGTCAAAAATACGCCATATATAAAATAAAAAAATCTATTTCTAAGTCAACAATTATTCATTTAGAGGATGACGGTACAATATACAGAGAACAATTATATCCATTTGGCGGCTTAATGGGTCCTAGTTGTGTAAAATCTTCATTATTAAAACCGATAAAACATAAGGATGAAACAGTAATTGTTTTATTCTCAGGTAAACCGAATTTTAGAAATCTTGATAGCGGGATTTTTATATCCGCTAAAAACAAGAATTATAGTGAGTCAAGTATATATGTTATGACAGAGGCTTCATTTAAACTTTTCGGTTAATTAAATTTAAATTTGGGGCATAAATGAAATAAAATTTTACAAAAGTATTGATGATAATTTTTTAAATTTTGCAGTTATTATTGCAGTTTATCGCGGAAAATATGTTTTATGTAAGCATATGGAAAGAGAAACTTTTGAAATTCCTGGTGGACACCGAAAAAGCAATGAAAGCGTTCTTAAGGCTGCAAAAAGAGAGCTGCAAAAGGAGACTGGAGCAACATTATTTGAAATTTAAGAGATTTGCCCTTATTCTATTGTGGGTAAAGATGGAGAATTGTTACTACTAAAGAGACTTTTGGTTTGCTGTATTATTCAGAAATCTTTGAATATGAAAAAAATAAATAGCGAAATTGAAAAAATAGAGTTTTTTTCTTGACATTCCATATGATAAATCAACACATACGATGATTCACACTTTGCTTTATAATAGATACATTAATATAATTAAAAATGGCAGATTTCATCTGCCATTTTTTTATGAAAATAAATTTTTATAGGATTTTTCTGAGTTTTTGATTTTATGTTTTTTTCTAATGAATAGGTAGTAAATAAATGCTGATAATGTAAAAATAATGAAATAAACGCCTAAAGAGATAATAAGTGAATTACCATTAGAGTATTCTGATTTTAATACAAAAATTATGTAATAAAAAATTCCTATTACAAAAAAATTGAATATTGAAGCAACAAGATAATTTTTAAATTTGAATTTATATACAAGAAATGAGCATACTAAGCCAAATAGCAAAATTATCAAAAGAGTATATCCATTCCAAAAATTTTCTTTTTTAATGATATATTGTGTAATATTTAAAATAAAAAATGAAATTGTATATATAAATGAACCGAAAATATAAAATTTTTCCTTACTTTTTACATTTATTTCTTTATTACTTCTTATGCATATAATTACAATGCTAATTATTGTACAAAAAAGCAGAATAATTAAATTTGCTTTAATTTTTAACATATTGCTTTGATTATTTTTGGAAAATAACCATGGAATAAAATTTAAAACTAGAGAAAATATTGTATAAAAAATACATGTTGAATTAGAAATCCTTTTAATTATCTTAAACATTTTTGCCTCTTTGAATTTTTGATACATTAAAGATAGCACAAAATGATAACTTTTTCAAGAAGATTATTAAAATTATATAAAAAAATTAAAAATTATGCATAAAAAATGAATATTTTCACTTGACTTTATTTAAAAATGAATATATAATTATTATAGAATATTATAATATAAGGATTAAGATATGCTAGGAAAAAGAAAAATAAGAAAAAATGCATTTGAGCTTTTATTTGGTTACCAATTTAATAAGGAAGAAAGCGCTGTTGACTACTACAACACTTCATATGACAATTTAATTTGTGAAGATGATGAAGAAGAAAGCGTAAAAAGCCTTTTTCTTGGTATTATTGACAACATAGAGGCTATTGATGAGAAAGTTTCACAGTATTTAAACGGATGGAAGCTAGAAAGACTTTCTAAGGCGACTTTAACAATTTTAAGAATAAGTACATATGAAATGATTTTTCTATCATTAGCTCCTGCAATTTCAATTAACGAGGCAGTTGAATTTGCAAAGCAATACGCTGAAGATGGGGCACAATCTTTTATTAATGGTGTTTTAAACAATTTGTCTAAAGGAATAAACGATAATGCCTAAAAAAGCATTTATTGGTATAGATACAAGCAACTATACTACATCGTTCGCTATTAGCGATTATGATGGAAATATTATTAAGAATTATAAAATACTCCTTCCTGTTAAGGAAGGAGAGAGAGGACTGCGTCAAAGTGATGCAGTTTTTGCTCATATCAAAAATCTACCTTTAATAGCTGAAAAAATAAAGGAAGATAGTGATTGCTACGATATACTTGCCGTTGGTCATTCTGCATGTCCGAGAGATGTTGAAGGCTCCTATATGCCTTGTTTTTTAGTTGGAAAAGCTTTAAGTGATATATTAGCTTCACTTTATAAGGTTGAAAATTTTGGCTTTTCTCATCAAGCGGGACACATTAGAGCTTCGGTGTATTCTTCGGGTGTTGTAACTGATGATAATTTTATAGCATTTCATGTATCTGGTGGTACAACTGAGATATTACATGTTACAAAAGCTAATAACAGCTATATTATCAAATTATTAGGCGGAAGTAATGATTTACACGCTGGACAAGCAATAGACAGAATTGGCGTTAAAATGGGCTTAAAGTTCCCATGTGGACCAACAATAGAGAAGCTTGCTAAAAATAATTGCGAAAATTTACCTCAATTTAGTATATCCGTAAATGAGTTTTCCTGTAATTTGTCTGGTCTTGAAAATATTGCAGGTAAATTATTTGATAAAACACAGAATCAAGAGCTTGTAAGTGCATTTACGCTAGATTTTATAAGTAAGACAATTAGCAAATTAACTGAAAATTTAAGAAATAAATATCCAAATGTGCAAATTATTTACGCTGGTGGCGTAATGAGTAATGCTATTATTCAAGAGAATATTAAGTCAAAATTTTCAAATGTTTATTTTGCAACGCCAGAATTTAGCTCGGATAATGCATCAGGCATCGCTTTGCTAGCGCGTGCTAAATACTTAAATAAAGAGGAACAGCAATGATAAATTACAGCTTTGATGATAACGGAAATCAATTACCACCAAAGAATAAAACTGTAACCGAAATTAATGAATATATTAAGTGGTTAATTGACGGAGAGGCACAATTACAGGATGTTTATGTTGTTGGCGAATTATCAAATTTCAAAAAACATACCACAGGCCATTGCTATTTTTCGTTAAAGGATGAAAAATGCGAGATTAGAGCGGTAATGTTCGCATCTTATGCTAGAAAATTAAGGTTTAAGCCCGAAAATGGCATGAAATTAGTGGTTCATGCAAGAGTAAGTGTTTATCCTCAAGGTGGAAGTTATCAATTATATGTCGATGATATGCAACCAGATGGAATAGGTGCTCTTTATCTTGCTTATGAGCAATTAAAGAATAAGCTAAGTAATGAAGGACTATTTGATGATATATACAAAAAGCAAATCCCTAAATATCCAAAAAGAATTGGCGTCATTACTTCTCCTACTGGTGCAGCGATTAGAGATATCATTAATGTATCAACGCGTCGCATGCCAAATATTCAAATCTTATTATATCCAACGCTAGTTCAAGGCCCCGAAGCTCCATATGAGCTTACTAGAGCTGTTGAATACTTTAATATTGAAAATAATGTTGATGTAATAATAATAGGCAGAGGCGGTGGCTCTATTGAAGATTTATGGGCGTTTAATGATGAAAATCTTGCAAGAGCTATTTTTAATTCAAAAATTCCAATAATTAGCGGCGTAGGTCACGAAATTGATTTTACTATATGCGATTTTGTTGCTGACATTAGAGCTTCAACACCATCAGCTGCGGCAGAAATTGCTACAACCGACATAAAGGAAACAATGAAAAATCTTAATGATTTTGAATATAGAGCGTTAAATTCTTTGGTTGGCTATGTAAGCTTTTGCAGGGATAAGCTAGAAAATATTAAAACTAATAGAATATTTAAATATCCTGAATCATTACTTGATATTCCTAAAATGCGATTTTCTGCATCGGTCGAGCTTTTAAAGTCAACTATGAATGAAATTAATTTGTTAAATAGAGAAGAATTTGCTAAAATAAATGCCAAATTATATGCCTTAAATCCGATGGCTGTGCTATCTAGAGGTTATGGAGTTGTTTATGATGAAAACAACGATATTTTAAAATCAATAAATAATGTTTTAGTTGGAAATAAAATTAAGGTCAGACTATGTGATGGCGAATTAAAAGCGATAGTTACGGAGGATGATAAATAATGCCTAAAAAAGAAATTAGCTTTGAGAAAGCTATGGAAAGACTAGAGGAAATTGTTGATTTCTTGGAAAATGGAAGCTGCCCTTTGGAAGAATCAATAAATCTTTTTGAAGAGGGAGTAAAGCTAGTTAAGCTATGCAACAGCAAGTTGGAAGCTGTTGAGGGCTCAATTAAGAAGCTTTCAAATTTAAACGGCGAAATGGTTGAAGAGGATTTTTTTACTGATGATAATTGATTTAAAAGATTTACTTGCATCAAATTCTACAATTGTAGAAAATGCTTTAAAAAGCTATATATTAAAAGATGATAAGTATGGTTTGCATGATATTATGGCTTATAGCCTTTTGATGGGCGGAAAGAGAATTAGGCCATTCATGGTTTTAGAAACATTTAAGGCTTTTTCCAAAAGCGATGAGATTATAAGAGCATTGCCATTTGCTTGCGCACTTGAAATGGTTCACACATACTCACTAATACATGATGATTTGCCATGCATGGATAATGATGATTATAGACGAGGAAAGCTTACTAGCCATAAAGTTTACGGAGAGGCGCAGGCGCTATTAGCGGGTGATGCACTGTTAACCTACGCTTTCGAGGTTCTTGCATCAAATGAATATGTAAGTGATAAAAGTATAGTTTTAGCAACACAAGCACTTGCTAAATGCGCTGGCAGTCTTGGCATGGCTGGTGGTCAAATGATTGATTTAGATAGTGGTAATAGTATTAAGACACTTAATGAATTAAAAGAAATGCATTCTTTAAAGACGGGAGCGTTAATTAGGTGTGCTATGCTTCTTGGATACTATGCTTCCACTGACAATCCGAATGATGATATAGTTGAAAATCTAGAAAAATATGCAACAAATGTTGGTATTGCTTTTCAGTTTAGAGATGATATTTTAGATGTTATTTCTACTTCTGAGGTTTTAGGTAAAAAAATCGGATCAGACGACAAAAACGGGAAATCAACTGCGCTTACATTCTTCACTTTAAATGAAGCGCAAAAGCATGTTAATGATTTGACTCAAGAGGCTCTTGCTGCTATTGATAATTGTCTTGGAGCAAACGGTCAGATATTAAAAGATTTAGCCATATATATGGTAGAAAGAGATAAATAATGAGACTAGATGTTTATTTATTCTCAAAAGGGCTTGTTAAAAGCAGACAAAAGGCTAAAACATTGATAGAAGATGGAAATGTATCAGTTGATTCGGTGATTATTAAAAAACCTTCATATGAAATTGATGATGAAAATCATTCAATTTATATAAATGACCCTTGTCCTTATGTATCGCGTGGCGGACTAAAGCTTGAAAAAATGTTGAAAATTCTTAATATGGATTTAAAAGATAAAATCGCTATTGATATTGGCGCTTCAACTGGCGGATTTACACATTGCTTGATGTTAAATGGTGTCTCAAGGATTTACGCCGTTGACTCTGGAACAAATCAACTAGATGAAATTCTACTTAATGATGATAGAGTTATATCCATGGAAGGCTTTAATGCTAGAGAATTATCAGTAGATATAATTGGAAATTTAGTAGATATAGTAGTGTGCGATGTGTCATTTATTTCCCAATCATACATAATTGAAGTAGCCAAAGATCTAATAAAAGAAGATGGAGTGTATATTGGCTTAATTAAACCGCAATTTGAAGTTGGTAAGGGAAAGATCGGAAAGGGTGGAATAGTAAAAGAGCCTAAATATAGGCTTGAAGCAATAAGCAAGATACTTGAAAGCGCCAATGAAAATGGATTAAAGTGCTTTGCTTTTATTAAATCGCCTATATCTGGTGGCGATGGTAACATTGAGTATGTTGCAGCTTTTGCTAAAATAAATAATAAAGATAAATATGAAATCCCATTTGCAAAAATTAAAGATTTATACAAATAGAGGTGCAAAATGAAAACAAGCAGACAACAAAAAATTTTAGAAATTATTGCTAATAATGATATTGAAACTCAAGAGGACTTAATTATAGCTTTGAGAAATGAGGGCTATAACGCTACACAAGCGACCGTATCAAGAGATATAAGACAATTGAAGCTTTTAAAGTTAACATCTTGCGGAGTATATAAATATGTAGCTCCTAAGTCTGAGCTTGAAAATTCAACTAAATATAATCATGCATTATTTACATCTATTATTGACATTGCTTATGCTTTGAATAATGTTGTTATAAAAACTACTCCAGGTCTTGCTCAGGCTGTGGCTGCAGGAATTGATTCACTTAATGATAGTGATGTTTTGGGATGTGTCGCAGGTGATGACGCTATTATTCTTGTTGCTAAATCAGAAGAAGCAAGTATCAGAATTACAGAGAAAATCAGCAAGATTGCTGAAAATTAAGAATTGAGGATTAATATGCTTGAGTTTTTGCATATTGAAAACATAGCTGTTGCTAAAAAGATTGAAATTAATTTTCGCAATGGATTTAATGTTTTAACCGGAGAAACAGGCGCAGGAAAATCTATAGTAATAGATTCAATTAATTTGCTCCAAGGATCAAAAATATCAAAGGAAATCATACGACACGGTGAAAATCGTGCCGTAGTTTCTGCGTTGTTTTCTAATGTATCTGATGATGTTTATGCTCTTTGCGATGAGCTTGGCGTATCATATGATAAAGATGATATGTTTTCTATATCAAGATCTATTAACTTAGATGGTAAAAATATAATTAAAATTAATTCAAGACCTTCAACAATGGCACAATTAAAAGCAGTAGGGTCAAGACTAAGTAATATTCACGGACAAAATGAAAATCAAAGCTTTTTAAATAAAAACAGTCATATTCAAATGTTAGATGATTATGTTAGTTTAGAAAACAAATTAAGTGAATATAAAGCTGAATATGAAAATCTTTGTTCAATTAAAGGAGAAATATCCGCGTTGCATGAAGAGAGCAAAGAAAAAAACATGATGATTGATATACTTAATTATCAAATCAAAGAAATTGACAGTGCCAAGCTAAAATTAAATGATGAAGAAGAAAAATTGCTTGAATTAAGAAAAAAGCTTAAGGGTGCCGAGCATTTAATGAAGCAGACCTCTATTGTTCATAGAGCTCTTTTAAAAAGCGAAAGTGGTGTTCATGCTAAGCTTCTAATTGAAAAAGCAATTGATGCTTTGGAAAGGCTAAGTGATATTGAGCCTGATGCTGAGGAAATGGCGGAAAGACTTAAAAATATATGCTCTGAAATTGAAGATATAGCCGAAAGAGCACTTGATATGGGAAGCTTTGATGGTATATCAAATCCACAAAAGCAGCTTGAAATTGTAGAAGATAGACTAGCTTTAATAAATAAATTAGAAAAAAAGTATGGTCCTACAATTCAAGATATTATTAAATTTAGGGATGCTGCTTATGAAAAGCTTAAAAGATTTGAAAGCAGTGAAGACCGTATAGAGGATTTAAAGGATGAATATCGCCGCATTTATATTAAATGCTGTGATATTGCCAAGCAACTACACAATGAACGTTTAAAGGGCGCTAAAAGGCTTAGTGAAATAGTTAAAAATATACTAATCTTTCTTGATATGCCAAAGGTGCAGTTTGAAATAAAAGTAGAAGAAATAAAAAATGAAGATAAGTTTGTATTATCACAATATGGGTATGACGATGTAGAATTTTTAATTGCTACTAACATAGGGGAAGAATTATCTCCAATGAATAAAATAGCTTCAGGTGGCGAATTGGCAAGAATAATGCTTTCATTAAAAAGTGCCTTATCCGACAAAAATGAGGCGCAGACTGTTATTTTTGATGAAATTGATACGGGAGTTTCTGGAAGTACTTCTCAAAAAATTGGAATAAAGCTTGCAAATATTGCAAAAAATGTTCAAGTTATATGCGTTACCCACTCAGCACAAATTGCTGCTTTTGCAAATAACCACTATTTTATTAAAAAGAATGAAATTAATAATAGGGCAGAAACTAGCGTTAATCTTCTAAATGAAAACGAAAGAATAGAGGAGCTTGCTAGAATTATTGGTGGTATAAATTTAACAGATAATCAACATGCTGCGGCAAAAGAATTAATTGAAGAATCAAAAGCATTGATTAAAAACGCATAAAACTCTGCATATAATGTTTATAGCATTATAAAAGGAGTTTTATATGAATTTTGAGGATTTGTTGCTTTATTTGAATAATAACAGTATAGATTATAAGTTAAACGTAAATGTTGCTGAGTACCTGTCTTTTAAGGTCGGCGGTACTTGTCCAATTATTGCTTTTCCTAACACTATACATAAATTTTGCAATTTAATTTCTTTCGTTAATAACAAAATAAAATATTTTATTTTGGGGTGTGGTACTAACTGCTATTTTTCGAATTATTATGATGGAATAATTATTTCCACAAAATATTTGAATGAAATTTATATGAGCAACAACAAAATAAAGGCAGAATGCGGTGCATCATTAACTAGGTGCGCCGTATATGCATATGAAAAATCGTTATCTGGTATAGAATTTTTATATGGCATTCCCGGCAGCGTTGGTGGCGGGGTATATATGAATGCTAGCGCATTTGGAAGTATGATGTCGCAGGTTATTAGCGAATGCTATGTATATGATATTGATAAACAAAATTTTCTTGTTTTGAATAGTAGTGAATTATGCTTTGATATTAAGAAATCTATTTTTATGACAGGGAATAATTTGGTTTTAAGTGCTACTTTTGACTTGACATTATTTGATAAAAAAATTATAAAAGAAAAAATGGACATATTCTTAAATAAAAGAATCAATTCACAGCCGTTAAATTTACCTAATGCAGGGAGTACATTTAAGAGGCCGAAAAATGGATATGCTTCAGAATTAATCGATAGAGCAGGCTTAAAAGGATTTTATATAGGCGATGCAGAAATATCCAGCAAGCATGCTGGATTTATAGTTAATAAAGGCAATGCAACATCAAATGATGTTAATGCACTAATTATTATGATTAAAAAAATAGTAAAAGAAAAATACGATGTTGATTTAGAAGAAGAAATAATTTATGTGGAGTAGGAAATGAAGTCATTTTCAAGCTTAGTTAAAGAAGAAATATCTAATATAGCAGAAAAGCAGAGACTCTGTTGTGCTTTTGCCATGCTGTATGGAATGATGCTGTGTGGAAAAAACATTAATAATAAGAAAATTATATTTTCTACAAGTGTAGAAAATGCTGAATATTTTAAAAAAATATGTGATTTTATTTGTCAAAAAAAGCTAATTGATTTTTCTGTAGAAAATCGACAAACAACGGTAGCATATGATGTTATTAAATATTCTACAATTGCCGAAATTGATAAAATTTTCAAATGTAAAAGCTGCATTGGTAATTTCTTTAAAGGAATTTTTTTATTTTATGGTTCAGTTTCTGATCCTGAGAAAATGTATAGATTAGATTTATCGGTTAATGATGAAATGCTTGCAGAAAAACTCAAATTTTTACTAAATGTTGAGTTAGGTTTGAATTTTAAGCTAACTAAAAGAAAGGATAAATTTGTACTTTACACTAAAGATAATGAAACAATTGCTGGCTTTCTTGGTTTGATTGGTGCAAATAATTTCGCATATGTTGTCATTAATAGTAAAATTGAAAAAGAGTTAAGAAATGATGTTAACAGAGCTACAAATTGTGATTCTGCAAATATAAATAAATCGATAAATGCTTCACAAAAATATTGCGACGCAATTATTAATTTGATGAACGCTGGACATTTTGAAGATTTACCTGATATTTTAAAGGAAATCGCTTTAAAAAGAATAGAAATGCCAAGCTTGAATTTATCAGAGCTTGGAAGGCAGTTCAACCCCTCACTTTCAAAATCATGTGTTCATCACAGATTAGAAAATATTTTAAAATTTTATGAAAAGCTCAAAAATATGTAAAGGAGAATTGCAATGGCTGATTTTGTTCATTTACATTTACACAGTGAATACAGCTTACTTGATGGCGCTTGCAGAATCAAGGATATTCCTAAATATGCTAAAAGCATTGGTCAATCAGCTGTTGCTTTGACAGACCATGGTAATATGTATGGTGCTGTTGAGTTTTATAAGGCATGTAAGGCAGAAGGAATTAAGCCTATTCTTGGCTGCGAAGTATATGTTGCCCCAACTTCAAGATTTGAAAAAGCTCGCGTTAGAAATGTACCATATTACCATCTTGTTTTACTTGTTAAAAATGAAATAGGATACAAAAACTTATCTTTTCTAGTTTCAAGTGGATTTACGGAGGGCTTTTATGTTAAACCAAGAATTGATATGGAGCTTCTCAAAGAGCATAGTGAAGGCTTAATTGCTCTTTCTGCTTGTATAGCAGGGCAAGTGCCTAATGCTATTTTATCTGGCGATATAAGCGGTGCGCAAGAGCATATAAAGACCATGATAGATGTATTTGGTCGCGAAAATTATTATTTAGAGCTTCAAAATCATGGAATTAGTGAGCAAATTGTTATAAATGAAGGTTTAATAGAACTGGCAAATGAATTAGATGTTCAGCTTGTTTGTACTAACGATGTGCATTATCTTGAAAAAGAGGATTCATATATTCAATCTGTTCTTATGGCAGTACAGATGAACACAACCCTAGACAAATCAAAAAACGAAGCTTTTGCTACAAATGAATTTTATTTAAAATCAGCCGATGAAATGTATAATTTATTTGGCAAATATAAGGACGCATGCAGTAATACGGTAAAAATTGCTAATATGTGCGATTTTGACTTTGTGTTTGATGTTATAAAGCTTCCTGTTTATCCCTTGCCTAATGGTGTAACCTCGAAGGAATTTTTATCTGATTTAGCATACGATGGATTTAAAAAGCGAATTGAGCAAAAACAAATTGTATTTACTGAAGAGCATACTGAAGCTGTATATAAAGAAAGAATTGAGTACGAGTTATCTGTAATAGATACAATGGGATACAATGACTATTTTCTAATAGTATGGGATTTTATCAATTTTGCAAAATCTAATAATATCCCTGTTGGTCCTGGTAGAGGGTCCGGTGCGGGTAGTTTAGTTGCATTTTTGCTTCAAATCACAGATGTTGATTCAATAAAATTTGATTTGCTTTTTGAACGCTTTTTAAATATTGAGCGTGTAAGTATGCCTGATATTGATACAGACTTCTGTTATGAGCGTAGAGATGAAGTTATAGAATATGTTAAAAGCAAGTACGGTAGTGATCATGTATCGCAAATTGTTACTTTTGGTACAATGGCATCAAAAGCTTCCGTTAGAGATGTTGGCAAGGTACTAGATGTTCCGTATAACGATATTGACACTGTTTCTAAACTGATTTCTTTAAAGCCATTCCCAACCTTAAGAGAATGTATTGATGGAAATGAAGAGCTTAGAAGACTTTACAATAACGATGATAAAATCAAAAAAATGCTCGACACTGCTATGAAAATAGAAGGTATGCCGCGACACGCATCAACACATGCAGCGGGTGTTGTTATTACAGATAAGCCCATTGTAGAGTATTTACCTTTATCTACCAATGGCGGGGTAGTCGTAACTCAATACGATATGGATACCGTAGCTAAATTAGGTCTATTAAAGTTTGACTTTTTGGCTTTAAGGTATTTAACTATTATTTCTGATACTGAAAAGCTCATTAGATTAAGAGAAAAGGATTTTCGTATAGAGGATATTCCAATGGATGATGAAAAAACATACAAGTTTATTTCATCAGGCAAAACAGAAGGTGTATTTCAGTTAGAATCTGCAGGGATGAGACAGGTGTTAACTAAGCTTCAACCAGAAACTATTGATGATATTATCGCTTGTATTGCGCTGTATCGTCCTGGTCCTATGGATTCAATTCCTGCATATATTGAGAGAAGACATGATAAATCAAAGATTTTATATAAAACACCATTACTTGAACCTATATTGCGTTCAACCTATGGTTGTATTGTATATCAAGAGCAGGTAATGCAGATATTTAGTAAAATTGCGGGATATTCATACGGCAAGGCTGATATTGTTAGACGCGCCATGTCCAAGAAAAAAGAGGATGAAATGAAAAAAGAGAGAAGTGTTTTCATTTCTGGTGCTATAAATAATGGTGTAGATGAAAAAATAGCAAGTGAGCTTTTTGAGGAAATGGAAAGCTTTGCTAAATATGCATTTAATAAGTCACATGCAGCAGCATATGCCGTGATTTCATATAGAACTGCATATTTGAAGGCGAGGTATCCTAAAGAATATTATGCATCGTTAATTACATCCGTATTAGGCTCTGTTGATAAAATGACCGAATACATCGAGGAATGCTCAAAAAAAGGAATTAAAATACTTCAGCCAGATGTTAATTTTAGCCAAACAACTTTTTCAGTTGATAGCGGAAATATAAGATTTGGACTTTTAGCACTAAAAAATGTCGGCAGAAGCCTAACAAATTCAATAATTAGCGAAAGAGAAAAAAATGGAAAATACGAGTCCTTTGAGGATTTTATTTATCGTTTGAGAGAAGCCGATATAAATAAAAGGCAGATTGAAGCTCTAATTAAGGTTGGTGCATTTACATCACTTGGTAAAAATCGTTCTCAGCTTATGAAGGTTTATGAAAAAGCTATAGAAAATGCTATGAGCATTTCAAGGTCAACAAGAGGCGGACAGCTTGATATGATGTCCTTAATGGGTGATGATAATGTTATTGATAACTCCATTAAGCTTGAATATCCCGATGTTAAAGAGTTTGACAAAAACGAGCTTTTACTTATGGAAAAGGATATTTCTGGATTATTTTTCTCTGGTCATATTTTAGATGCTTATAGTAAGCATATTGAATCTATCAAACCGAGAACTGTTTTATCAATTGTTGGTAATCAAGATGATATAATTGGCGCAAGAGATAAAGAAAAGGTCAAGATTGTAGGTATCGTTACCTCGAGAGTAATGAAAAAGACTAAAAAAGATGATAATATGGCTTTTGTTAAGGTAGAGGATGCTACAGGCGAGATAGAAGTTATTGTATTTCCAAATCAATTTATAAAGCATGCTGACATTTTAAATGTTGGTAAAGTGATTTCGGTTTCTGGCACAGCCACCATAAAGGATGATGACCCGTGTAAGGTAATTATGGATAGCGGAGAAATTCTTACAGATAATGATAACTTTATAGAAGAGAAAAAAATTCAAAAGCTTTATATTAAGGTTGAAACTGTAAAATCTGAAATGGTAAAAAGCATTATTGATTTACTCAAGGAATACAAGGGCGAAACAGAAGTAATTTTTTATGATGCATCTGAAAAGAAATATGTAAAATCCACAGAAATCAAAATTAATGTTGATGATAATGTGATTTTCGCTTTAAAAAACCTTTTAGGGGAAAATAATGTTATTTTAAAATAATTTTTTGATTACAATTAGCCTCTTATATTTATAATTTAGATGAATAACGCATGCCGAATGGCATGCGTTATTTTAGTAGTATTCTTCTATTAATTCGTATAGTTTTTCTTTAGTAGATACTATAATACCATCTTTCAATAATTGTTTATCTACTTCAGCAAGTGTAAAAACATATATATCTAATGTATATATTAAAGATTCATTTTCATATACTCCAATTTTTCCGTTATATTCCTTTAAAACATAGTATATTTCTTTTTTTGCTGTTGCTTCATCTTTCATTTCAAATGTAGGTACGTCCGGCTCAAATTCTATAATTTTTGAGCTTGATTCAATAATTTTATTATTTAATAGTAAGTAAGAAATCATAACTGCTGTTATTATTAATGTTGCTAATAAAAAAACTGAAAATATAAAGATTTTCTTTTCTATATAAACATTTTCTTCATTTTTTTGTTCCATTTTTTAAGGTTCCTTTATAAGAATATGTTTTATTATTGTGCAAATAATAATGATATATTCATAAAGAGGTGAAAATATCTTGAAAATAACAAAAAAGTGTCTTTTTGTTAGAATATTATTTACTTTATTTTTGATTTTACTATTATTTATAATCTGTTTTTGCTTATATGTTCATTTTAATATTGATAAGGAAATTGATTTATCTTTAATTAGAACAGGAAGCTCTTCAGTTACAAAAATATTTTATTTTGACTATGAGGATAGAGTGAATAGAATAGGCGAAGCAAAAGAATTAAAGGATGAAGCTTTATTTTTAGAAAAAAGTGAATGGAAATCAATTTATGATATGCCAGAAAACCTTAAAAATGCCTTTGTTGCTATTGAAGATAAAAGATTTTATAAGCATAACGGAGTTGATTGGTTAAGAACATTTAAGGCTGTTGGAAATTATATTTTTAGATTTGGAAATAGAAGCTTTGGTGGCTCTACTATTACGCAACAGCTTATTAAAAATCTAACCGGAGATAATATGGTTTCTCCTAAAAGAAAGCTTGAGGAAATTTTTCGTGCAATCAATTTAGAGAAGGATCTAAGTAAGAATGAGATTTTAGAGTCTTATTTAAATGTAGTGTATTTAAGTGAAAATTGCTATGGAGTTGGAACAGCGTCACAATTATATTTTAATAAAGATATTAAGGAATTATCACTTAGGGAATGCGCCTCACTTGCTGCTATTGTTCAAAATCCTACTAAATATGATCCATATACTAATCCGAAAAATAATACTAATAGAAGCAAGCTCATTTTAAGTCAAATGCTTGAACAAAATATGATAAACAATGAAGAATATGAAAATGCAATAAAAGAAGAGTTGGTTATAAACGAAAATATTGAAAATGAGAAAACAACAGGCATTTACTCATGGTTTACTGAGGCTTTAATTAGTGATGTTGTAAATGATATCGCTCAAAAATACAACATATCTGAAAAATCGGCTAAAATGATGATTTTAAAGGGCGGTCTTAATATTTATACAACAGTTGATCCTGAAATTCAAAAAATTGTAAGCGATACCTT
>JAZSHT010000097.1:0-3770 GCA_045533435.1 Eubacteriales bacterium | reverse complement strand
GCATAACCGATGATCAGGGAAGGACCGTTGTAGGCTTCAGCCTCGCAGATAGCCTTAATGGTCTGTGCCTGGTTGGCGCCCATAGCGACCTGGGCGACATAGACATATCCGTAGGACATAGCGATCTCAGCGAGATTCTTCTAGCCGATAGCCTTACCTACAGCCGCGAACTGAGCGACCTGACCGATGTTGGAAGCCTTGGAAGCCTGTCCGCCTGTGTTGGAGTACACTTCTGTATCGAATACCATGATGTTTACATCTTCGCCAGAAGCGAGAACATGGTCAAGACCACCAAAGCCGATATCATAAGCCCAACCGTCGCCACCGAAGATCCATACAGACTTCTTGGAGAGGTAATCCTTTTCAGCAAGGATAACTGGAGCTACTGGGCATCCTGCCTCAGCTGCCTTTTCAAGCTCAACGATAAGTGCTTTTGTAGCGCCTTCGTTTGCTTTACCGTCATTCTTTGTAGCGAGGTATGCACTTGCGGCTGCCTTGAATTCTGCTGATGCCTTTTCGCTGTTAGCCATTTCCTCAACCTTAGCGATTAACTTGTTACGGATAGCCTTTTGACCGAGGTGCATACCGAGACCGTGCTCAGCGTTATCCTCGAAGAGTGAGTTAGCCCAAGCTGGACCTCTGCCGCTGTCCTTATTTACTGTGTATGGTGTTGAAGGAGCAGAGCCACCCCAAATTGATGAACATCCTGTTGCGTTAGAGATGTACATTCTTTCACCAAAGAGCTGTGTGATTAAACGAGCGTAAGATGTTTCAGCACAACCTGCACATGAGCCTGAGAACTCGAGAAGTGGTTGGTTGAACTGGCTACCCTTAACTGATACTTCGTTAACTGGGAGATCCTTCTTAGATACATTAGCAACTGCATAGTCAAATGCTGCTTGTTGAGCAGATTGGCTAGCTTGTGGTACCATTCTGATTGGAGCGTTTTCTGGCTTTGTCTTAACAACTGGACATTGGTTTACGCAAAGTCCACAGCCCATACAGTCAAGTGGGCTGATAGCCATTGTGAATTTATAGTCTTCAAAGCCCTTCATAGCCTTAACCGCTGTGAGCTTTGTTGATTTTGGAGCTTTCTTAGCTTCCTCAGCATTCATTACGAATGGACGGATTGTAGCATGTGGACATACATATGAGCACATATTACATTGTGAGCAGTTTTCAGGAATCCATTCTGGAACCATAACTGCAACACCACGCTTTTCGTATGCAGCAGCACCTTGTGGGAATGTACCGTCAGCATAGTCAACAAATGCAGAAACAGGGAGCTTATCGCCTTCCATGTTAGCAACTGGGAGAAGTACATTTTCAACATACTTAACAAGCTCTGGACGGTTGCCTTGAACCTTAGCCTTCTTGTTAGTAACCTTGATGCTCTTCCATGCTTCTGGAACTTCAACCTTAACAAGTGCATCCTTACCAGCATCGATAGCCTTGTAGTTCATTTCAACTACTGCTTCGCCCTTCTTGATGTATGACTTGTGAGCCATGTACTTCATCTTTTCGATTGCTGTATCGATTGGCATAATGTTAGCAAGTGCGAAGAAAGCGGATTGGAGAATTGTGTTTGTTCTCTTACCCATACCGATTTCTACAGCCTTGTCAATAGCGTTTACGATATAGAACTTGATATCGTTTGTAGCGATGTACTTCTTAACATCGTTAGGAAGCATCTTGTCAAGCTCCTCTACGCTCCATTGGCAGTTAAGTAAGAATGTACCGCCTGGCTTAACATCGTTAACGATCTTGTAGCCCTTAAGTATGTATGATGGGTTATGGCAAGCTACGAAGTCAGCCTTTGTGATGTAGTATGGGCTCTTAATAACCTTGTCACCGAAACGAAGGTGAGAAATTGTAACGCCACCTGTCTTCTTTGAGTCGTATTGGAAGTATGCTTGAATGAATTTATCTGTGTAGTCACCGATAATCTTGATAGAGTTCTTGTTAGCACCAACTGTACCGTCGCCGCCAAGACCCCAGAACTTGCAAGAAATTGTTCCCTCAGCGCTTGTGTCTGGAGCAACCTTTTCTGTAAGTGAAAGACCTGTTACGTCATCTACGATACCGATAGTGAAGTTGTTCTTTGGCTCTCTCTTCTTTAAGTTTTCAAATGTAGCGAAGATAGAAGCTGGAGTTGTATCCTTTGAACCAAGACCGTAACGACCGCCAACAACCTTAGCCTTAACGCCCTTAAGAGCAAGTGATGAAACAACATCAAGGTAAAGTGGTTCGCCAAGTGAGCCTGGCTCCTTTGTTCTGTCAAGAACTGCAATCTTCTGAGCTGTTGCAGGGATAGCCTCAACAAGCTTGTCTGCACGGAATGGGCGGTAAAGTCTTACCTTAACAAGACCAACCTTTTCGCCCTTAGCATTTAAGTAGTCAATAACCTCTTCGCAAACATCACATACAGAGCCCATAGCAACGATAACTCTTTCAGCATCAGGTGCACCGTAGTAGTTAAAGAGCTTATAGTCTGTACCGATTTTTTCGTTAACCTTGTCCATGTATTCCTCAACGATTGCAGGGAATGCATCGTAGTATGTGTTACATGCTTCTCTGTGTTGGAAGAAGATATCGCCGTTTTCAGCTGAGCCACGGAGAACTGGGTGCATTGGGTTGATTGATCTTTCACGGAATGCTTGGATAGCATCCTTGTCAACCATTTCTTCAAGATCCTTATAGTCCCAAACCTCGATCTTTTGGATTTCGTGTGATGTACGGAAGCCATCGAAGAAGTTAAGAACAGGAACTCTACCCTTGATTGTTGCTAAGTGAGCAACTGCGCCAAGGTCCATAACCTCTTGTGGATTTGTGCAAGCCATCATAGCATAACCTGTTTGACGGCAAGCGTAAACGTCGGAGTGGTCACCGAAAATGTTAAGCGCGTGTGAAGCAACACAACGAGCTGATACGTGAATTACATTTGGTAATAATTCACCTGCGATTTTGTACATATTTGGGATCATTAAAAGAAGACCCTGTGAAGCTGTGTAGGTTGTTGTAAGCGCACCAGCTGCAAGTGAGCCGTGAACTGTACCAGCAGCACCTGCTTCGGACTGCATTTCAGTTACCTTTACCTCTTCACCGAAAATGTTTTTAAGACCAGTAGCTGACCATGAGTCAGTAAGCTCTGCCATTACACTTGATGGTGTAATAGGATAAATCGCTGCAACCTCTGTAAACGCATAGCTGACAGTAGCGGCGGCGGTATTACCGTCCATTGATTGTTTCTTTCTTGTTACTAAAGCCATAACAAAAACCTCCAATATATTATTTTTATTTTTTACCACACAATATAATAGCACTTTTTAATGAAAAATTCAAGATATTTTCACAATTTCTCTACTATATTTATATTTATGCATGAAATATGTGCGTTTTTAGTGCAAATTGTATAGTTCGCGTAGCGAATGGTTCGCTGAGCTCACAGCCGTTAGCAGTTAGCTGTCAGCTGTCAGCGAGAATTGATTATTGATTTATCTAACCATAATCACGCAGAGCGTGTATATCATCAATCCGCAGGATTGTATATCATCACGCCAAAGGTGTGTATATCATCAAGGCATAGCCTTGTATATCATCAGCCAAGGGCTGTATATAGCGAACAGGGGTTCGCTGCGCTAACAGCTAATAGCTCGAATAAAATGCAAGCATTTTATTCTTCCTCAAACTGCTCCATATTAGCGGTATTTATTTCCACGCGAGTTATGTTGCCCTTTACTCTTTCAAAGTATGAGATTTTTTGGCGAATC
>JAZSHT010000126.1:0-16936 GCA_045533435.1 Eubacteriales bacterium | reverse complement strand
GAGGTATTTCCCGTAGAGGGAACGGGCAAGGACAGAACGCAACGCGTCATCATTCATTACCGCTTCGTCGGCACACTTGACATCCCCGGCATCATTCACAGACCGCCCTATATCCTTGAGTCACGCAAGGGGGTAGCCATCGAATACTTATCTAACGCAGTTTAACCCCTAAAACAAAAAAGAGCAGGCGAACCTGCTCAAAGCAACTCAATATTTAACCGAAAAGTAAGCATAAGCAAAAAAAATATCGAGTGTCCATAACTGAAATCTGTTATGAACACTCGATATGAACGAAAGCACCGTATTTTACGGTGCTTTTGTCTTAATGTCATTAAGTAATGAAAATAAACAAAAAACGAAAAAAGGTATATAAAAATTTGTTTATTTTTATAAAGTTATAGCGCGTGTGCGAATTTTCTTGACTTTATAGCTAAAAAATGATATATTATATACAGGAAAGTGTCTCAAAATGTAAGTGAATAGTGTGTCGATATAATAAAATCTAGCTTGTAGATAAAATCGCTTGCATAATGAAAACACTTTATAAAGAAATCCTTGAAAGCAAGGATTAAAAGAGAGGAATAAAAGTTATGATTAAGGAATGGGAAAACTTTGTTGGCGGACCTTGGGAAACTGAGATAAATGTTCGTGACTTCATACACAGAAATGTAACGCCATACTACGGTAACGGCGACTTCTTAGCAGGTCCAACTCAAAACACAACTGACCTTTGGAATGAAATTAGAGAGCTTAAAAAAGAGGAAATTGCCAAGGGCGGTGTTCTTGATATGGACACTAAAATTATATCAACAATCACATCACACCCTGCCGCATATATCGACAAGGATAAGGAGCAAATCGTAGGCTTGCAAACTGATAAGCCATTAAAGCGTGCGCTTCAACCAAACGGCGGTATTAGAATGGCAATGAAGGCATGTAAGGACAACGGCTACGAGGTTGACCCTGAGGTTGTTGAATATTTTACAGAGCATAGAAAGACACATAATGCAGGCGTTTTTGACGTTTATACAGACGAAATGAGAAAATGCCGTTCAAGCCATATTATCACAGGACTTCCAGATGCTTATGGCAGAGGCAGAATTATCGGCGACTACCGTAGAGTTGCTCTTTACGGCGTTGATAAGCTTATTGAGCATAAAAAGCATATGAAATCAGGCACTCGCATTATTATGTATGCGGATGTTATAAGAGAAAGAGAGGAGCTTTCTGAGCAAATTCGCGCTCTTGAAATGCTTAAAAAGATGGCTCTTTCCTATGGATGTGATATTTCCAAGCCTGCATCCACCTTTAAGGAAGCAGTTCAAGCGGTATATTTTGCATATCTTGCAGCAGTTAAGGAGCAAAACGGCGCAGCTATGAGCCTTGGCAGAACATCAACATTCCTTGATATTTATGCCGAAAGAGATTTACAGGCAGGTATCATTACCGAAAAGGAAATTCAAGAAATTATTGACCACTTCATTATGAAGCTCCGCCTTGTTTGCTTCGCAAGAACACCTGACTATAATGCAATTTTCGCAGGAGATCCAACATGGGTAACTGAGTCTATTGGCGGTATGGCTATTGATGGTCGCCCTCTTGTAACTAAATCATCATTCAGATATCTTAACACATTAAATAACATCGGCGCAGCTCCAGAGCCAAACCTAACAGTTCTTTGGTCAAAGAATTTACCAGAGGAATTTAAGAAGTTCTGCGCAGAAATTTCCATTAAGCACCATGCAGTACAATACGAAAACGATGATATCATGCGCCCACTTCACGGCGATGACTATGGTATTGCTTGCTGTGTATCTTCAATGAGAATAGGCAAGGAAATGCAATTCTTCGGTGCAAGAGCAAACCTTGCAAAATGCTTGCTTTACGCTATTAACGGCGGTGTTGATGAAATCACAGGAGAGCAGGTAGGACCTGAATACCGTGGCGTTGAGGGCGAATACCTTGACTACGATGATGTAATGGAAAAATATAAGGATATGATGAGATGGCTTGCACAGGTTTATGTAAACGCTCTTAACATTATCCACTATATGCACGATAAGTACAGCTACGAAAGACTTCAAATGGCTCTTCACGATAAGAATGTGAAAAGATGGTTTGCAACAGGTATTGCAGGCTTTAGCGTAGTTGCAGACTCACTTTCCGCAATTAAGTACGCTAAGGTTAAGGTTGTAAGAAACGAAAAGGGCATTGTTACCGACTATATTACCGAGGGCGACTTCCCTAAGTATGGTAACGATGATGATAGAGTAGATAATATCGCAAAAGAGGTTCTTCATACATTTATTGAGTATCTTCGCCAAAATCACACATACCGTGATGGTATTATTACAACATCAATTTTAACAATTACCTCAAATGTATCCTATGGTAAGAATACAGGCTCAACCCCTGATGGCAGAAAGCAAGGCGAGGCGTTTGCACCTGGTGCTAACCCAATGCACGGCAGAGATACAAACGGAGCAGTTGCTTCTATGGCATCTGTTGCTAAAATGCCATTTATGGACTCACAGGATGGTATTTCCAATACATTTACAATCGTGCCAAGCGCACTTGGTAAGAGCCATAAGGAAAGAGTAACCAATCTTGCAGCATTGCTTGATGGTTATTCAATGAAGGGTGGCTTCCACTTAAATGTAAATGTATTTGATAAGGAATTATTACTTGATGCTCAAAAGCATCCTGAAAAATATCCTCAGCTTACAATTCGTGTTTCCGGTTATGCAGTTAACTTTATTAAATTAACTAAGGAGCAACAGGACGAGGTTATTTCAAGAACATTCCACTGCTGCATATAATATGACAGGCAGAATTCATTCCTTTGAAACCTTTGGCACCGTTGATGGTCCGGGCGTACGCTTTGTGGTGTTTTTCCAAGGCTGTGTTTTAAGATGTCAGTATTGTCACAATCCTGATACATGGTCATTTAATTTAGGCACAGAGTACGAAGCAAGCGACATTATTAAAAGAATGCTTCGCAATAAGGAATTTTACCTAACAGGCGGAATTACAGCCACAGGTGGCGAGCCAATGTGCCAAATAGATTTCCTTATAGAGCTGTTTTCCCTTGCTAAAAAAGAGGGAATACACACCTGCCTTGATACCTCAGGCGTAATGTTTGATAAATCCAAGCTTGACAAGATTGATAAGCTTTTAGCACTATGCGACCTTGTTATGCTTGATATAAAGCATATAGATAACGATAAGCACCTAGCTTTAACAACCAAGAATAATACAAATATATTAGACTTTGCTAAGTACATAAGCCAAAGGGGAACAAAAATCCGCATTCGCTATGTGCTTGTGCCAACGCTAACCGATAATGAAAGCGACCTTATTTCCCTTGGTAAATTCTTAAAGGAATTAAAAACACTTGAAAAAATCGAGGTGCTTCCTTACCACACCCTTGGCAAGGTAAAATACCAAGCGCTAAACCTTTCATATCCGTTAGAAAACATTCCCGAAGCCACCGGGGAGCAAGCAGAAAAAGCGTTATCTATTATTCAAAACGCAATAAAAAACTAAAAGATGTGCATCTCTGCACATCTTTTTTTAGTCCTCAATATCGTTAAAAAAGCCTTCCCCTCGAGGGGAAGGTGGCAACGTAGTTGACGGATGAGGTGTATGATATGAGGAACGTTGGTATTTAATCCTCAATATAGTTAAAATAATCTCTGTCAAAAAATTCTTTAAGTGTAATTCCTGCGCCCTCACAAAAGCGCTTAATCGTAATAACGGTTGAACATTTTGTTCTGCCCTTTTGCAAGTCATAAATAGCTGAAGGGGACATGCCGCCTTTAAGACACGCATCGCAAACCTTAACGTTATTTTCCTTGCAAACTTCCTTAATTCTTTTAATAATTGCTTCATTCAAATTCATAATTTTACCTCAAAATCGCGGAATTCCACAAATATTATATGATTATAAAGAAAATTACTCTCGTGGAATTCCACGATATTGACATTTTGTGCGAATTGAATTATAATAAATAGCGGAATTCCACGAAAAATGAGGGCTGATTATGATAGTTACATTTTGCGGACATTCTGATTTTATCGCTACAAAAGAGCATGAAAACAGAATTTTGTCTATTTTAGAAAAAGAGGTTGGCAATGAGACGGCAGAATTGTTTTTGGGGGAATACGGAAGCTTTGATAAGTTCGCGTATCAGTGCGCTAAAAAATATAAAGCGCTACACAGTAATGTAGCACTTGTATATGTAACGCCTTATCTTGAAAATATAAACGATGATATTAAAAATCGCTATGATAGAATTATCTATCCCGAAATTGAAAAGATTCCTAAAAAGCTTGCAATTATATATAGAAACAGATATATGATTGAACAATCTGATGTTGTAATATCATATGTAAAAAGAGAATACGGCGGAGCGTATAAAACATATTCGTTTGCGAAAAAGAAAGGAAAAAACATATATAATTTAAAATAGGAATAATTTTTACCAAAAATTGTTGCAAGTTTTAAATCTACTTCAAATACATAAACTAAAACCAAAACCGTGCTAAAAGCACGGTTTTTCTTTAAGCAAGCATTCAAAATTCACTTTTCAAGGTGAAAAAAGTGGAAAAATGGTGAAAATTCAGCGAAAATTCACTTTTTTCACAAAAATTCACTCAAAATTCACTGTAAAAAGTGAAAATAGTGAAAATTCACACAATAAAAGTTCAAATCAATTCCAAAAGACAAACAGCATAAAAAAACAGAAATTCCTGCGAATTTCTGTTTTTTATTTTATTAAATTTTACCAACCAAGCTCCTCAAAGGATTCATATCCCTCAGGTGGAGTAATTGTAACACTCTTGCCTGGATTTACAATTTCATAGTTAGCAGTAACGTCAGCAGTAACATCCATGCCTTCAACTTTCATTGCCATTTTGAAGCTTAAATCGTAATTTGTTGCGTAATCATCCTTAACTGTAACTGTTACAACACAATCGGAAATGCTTAAGCCGTCAAAAACCTCGCCCAATGATGCTTCACTAACTTCATCAAGAAGGTCGCCGTAAAGCTCTTTAAATGTTTCATCAGGAATATTCACGGTAGCATTGTAGCTTCCGTCCTCGCCTTTTACAAGCTCAATGTCTTTAAGTAAATCTACGGGAAGCTTTTGGAAGTTTTCGTTTAATTCTTCAGAGAAATCGTATTCGCCCTCTGCATCTTCAATAGAAACCTTGTAGCCTTCGCCGTCTGCTACAATGTAAACGTATTCGTCATCCATATAGGATTCTGTTTCCATTTTTTGTCCCATCATTTCCATTGACATAAGTGCGTATGTGATTGGATTTTCCTTGTCTGCATCTTTAACCTTCATATTTACGGACATTGGCATATTCATTGTCATGCCGGTCATTTTCATATCAATAACCATATTCATGTTTGCTTCAAATTCAGTTAATTTTGATGTGTTTTCAATTCCTTGGTTGATAACCTCTTCTGTCTTTAATGCGTTACAAGAAGCAAAAGACAAAACTGATACTGCTACCATTAAAAGCGCGATAAGTAATGTTGTGATTTTTTTCATAAATTTTCTCCTTTAATATTAGGGGATAGGGGACAGGGAATAGGGGATAGGGTTTACCATTGCTTGCCCATTACCTAATCCTTGAAGCTATGCCCTTTATTTTTAATACAATTCTTGCCAAAAGAACTATACCTTAATTACATTTTATACTAAAATTCCAAAAAAGTCAAGTAACCGTAGGTTAACAATTGTCAACCTAAGGTTTACATTTTGAAAATGCAAGACTATGTGTCGTTAAATTAGAGTGCTGAAACAATAGCTACACCTACTATTGCACAGAGAAATAAGCCTAATAAAACAGAGCAAAGCGTGATTGTTGCTTTTAAAATAGGATTTTTTTGCTTAACTGAAACTGAAAAGCCGAGAACTGCAGGAATTGCATAAAGTAAACCGCCGATAGCACCACCAACCATAGGAATAATAGAGCGAAGAGCTATGCTGTTGCTCCAAACCATAAGAAGAACAAAGCCAGCTATGTAAATTGCAAGCTCATACCATTTGCCGGAATTTGAAATTTGTACTATTTCTCCGCCTATATTAAGCTTAACGCCTGAAAATAAGCTGCCCTCAACCTTAACCTCTGTGTTGTCTGCAAGATAGAATATCTTGTTTGACTTTTTCTGTAACGGTTGACCGTTAATTATAATTTGTCTGTTAGCAATAAAATTGCCTTCGGTAAACTCAATAGTACCGTACTTTTCGTGTTGAATGATTTCTTTCATAAGTATCTCCTTTAAATATGATAGCATAATAATATCACTAAAATTCTGAAAAATCAACCAACCTAAGGTTTACATCTGTCAACCGTGGGTTTGCATCTGATGTTTTTAAGAAAAAAGTAAAGAATTACACTATATATAATTATAGCACCATATGTTGACAATGTCAATAGATAATATGTAGGCATACCTTCTTATTTTTTGAATACAATATCTGTAAAATATATGTAGGTAAGACTACATAAGGATAAGAGGTGCTATATGACCGTAAATAATGCTGTTGCAAGAAGAATTCTTGCGTTGTTAAAGGAAAAGAATATGTCTCAATACCGTCTTGAGCAGGAATCGGGCATACAGCACGGAAGTATGCAATGCATAATGAACGGCAGAAATAAAACAGTTACATTAAGTACAATAATTATGCTATCAAAGGGCTTTGGAATGACACCTGCCGAATTCCTTAATGATGAAATATTTAATATAGAAAACCTTGATATAGAATAAAAATCACGCACCTGTGTGCGTGATTTTATTATTCCTTTTTTGAAAATTGACGGTTACTAAAGGTGTCAAGGATAAAAACGTTATCTTCTTTATCAGTCAAGTTAACGTTTTTATATTCAAACGAGTCAAAGTATTTCCAATTATAAGGGTCAAGAAAAATAATTTCCTTTAAGCTATCACATTCATCAAAAGCATCGCAATAAATGTAGGTTAGTGATTCGGGTAAGGTTATACTTGTAATATCGGTTTTCGCAAAGGCGCGAACACCTATTGAGGTAATTGTGCTTGGGAGCTGAACATTTTTGACTTTAGAATTTTCAAAGGCGTGTTCGGCAATTCTCACAACTGTTTTACCGCCGATTTTTTCGGGTATCTTTACCGTGCTTCTGTTGCCCTTATATTTTGTTATAGTAATTGTATTTTCGCCATTCGCGGTATATTCAAATGAAGAAAGCTTGCCTGTGCAAATTAAAATAACAATTATAATGATAATTGCGACAACTACGCAAATTCCGACAACAGTTAAAAGCTTTTTGATATTGATCGGATTGCTTGCTTCCTTTCGTTCCTTGGAATAGTTGTAAATTGCGCCAATTAAAACAACGCAAGCAACAATTATGATTGGAACAAACGCGGATAAAAGAGCAGATTCCTGCATTTGATAAAATACATATTCGTAATATTTTTTGTCAAAGGTATTGACATGATTTTCAATCCAACCGATATTGTTAATAAGATACATATTTACTAGTGAAAGCAAAATTGTGGCAGATGATAAGGCAATGCTTATCAAATGATTTTTCTTAAATGATCTTATTTTGTCAAAATGTAGTGCCACAAGAGAAGAAACGCAAATCACAAATGAAACAATAGCAACGATTGTCTTTAAAGTGTATGCTTCGCGTACCTCGTGCGGAACTATCGTCCCTTGTGTTGGAATGTAAATGCCATAGCCTGTTGTTTGCAAAAACGATATAAGGCTAAAAAGCCCGAAAATCGCAAAAACTCCGCAAACAACAATCAAAATAAAATATAACTGCTTTAAATGCGCTTTCATAAAACTTTCCTTTTTATTGTACTAAAGTTAAATAACCAATCGCTAAACGAAGTCGCTACGCGATGAAGTACCCATACACGCTACGCGTGATTATAGCTAGATAATCAATAATCTAATCTCGCTAACTGCTAACCGCTAACGGCTAACTGCTGTGAGCGTAGCGAGCCACTACTCAATAATCATATTAACAAAATTCTTAATTTTATTATGTGTGCAGTCATGCTGAGGATTTAACATCTGCTGAGCATAAACAATAGTAATTTGCTTTTCGGGGTCAATAGATACCATAAAGCCTGCCGCGCCATCCCAACCAAACTCTCCAATAGAGGTAAGGTTACCGCCTCTGCCAACACCGATTTTTGTGCGGACACCGTAACCGTAGCCGTATTCACGGTTAGACATCCAGCAGTTGCAGTCCTCAAATTTTTGGCTTCCCACAGGCAATGTGTTTGTACGCATTAAATTAACGGTTGCTTTTGATAATATTCTTGCACCATTTAAACCAACACCATAGTTTGTCATAGCGTATGCAAATTTTACATAATCATCAATAGTTGTAACAACACCTGCTCCGCCCGAATCATAGTCAGGACCGAAAACATATCCATTAGTTTTGCCAACTAAGTCAGGGGTATTTGTGGAATAGTTAAAGCAATATTGCTGACACATATTCTCAATCATTTCAGGCGTAGGATGATATGTGGAATTAGTCATGCCAAGTGGCTTAAAAATTACTCTGTCAACATAGTCTGCGAATCTCTCGCCTGTTGCAACCTCTACAAGCGCTGCAAGCACATCGTGGCAAAGACTGTATTGCCATCTTGTGCCAGGCTCAAACTCAACGCCCATTTTCGCAATAGCTCTTGCAATTTCGCGTGTAGGCGCATTTGGATTATTTTTAACCGCTTCCTTAATTTCCGCTGAGCCGCAGTCATAGTTAAAGCCTGCGGTCATTGTAAAAAGGTCGTGAATTAAAATTTCATTTTTTGGCTTTTCGTAGGAAATTGTGCCGTCATCATTTTTTACCTTTAATTTAATATCCTTAAATTCGGGCATATACCACCAAAGGGGATGTCCCATTAAGAATTTGCCTTCCTCAAATGCATGAAGCGCAGCCGCACAGCAAATAACCTTTGAAGCGGAATAAATATAGTAATGCTCAGTACCCTTCATAGGAATACCGTTTTCCTTATCGTTATATCCTGCATGATAGGAAAAAACCTCGTTTCCCTTGTGCAAAACTCTAATATCAAAGCCAGGCACCTTTTCTCTTATAAGAATAGTGTCTAAATAATTTTTAAGTGATGAAAAAGTGTACATAATATCTCCTAAAATAGTATTTGATAACTAAATAATATCATAACTTAACCTGAAAAACAATAAAAAATTGACTATTTGAGAAAAATGTGTTATAATCTTTATAATTATTACATATTAAGGAAATTTTTATGGAAAAGATACTTGATAAATGCTACGATGAGGAAAGAGCGCTATACGGAAGCGAAAATTTGTATGTTGCAAATTGTCAATTTGACGGCATAGCCGATGGCGAAAGCGCTTTAAAGGAAAGCAGCAACATTTTAGTTGAAAATTGCTTTTTTAATCTCCGCTATCCATTTTGGCACAATAATGAATTAACTGTTGCCGAAAGCGAAATGACGCTTAATTGCCGAGCCCCAATTTGGTATACAAAAAATGTGCAAATAGATAGATGCAAAATTAACGGCGTAAAGGCTGTAAGAGAATGTCAAGGCGTAAGGCTTTATGACAGTAAGGTTATATCAACTGAATTCGGTTGGCTTTCCTCTAATATGAAAATCCGCCGTACAGGTATAGAGGGCGAATACCTTATGCTAAAATCAAAAAATATTGATATGGAAGACTCAGCTATAACAGGCAAATATAGCTTTCAGTATGTGGAAAACGCTATAATAGAAAAGTGTAGCTTCAATACAAAGGATGCATTTTGGCACTCTAAAAATGTAACTGTGAAAAATAGCGTAATCAAGGGCGAATATCTTGGCTGGTATTCTGAAAGCCTAACATTTGAAAATTGCAAAATCATCGGCACTCAGCCGCTTTGCTACTGTAAAAATCTTACTCTTATTGATTGCGAAATGATAGATTGCGACCTTGCCTTTGAAAAAAGCGAGGTAAACGCTACAATCACATCTTCCGTTATAAGCATCAAAAATCCACTTAGTGGCAAAATTATATTGCCATACCATACCGAGCTTATAATGACAGACCCAAGCTCAAAGTGCGAAATTATAACCCAATAAATTAAGCCATCACGAAATCGTGATGGCTTTAATTATTTAAAAATATCCTTTGTGATTTTTACAGTAGCATAATGAGGGAAGGAATATATTAAGTCGTTATTTGAAAAAAGACAACCATACGCTAATGTATCAAATTCAAAAACGCCCTCATCAATATCCTCAAGCGTATCTATTTGCGCGTTTATTTCGCTAAATAGTCCGCAAACATCAAGCTCAGGCAAGCAAATCAATAATTTTGGAGTGCGCTCATCGTACTCTTTTCTTTTTATGATGATATTATATATTCCATCATCAGCTTTTGTAATTGTGGCTATCATTGGATTATTGTTATTGTGGCAAATAACATTATCAAGCGAGTGAATTTCCAATCCTTCCTCTACTGCAAAATTCATTTTTTCCTTTAGCTCACTTATTGTATTTTCAAGTCGCTCTCTTACGCTCTCATCGCCAAATTTATTACGAAGAGAAAGCGCAAATCTAGCCTCATACAAATACGGAAGCGCAATGTGATAAAGAGGGAAGCCCTCAAAGTTATCATTCATTATAATTTTGCCAAGGCGCAATGCTACATCACCAAATTCACAGCTGTAATTACCGCAAACGAATTTATTAAAAAGCTCATCGTATATATCGGTAAGCAGCTTCCTTGCACACTCACGGCTCTTAATTCCACCGTAGCCGTTTAGATACATATCGCTTAGCTTGTAAATTGACTCATAAACGCCACAGGCAGCACCATAAGAAAAATACAAGTGCGCTTTTTCATAGTTAGGAGCGCCCCCAACTCTGCCATAATAATAAATGTAGCCAAGAGTGTTAGCGTAAAATCCCTTTTCAGGAAGAGCGTCAACTATCTCCATGAGCTTTAGCATGCATTTTTCAGCTAGTTCATAATCACACTCAAAAATTCCATCTCCACCGTAAGAGCCATAGCCGATGACAATAAGTCCCTCGCGCATATCATTCTTAGCAAGCTCTAATGCTAAGCTTCTATATAGAGTAGCCTCATTTTCACTAAGAGCAGAAAAATTATTTTCATCAAAAAGAGTAATTACAATCAGCGCTTTTTCCGCCGTAGTATAATCTCTTTCTAAAACGCTGGCTTTGGAAATAGCTTTAATTCTTTCTAAATCTTTATTTAGCGACTTAGCATCAAGGTCAACAAGATCTTCTAAATAGTAATTTATTGAACATAAAATTTTTTTCCATAAAGCATTTTGCAAAATTCTATCAACCATTAAAGCATTTTCATCTATCGGAAAAAGTTTACCGTATTTATTTTGATATTCGCTACACCATTTATCTAAATCGGAGTATGAAAATCTTCCATCATCATTGCTTATTGATGAAATCATATCTAAAATATATTCAAAAGTAAACATAACGCCCCCTAAAATGTACTGTATTTATTATAATACGAAAAAAAGAAAAAGTCAAATTGATATTTCCAACAAAGATAGCGTAAAAAGAAAAGCATAAAAAAGTAAAAAACATAGTTTTCGCAAGCTTTTTTCCAAGATAAACCGAAAAAGCTATGCTATAATTAGCTCACAAAGACACAAACAGCAATCGCTTGCGTAGCTGAAAACAGCAGGGGACTGAAAATCCCTGTAATGAGATTTATTCTCATGCAAAATGTGTCTTGTAAAAAAGGCACTTACAGCAAATGTAAGCATTCTTGAAAAATGTTATTTAAATGTGCCTTGTAAACATTCAAAAAGCAATTTTGGAAAAAAGAAAATGACTACAAATTATGCTATGCTACAATGACATCGCAACAAAACGATACCTCTTTCGCTGAGCGAAAGCAAAATCAAATCATTAAAAAAGACACAAACAGCAAAAAGCTTATAGCGCATCCCTTTTAAGGATTTTTGAATTGTGTCTTGTAAATAAAAGATGCAAACAGCAGCAAATTTTAAAAAATGGAAAGTTTTATTTTAGTTGAGATTTTGTTTAGTGCATGATTCGTTATGCGCTAAGTAAAATCATTCTGGGTAACGGGACCAACTTCACTCCCGCCCCAAAGGCTGCATCTTGTAAAAAATCACTAACAGCAATTTGTGCATTAACCTTTTAAGTTAAAATAGCAAAAAAGTGCCTTGTAACGAATTCAATTTTAAATATAGATAAATTAAACGAAAGGAAGTGACTTCAATGTTACAATATCTTAAGAACGAAAATAACTTAACATTTACCGAAAACGGCGCAGTAACAAACAGAAGCTCCGGGGATTTTAACCTTGACTTATTTGCTACCATCGGCGCAATCAGACATCTAAACGAAAAAGATATACTTGACAGATTTATAAGAGCATTTATGGAAGATAAGGATATCGCATTGAAGATTCTCTTCTATGGTCGTGATGTTCGTGGTGGTCTTGGCGAAAGACGCGTTTTCCGTATCATCTTAAATTGGTTAGCTTCTAACTATCCTGAATCTGTAAGGAAGAATCTTGCTTATGTGGCTGAATTTGGCAGATACGATGACTTAATGTGCCTATTCGGTACTCCTTGCGAAGAAACAGCAATGTCTCTTATCAAGGAACAATTAAATAAGGACCTTGCTAATATGGCAGAGGGTAAGGAAGTAACACTTCTTGGTAAGTGGCTTCCATCTATCAACACATCAAATAGCGAGGCGGTTTTAAACGCTAAAAAGATTGCAAAGTATCTTAATATGAACGGCGCAGAGTATAGAAAGACACTTTCATCACTCCGTGCTTACATTAAGATTCTTGAAAACAATCTCCGTGAAAAGGACTACACCTTCGATTACGAAAAGCAACCATCAAATGCTATGTATAAGTATAAGAAAGCGTTTATCCGTAACGATGGCGAGCGTTATCACCAGTACCTTGATAGCGTATCTAAGGGCGAAAAGAAGATGAACACAATCAATGTAGCGCCATATCAGCTAGTAGCACCTTACCTTAACTATTACGGAATTACAAATTTAAGTGAGGAGGAAAAGCTTGCAATTAATACCACATGGGAAAGCTTACCCGACTACGGTGGGAATGAGGACATCCTTGCGGTAATTGACGGCTCAGGCTCGATGTATTCCTCTTGGACACAGCCATCACCTGCTTCTGTTGCATTATCCCTTGGTCTTTATCTTGCAGATAAAAATAAGGGCGCGTTCAGAAACCACTTTATTACCTTCTCACACGCTCCACGCCTTGTTGAGCTAAAGGGCGAAGTTTTCCTTGATAAGCTTAAGTACGCTATGACCTTTAATGAGGTAGCCAATACCAACATTGAGGCAGTATTTCAGCTTATTCTTGACACCGCCGTAAAGAACAACCTATCAAGCAACGAGCTTCCTTCAAAGATTGTTATTATCTCCGATATGGAATTTGACTATTGCGCCCAAAACGCGGATATGACTAACTTCCAAAACGCAAAGAGAATGTTTGAAGAGAAGGGATATAAGCTTCCCGAGCTTGTATTCTGGAATGTAAATAGCCGTAACGAGCAACAGCCTGTAACTAAGAATGACCGCGGTGTAGCATTAGTTTCCGGTTGCACTCCAAAGCTTTTCTCCATGATTGCCGGCGGTATTATTGACCCCTACCAATTTATGATGGATGTCTTAAATGCACCTCGTTACTCTGTAATCAAGGCATAAGCTAAAAGGAATGCGAAAGCATTCCTTTTTTGTTATCAATTTTCCAAAGAATGATATTTTTGAAATAATTCAATTAAAAAAATATTAAGACACTTGACAGTGATACGTTTTTAATATACAATATAATTGTAAAATCAAATTTTAAGGAGAAAAATATGGATTTAGTAAGAGCAGAAAAATATATGAAGGAAGCACTTGAAAAAGCAGGCATCACTTTAGAATACGAGCGAACAGAAAAGAGACTAACCGCAAAAGGCACTTTAATGAAGGAAGGAATAGGCGATTTTCTCTTTACTGCATCAGCATATCCGGGAAGATCTAATACCGCAAGCTGTTCAATGTATTTTAATGACATTCCAGCCACACCAAAGGTTTACCAGCTTCTTAACAATTTCAATAAGGAAGCATACCTACTTCACGCCTGCGAGGATGAGCTTTTAATTCTTGAAAACACATCAAACAGAGTAAAGGAAGAGGACATCGGCGAGTATGTTTTAGACATTCTTGATGAGCTTAACGATGACGAGGTTTTAAGCCTATTAAAGCCACTAATTGCAGAAACATACTAAAAAAATAAGAAGCAGAAATTCAAAAATCTGCTTCTTTTTTGTTATTGTAAAAATGTATCGCACATTCTTATCCAAACATAGCGACTAAGCCCACAATCTTGCCAAGAGGCAAAACGGTTAGCAAGCTTGTAGGTGATTTTGCTACATTCCTCGTGGAAGCCGCCGCCGTTTATTTCATCAATATTGTAAATAGCATAGGTTGCGCCATCGCTTCTAATTTTTGATAGGTTGGTTAAGAAGGTGTTTTTTGCTTTTGTAAGGTGTTTTTCGTTGCCTGTTAATTCATAGTAGAGATAATCAGCTTCCCCTCGCCAAATAGACCAAGCATGACCGCAACAAAGAGCAGGACCGTCGCCGTCTCCTTCCCAACCGGTTTCCCACCAACGAAGGGTAGAGCCGTGCATTTGGCAAATAGGCGTTTTCATTACCCAATTTTCGTGAATATCCAATATTTCCTTAGCTTTTTCAATATACCTTTCAATTCGCTCCATATTTTTGCAAAAATAAAGCAAGGAAAGAGCAGTACAGGAAATTGAGCCATCTTCCATTTCCGTTTCGGTAAGGTCGGTTTTAGCACCCTCTGTTGGAAAGTTAAGACCGCGGTTATATAAAAATTCCGCCATTTCATAAGCGCACTTTTTATATCTTTCGTAGCGAGATGTGTCTATGGTTTTAACAAAATTCGCAATATCGCATAGTGCAATCATAGGAGCACAAACGGTGGAATAGTCCTCTTTTGTACCATCGCCCCAATCGACTTCAATGTGTCCGTCTTTAAAGTAAAAATCTAAAAGACAATCGGTAGCACCTATGGCATACTCATAATATTTTTTGTCCCCAAAATATTTATAAGCATCAAGCAAAATTATAATACCAAAGTGTAACTCTTGCACTCGGCAAGATTTATACACATTGTATGCAGGGTATCTATCGTGAGGCTTATTTAAAATGGTAACCTCGCTTACCGCTTTGCTTTCATCTGTTTCCGTAATTATGGAAAGCTCATCTAAAAGCATTTTTTCGTACTTCTTTTTGTCAAAATCCGAAAGAGTGTGTCCGTATTTCGTAAGAAAACGAAGCATAGCGCTAACCCAACATTCATGCTCACAAAGGTTACTGTTTGTTCTTTCTCTTATTATATTAACGTTAACCGTATCCATTGATTTTTTGTATAGCTCAACAATATCATCATAACCGTAAACGGTTATAGGCGCACCCTTTTTGCCTTGATATACGGGAGTTAACTCCGTTTCGCCCTCATACTTAACCGTGTAATCTTTATCAAACTTCAAAGCTAACTCTTTGCCATTGTGCTTTTCAATAATACCGTCAATATTTCCATAGGGAATAAGCGACACAGTATCCCCAATTTTGCCACCGCTTATATCGTAATCAATAAAGGTCGCATCGTAAAGGTCGCTTAATGTTTCAAGACAGCTTGCAAAATCAGTAACGGGCATAATTGCCACCTTTAGATACTTTGAATTGCGTCTTTTCGTACCGTATGCTTTATCGTAATTGGCAAGAATTTTTAAGTTGATAAAGTAATGTCCCCAAGAGTGCCAAGAATAGTCAATTTTCCAGCCGTCAGCATCGCTTAAAATAGCCACAACTAAATTATTTCCGTTTGGCTTTGTAAGATAAGCGTACATAAACCTTTTGTCTTCACTTCTGTATGGGGAATTGATAAGAAATTGATTTTCCCAACCTCCCGCACCCTTTACACCCATAAAGTTAAAGGGAAGATTTAGACCAAACTCCGACATATCATCATTTCCGTAAACCTCAAGTATAAGTCCGTCCTTGTATTCCTTGTCGCAAATATAACAGCATTCCTTTTCGGAAATACCGTATTCAAAGTAATCGCATCTATCCTGAAAAGGCGTACAGCTTGGCTTTTTACCCTTTGTAATATCATCGCTTTCTAAAGTGTAAGCAAGTGTAATTTCATAAGGCAAAATTATATCATTTTCGCACCTTGTGTCCATAATTCTGTTTATATCATTGTTGTAAATTAAACTCATTTTGACAGCCTTTCTACCGCATCCTTTAATAGTGCGATTTCCTCATCTGTGTATGTTCTTTGATAAAACCTTGCATTGTTTTCAATCAATTCTTCAAATGTTACCGGCTCAAAATTGTTTATATCCACCCCTGCGTTAAATTGATTTTTCACAAGATGAAACAACTCTGCCGAGATAGTGCCTTCCTTTCTATCATGTATATGACCGCAAATAGAAAAGGTAGTGCCAAAATAGTGGCTTCTATTCCACGCAAGACGTGGATAATGGCAAAAATAAAGCTCAATACTGTTTTTCTTTGTGCGATATTCGTTATATCCTTGCTTTTCGTCATTTATAAAATACTTTTTCTTTTCTTCCTCACTCAGCTTTTTAAACCATTCATCGTGATTGCCAAGTATAAGCACCTTTTTTGGCTTAATCGCCTCTAAATACTCGGTAGGCGACCTTTTTGAGCGGTAGGAAAAATCGCCAATAATATATAGCGTGTCCTTTTTAGTCATTTTTCTGTTGATGTTATCTATTATAAATTTGTCCATTTCTTGGGTAGTCTTAAATTGAGGTCGGCACTCATTTAAAATCGCCTCGTG
>JAZSHT010000064.1:0-2706 GCA_045533435.1 Eubacteriales bacterium | reverse complement strand
CCCTATCTCCTATCCCCTATATCCTATATCCTATCCCCTTGATTTAAATAACAAAAATCCGCTTTTTCAAGCGGATTTTTAAGTTATTTAAATCTTACCTCTGCGCCAATTTTCTTAGAAAGGCGTTTTGCAACTCTGTTTGCTTCTTCCTCAATTTCTTGGCTTGTTAATGTTTTTTCGTTAGAGCCGATTACAAGGCGGATAGTAACGGACTTTTTGCCTTCAGGGATTTGCTTGCCCTTATATTCATCAACAAATTTTACATTGCGAAGTAGTGTTGTGTCAGATACCTTTTCCATAACTGCTGTGTAGATATCATCCCATTTAACCATTGAGTCAACTAAGAATGAGAAGTCGTAGTCGTTCATTGGGAATTCAGGTAATCTTTCGTAGCGGTTTGTTCTTGATTTTAATGGAATAAACGCATCCATATCAAGCTCAACAAGCACGCTTGATGCTACCTTCATACCGCAAGCAAGAGCAGCCTTCTTTGAAAGAAGTGCAATATCACCGATTTTTGTTTCGCCAAGGAATACATTTACCCATACTGTTTCATCTGCCCAATATGGCTTTTGGTCACGCTTAAAGGTAAATGACTCCATATGAGTATATCTTGGCATTGACTCAATTACGCCCTTTGCCTGACGGAATAGATTGCCGATATTATCGTTTCTACCAACAAATGCGCAGCCAAGGTGCTTTCTTTGGTATGGAAGCTTTTCCTTTTCATCATATGGGGAAGTGTAATTACAATCCTTGAAAATTTGTGTTTCTTCAAAGATTGCAAATTCCTCAAAGTAATGCTCATTCTTAACTACTGCCTTACAAATATTTGGAAGAAGAGTTGAACGGAGATACTTTTCAGTTGGAGATGGTGGAGTTGATAATGCAAGTGTTTCATCAAGATTTGGTAAAATTGCATTTACATAGTTATCTGTCATCCAAGGATATGTAAAGATTTCTTGCATATTGCAACGGAATGCAAGGTATTCTTTAACTTTTCTTACAAGGTCCATATCAAGCTGATTGATAGCTGCATCAAATGATGTTGTAATAGGAGTTGGCTGGAAGTTTTCGTAGCCGTACATTCTTGCTACCTCTTCCATAATATCGGCTTTTATAGACACATCTCCTGTTGAACGCCACGTAGGAACAACAATGTGCATGCCCTTATCGGTAAATGTAACCTCATAGCCCATAATACCAAGCTTTCTTGATACGATTTCCTGTGGAATTCTCATACCAAGGCGCTTATCAAGCCACTCAAAGTCAACATCAATTTCCTTCTTTTGGAGCTTCTTTGGATACTTGTCCTCATAAGCTACTACCTTCATATCAGGATATAATTCGCTAAATAGCTTCATTGCCATTGAAACTGCAAGGTCGCATCTTTCAGGGTCAACTGCTTTTTCATATCTTGATGAAGCCTCTGTTCTGTTATCGTATCTTAAAGCAGTACGGCGAATAGAACGGGAGTCAAAGTTAGCAACCTCTAAAATTACGCTGTTTGTCTCAGGTAAAACTGAATCCTTAGAGCCACCCATAACGCCTGCAAGTGCAACTGCACCCTCATTATCGGCAATTACAAGGTCATCATTCTTAAGCTCAAGCTCCTTGCCGTTTAAAAGTGTAAGCTTTTCTCCATCCTTTGCACGGCGAATTTCAATATGGTCGATAATATGGTTAGAATCAAACACATGGGTAGGTTGACCGAGAGCCAACATTACATAGTTAGTAACATCAACAAGAGCGTTAATTGGGCGCATACCTACACGCCAAATTCTTGATTGCATTTCAAATGGAGAAGGCTTAATGCCAAGACCTTCAATTTTTGCGCCAATATATCTTGGGCATCCATCCTCATCAAGAATTCTAACATCGTATTTTGTATCTACATTTGGCTCATACTTTTCAAACTCAACAAGTGGTAAATCGTAAATTGCAGCGATTTCTCTTGCAATACCGTAATGACCCCAAAGGTCAGGGCGGTTTGTCATTGACTTATTGTCAATTTCAAGAATAATATCGTTAAAGCCAAGTGCATCTGCAATAGGTGTACCGGCAGGGCAATCAAGGTAGGAAACATCCATAATTCCGTGGTCATCGTTTGATGGGAATAAGTCGCCAAGGCATAATTCAACGCTTGCGCAAATCATACCGTAGCTCATAACACCACGAAGCTTGCCTGATTTAATCTCAACAGGCTCGCCCTCTCCGTGCCATTTTACCCATGAGCCGGGAAGAGCAACTACTACCTTCATTTCATTTTCAAGGTTGCTTCCGCCACATACGATATCCTTAATATCGCCATTTCCAATATCTACCTTGCAAATTCTTAATTTGTCTGCATTTGGATGAGGTAAAACCTCTTTAATAACACCAACAACAATATTTTTAAAGTCCTCAGATAGGTCATGTGCGCCCTCAACCTCAACAGTTGACATTGTAAGGTCGTAGGCTAATTTTGTTAAATCCATATCATCAGGGATTTTAACATAGTCTTTTATCCAATTTAATGATAATTTCATATTTCGTTCCTTTCAGTCACTCAAGGATATAGGGGATAGGGAATAGGGAATAGGGAAATTAGTAAACTCCCTAATGCATATCAAGCCACCGTACACTATATCGCAATGCAAAATATTTCGTCAGATAAATTTTGTATTTTGTTAGTACAAAGGGGATTAAAAGAGTTTTAGATAAACT
>JAZSHT010000012.1:0-16074 GCA_045533435.1 Eubacteriales bacterium | reverse complement strand
AGCCTTGTATATCATCAGCCAATGGCTGTATATAGTGGTCAGTGGTCAGCACGCACCGAAGGTGCATATCGCGCTTTCGTAAAGCGAAAGCATATCGCTAAATTACAAAGTGATTTTATATCGCTCGCCGTAGGCGTATATCGCTCTGCGAAGCAGACATGACAGCTGTCAGCCGTCAGCCGTTAGCCGTTAGCAAGATTAGATAAATGCCTAATAACAACATCAATAAGCGTTATTAAGCAATCTTATTTATATCATATCATATATATTTATACCGTATATTCATATTTTACCATAGCTAAGAAGCAATTTCAACAAAAAACCGCTTCATAGGAAGCGGTTTTGTTGTTTAGCAAATAATAGGATAAAGCACTATTGGAATTATTGAAGCGATAATACAAATATAGTCGCTTCGCTTTAGCTTGATGCTTCTTCTAAAAATTATGTAACCAATATACATAGCAAGGACAATTAAGAGATGAAGCACATTAAAGTCCTCTGAAATAAATAGTAGTGAGTATGCAAAGGTAGGAATTAACACCTTGTAGCCAAAGATTGAGCCTGAAATTTCGCCCACATCCTCTGATTTCTTTTTTGCAAAAAAGTATAAAAATCCAAATGCCGAAGCAATACCTATTATCGCCCAAACTGCAAAGGAAATATATCTTTGTGTAGTAAAGTCATAGAGTGCTCTGTTACCCTCAATCAAGCTTGAATATCCACGGGTAAGTCCTGTAAGCGGACCAAATGCACTATAATAGCTGCCTTGAACACGAACCTTGAAAAATCCTATAAGGTCAATAACGCCCATAGCACACATTAAAACAAGCGAGTAAGCAATTATAAAAATAGTGCCGTCCGATACTGTATTGCCTTGATAAAAAGCAAATGAAGTAAAGGAATAAAGAATAATGCCAAATAAAAGCGCAAGGAAATAATAAGGAATAAAGTGTACCACATTCAAGTCATTTTTTCTTGCAAGTAAATACAAAAATGTGTAAATGGAGCAAAGGGTAAATACACTTGCAATATAAATAATGCCGTTTAAATAGTGGGCAATACCCATCTTAAATTTACTTATGGGCAGGCTAAATAGAGTGTCAATGTTTCTGCGGTTTTTATAGGGTGCAAGCTCTAAAATCGGTGTTAAAAAGCAGAGAAAACCAAGGATGGTAGCAATCCAATCAAAGGAAACGGATACAACTTGATATTCATCGTGGTTGTAAGAATAAAAATCAACCGATGAAACTGTGATTATAAGTGAAATTACAAGAGTGATAAGAAGCCTTGAACGAGATTTTTTGAAAATGTAGTTAAAATATTTTTTAAAGCTTGCCATTTTTGCTCACCTCACTTATAAATGCTTCCTCAAAGTCAACGGGGATTTGCTCAATCACCACAGGGCCAAACTTCAAAAGCGACTCACGAATTTCGTTTTCGTCCCCCTCAAAAACACCGGTTACAAACTTTTCCGCTTGTGATTTATTAACTAACGGTAAAGAGTCAAAAATATCACTTGGAATACTATCACTAAAAGCAAGAATAAATTTGCAATACCTGTTTGTTTTTTCGGCAATATCTCCCGAGCTTGATACCTTTTTGCCGTCAATAATGGCATACATATCGCAAAAATCCTCAAGCTCACGAAGTGAATGGCTTGAAATAATAACGGTTGAACCGCTTTCCTCAACCATTTTTATAAGTTCATCTTTTACTTTTTTTCTTGCAAGAGGGTCAAGACCGTCAAATGCTTCATCAAGTAGTAAATATTTTGGCTTTATTGAAATTGCAATAGCAATATACGCTTGACGGCGCATGCCCTTTGAAAATGAACGGATTGGCTTATTTTCATCAAGCTTAAATTCGTTAATTAAGTATTTATAGGTTTCAATAGATAAGGAAGGATAAAACTCCTTATACATATTTAAAATAGATTTTACAGTTGAAGTGTTTGTAAAATAAGGGTCATCGGGCAGAAAGAAAATATCCTCTCTGGTTGTTTCAATTTCGGGAGATTTTCCATCAAACTCAATAGTACCCTCGTTTGCAAAATATACGCCTGATAAAAGTCTTAAAAGCGTAGATTTTCCTGCGCCGTTAATTCCCACAAGACCCATAATAGTACCATCAGGCACAGAAAGATTTACTCCCGATAAAACAAGATTTCCGCCAAGGGAGTGTGAAAGATTTTTAATTTCAATCATTTTTGTAAACCTCCTTTAAAGCATTTAAAAGCTCATCATAGGTAGCACCACCGTTTTTTAAGTCTAATACCGCTTTAAAAACCGTTTCATTACAATTTGTGCTTTCGCCGTTATAAATAACAAAAGCGCCTTTTTTAGAAATAGAATTTATATATCCCCATTCTTCCAAAAGGGAAAATGCTCTTGCAACCGTATTAGGATTTACATTAAGCTCAAGGGCGACATATCTAACCGATGGCAATTTGTCCCCATACTTATATATACCGTTTAATATATATTCCTTGTACTTTTCGGCTATTTCAATATAAACATCCTGCTTCCCCGAAAAACGAAAAGCCACAAAATCACCTCAAATCTGTATTATCTGTATTAACTGTACTATCTGCATTATACCACCGCAAGGAAAATTTGTCAATAATTTTTTAAAAACAGTAAATACTATATTGACAATATAACGGTGTACCGTTATAATAATATTGAAGGGAAGGTGAGCAAAATGCTTGAAATTTTACTAAAAAACAACAACATGTCAATATATCAATGCGCAAAAGCAAGCGGTATTCCTTATACAACACTTTCTGAAATTGTGCGCGGGAAAACAAAAATTGAAAAATGCTCAGGCGAAACGCTTTACCGCCTTGCTATAACACTTAATGTTTCAATGGAAGCGTTAATTAGCGACTCCATAGAAAACAGATTAGATTTTGAAATATTCAAAAGTAATGTGTGCCATAGAATAAAGGATATGGGGGAAATAGACTTTATTGTTAAAGAGCTTCAAAACGATAATATAATGAGATATTGGAACAAAAAATGGTATGCGGAGTCCTTTTATTTACTTGCATGCGTTGATTATCTAAGCCGTATAAACGAAATACCTATTTGCACAAAATACGACAGTATAAGAAATCAATCCTTAAAGAACACATTATATCCAAGAGATATAATTATGTCTGCAAAGCTTAACAAAAGCCTTAATTTAAAGGATGAGGCAAAAAACCAAGCAATTCCGGAATTTTTGCGTTTTAACATTGTAGAAAGTGAGATAAGAAATGTATATTGATGTTCCTTTTACAAAAGAAAATGTGGAGTTGTCCTTAAAGGAAATAGCAAAGGAATTAAAGAAAAGAGGAAAGGGCATAGAGGCTGAAATAATTTTAGTAGGCGGAGCATCCATTATAGTAAATTATAGCTTTCGTTTTTCCTCGTATGATATTGATGCGATGTATTCAATGACATCACTTATGAAGGAAGTAATCAATGCGGTGGGAGATAAGCATGGACTGCCAAACGGCTGGCTAAATGATGATTTTAAAAATACCGCATCATATTCCAACAAAATCGTGCAGTATTCGGAGTATTATAAGACATTTTCAAATGTTTTATCTGTAAGAACTGTGCGCGCAGAATACTTAATAGCAATGAAATTAGTATCAGGCAGACAGTATAAAAAGGACCTGTCTGATATAGCGGGAATAGTATATGAGCAAAGCTTATTGGGCAAGCCGATTACCTATGAAATGATTGATACGGCAGTAAAAAATCTGTATGGAAATTGGGACAAAATATCAAATACATCTAAGGAAACCCTCGAAAAAATTTTGAACTATGAAAATTTACAAGCTCTTTTCATAGAGCTTAGCGAGGATGAGGAAAAAGCAAAAAGCGTGCTTAGTGAAATATCAAAAAAATATCCAACCACAGTAAACCGCGATAATGCAGATGAAATTATAAAAATTGCATTAGAAAAGAAAAATAAAAAATAACGGATGATTTTCATCCGTTATTTTTGCTTTTAATATTATTTCTTTAAGCTTTTATTATGCTTTCTTGTGTCTAACCATCTGCCGAATTTGTCAAACAGTCTATTTTTAATAGCGAAAATATAGATAACGCCAAGAAGCACCATAACGATTGCCCAGAATTGTGACGGCGGAATTGTGCCGAAAAGCTTTCCTCTGTCATCGCCACGGAAAAATTCGTTGATAAATCTAAAAGTGCCGTATGCAATTAAGTAAATTGCAACATTGTATTCGTTAAATGCAATACCCTTTGGATTTTCAGTGTATTTAAAAGCAATAAAAGTTAAAACACCGCACAAAATCAAAAGGAAAATTGCTTCGTATAATTGAGTAGGATGCACTTTAACGGAAGTGTTAAAATAGCAACCGTAATCACAGTTTGTTGGTTTACCGTAGCAGCATCCGGCAATAAAACAACCAATTCTTCCAAAGCCGTGAGCAATAGTTACACAAGGACCTAAAATAGGTAAAAGCTTAGGTAGTCTGTCCTTAAATTTTGTTCTAAAAATAGCATAAATAATAAGATAAAAGCCAACGCCACCAATAAGACCACCGATAAATGTTAAGCCACTACCGATTTTAAAGCCGCCTGCGGGATTGTCAAGGTAGTTATAAAATGCTTGAAACAGAGCAGCCGACCCAAAACCACAAGCAATAGATGCGATTATAGTGTAAAAGCAAAAATCTGCAAACTTTTCTTCAAATTTCGTATGCTTTGTATAAAGCAAAAACAAAGTAAAGCAACAGAGAATACCGATAGCAATCATTACGCCGTACCAATATACGCTTAACTCTTTGCCAAAAATTTCAAAACTAAAAACTAAATTTCTATCCATAATTTAATTCCAATCTGTAAATATTTCGTTTCCACGCTTGGTGTACCAATTAAATTTAACGATTTCGCCATTTAAAAGGAATGTGTCGGGCGTGGTGGTTTCCATCCAATCAACAGGGATAAATTCATCTGCTTGCTTAGAAGCAATCTCATATGCTTCCCTAAGCTGTGCAAGCTCGCTTTCATTTAAAACTCCGTGCTTGCATGATACGAAAAGTGGCGAGCCACTTCGTGATAAAGCAAAGAGCCACTCTTTATTTTGCTCCCAAGGAATAAGACCGGTAATACCAACACAGTCAGCATCGGACATAAAGAAGCGCCCATTTTGACAGTTTCTAAATGCAAGAGTATTAACACCCATTTTTTGTGTACGGGACCATTCAAAGCCGCTTGTATCATCGCCTGTGCGGTTTAATTGATGCAGAGTAGCGCATAAATGACCGATACAGTTACAACCAATAATAATTGCGCCGTTTGAATTATCCTTTATCGTTTTATAAAAATTCTTTACAATTTCAGCACTTGTTTTTGTTTTATCATAGAAGCTCCAACCGCTTTCCGTAATGTTAGTGCTCATTTCAAAGCCCCATTTGCCGAAAATATCAAAGGTAGAGAAGTCGTGCTTGATAAGCTCAAATCCCCAATCCTGTGTCAATGTTTTAGTGGTTTTTGCCACATATTCAAGCACCTCTGGGTGTGAAGGGTCAAAGGTTTTATCATTTCTTGATAAGTACCAGCCTTCAGGCACAGTAATCTTTCTTTCGCTGCCATCCTTGCCGTTTATTAAATATCTTACCCAAATACCTGTCCTTGCACCAAAGGACTTCATTTCCTCTTGGAGACGCTTCATATCAGGGAAGCCTGAGTTACCTGTGTCCCAAGGAGCATCGGTAGGATTAGGCTGCCATCCATCATCAATTACCATGTATGGCGGATTTTTACAGCCACCGCACATTTCCATAAGTAATTTTGTATCGTTTATAATTTCCTCATGTGTGCTTTTGCCGTAAGCGTAATACCAGTTGTTTGAGCCATATACAATATGGTCGGGCAAATATGGGTTAGGACACATAGCCGAGCAAAATTCCTGTAAGGACTTGTACGCGCTTATGTCCTTATATTCCTTAAATAATACAGTTGCACATTCAAGCTTTCTTCCCTCAAGATATGTGCCGTTACCACCGTTTCTTATATCAAGCCAAAGGCTAACGCCCTCGGTGTCATATTGCCAAAAGCACATGGAGTTTGGGCATACCTTAACGCCCATACATTCGGTAAATCTGCCATTATAGTCAAAACTACTGTCGCTTCCGTTTGAAGCTGCAATATACCAAGGCATACATCTTTCGGGGCGAATGGTGGACCATTGTAGGTCTCCGTAGCCTCGCTCATATGCATCGCCTAAAACCTTAACATCACGGCGCATTTTCTCATTCCAACGAAGAAGAATATATCTTGCACCCACATTATAGGTTGTTGCGTAAACCTTTAATTCATCATTATTTAGGTCAAACCAAATTTCACAATTTTCATTTTTTAAATTAGTATTTAAGGAGCTATTGTCAAACTCAACTCTTTCGCCTTTGCCAAGGATATAACCTTGAGGCGCAATTTTGGGATTTTTTGGCTCGCCATCGTGATAAAATATGGCATAATCGGGAATTCTTAATTTCATATTGTACCATCCTTAAAATTCGGTGTATATATTTTATTTGAAGAAGAAATATCCTGTATATATCCATCATAGCCTAAGGCAAGCGCCTTATCCACAACGGAGTTATATTCAAAGGTTGTAACTCTTCTTTTTATTTCCTTAAATTCAGTAGGGCAAAAATCGGGAGTATATTGACACATCAAGGACAACTTTACCTTGGATATGTCAAAATTTATTGACACATCCTCAAGGATTTTTATACTGTCCTTTCGTAGAGTAGGCAACACAAGGTGTCTTATAATAACGCCCCTTTGCATAATTCCATTTTCATCAAAAATGCACTCAGGCGCAATTTTCAGCATTGAAGCAAGTGATTTTTTTGCATTTTCGTAATAGTCAGTAGCACAGGAGTATTTTTTTGATATTTCGCTATCGTAATACTTAATATCAGTTAAAAATATATCCACATACCCCGCCATTTTTTGTATTTCTGTGTCAAGCTCATAGCCCGAGGTGTTATACACAATAGGTATATGTAGCTTGTCCTTAATTAAATCAATGGCAAGCCTTATTTTGTCGCTATAATGTGTAGGTGTTACAAGATTTATATTGTGCACTCCCATATCTTGTAATTCAAGCATTTTACTTGCTAACTGCTCCACAGTCATTTCATACCCGTATTTTTCGTGGCTTATCTCACGGTTTTGACAGTACACGCATTTTAAATTACACCCCGAAAAGAATATAGCACCGCTGCCCTTTGTGCCACTAATACACGGCTCTTCCCAATTATGTACCATAACCTTGGCAACCTTAATTGTATCGCCCATTCCACACACACCCGTGTGCAAAGAACGGTCAATATTACATTTTCTTGGGCAAATATTGCAGTTCATAAAACTCACTCCGTTCGTTTTTTAGTGGTCAGTGGTCAGTGGTCAGCTGTTTAGTTTATGAATAGTTTTAAATAGTCTGTTTGGAATTCCAGCAATAGTCTAATTTCGCTAACCGCTAACGGCTAACGGCTAATCGCTGAAATAATGCTCACATTATTTCTCGTATCCCCACACAACAGGTCGTTTTGACCAGTTCCAATCATTATCCCAACCATCAGGCTTACTTTCTGCCTCACAATAAATTGTAAGTTTAGAGCAATCTTCAAACGCATAGTAACCAATACTTGTAACGCTGTTTGGAATTACAATGTTTGTCAGGCTTGAGCAACCGCTAAACGCATTGTTATCAATACTTGTAACGCTATTAGGAATTACAATGTTTGTCAGGCTTGAGCAACCACTAAACGCAGAGTTACCAATACTTGTAACGCTATTAGGAATTTCAATGTTTGTTAGGTTAGAGCAATTTCTAAACGCACCGTTACTAATAGTTGTAACGCTATTTGGAATTTCAATAGTCTTTAAATTTGTGCATTCTTTGAAGCCATCTTTCATTATTGTAGAAACTGCTTTTCCGTTATAAGTTGACGGAATAACAATATTACTTAATAGTTTTGCTTTACCGCAAGCAACTGCATAAGTGCCGTCATCAAGTGGATAAAAATCAAGGTCGCTTATAACTGTTTCTTCTTTTTCAGGCTCAATTTTACCAACATTTACAGGCTCGTTTGGTTTATCTGTGTAGGTTATCCAAAGATAACCGTCAATGATTTCAGTCTTTAAAATACCTCTACCAGCCTCGCCTTGAGTACCTTGTTCGCCCTTGTCTCCCTTTGGTCCTTGCTCACCTACGCAAGACACTAAAACTGTCAACGCTACGAAAATAGCAAGTAATAAAATCAAAATGCCAAATTTTTTCATAATCTCTCCTTAATAAAAATATCAGTCTAATTTCGCTAACCGCTAACGGCTGACCGCTTCAAGTTAACAACCCGTTGTTAACTTGATTATGAGCTTCATATTGTCGGGTTGTTCCTTTGCCTCGTGGGCGGTGCGATTTCTTTTAATTTCGCCACATTTACGGCATCTATGTAGGATAACATATCCTTTTTTTGAGTCAAGCTCCACCTTAATAGGCTCCATAACTCCGCCACAGGTGTTGGCTCTGTCCCCGGGCATAACATCCACATGCTTAGAGCATAAGCATTTAGGACAATGATTTCTTGATGAATAGCCAAGAGGCTTAACCTCAAAGCCACAGTTTTCGCATGTGAATCCATTATCATTTTTAGTAAAATTTTTAGTGTTCATTACCTCGCTCCTTTCAGTCGCTCAAGGGAATAGGGAATAGGGTATAGGGAATAGGGTATAGGGCATAAACTAATCTTCCCTGTGAACGAAGTGAACCCCTATCCTCTGTCCCCTGTCCCCTGCAAATAACGCAAGCGTTATTTGCCTACGCAGAAGCGTGAAAAAATCTCATTTACGATTTCCTCACTTGTTTCTCTTGCATCAATCATATCAAGCTCGGAAAGTGCTTTTTCAAGTGTAAAGCAAATTATATCGTTAGTTTCGCCAAATTCTAATGCTTCCTTGGCTTGAATTATGCTTTCTAAGGAAAGTGAAACGGCGCTAAACTGTCTTGCACTTGAAATTACCGCATCATTTGAAATGTCAATTTCCCCAAGCTCGTACATATTTTTAATAATTTCCGCTAATTTTTCACGGCTGTCCGTGTCCTTAGCACTCATATAAATTACATTTTCAAAGGTCGATTTTATTTTGCTTTCAAATTCCCTTGAAAGCATATTTTCTTTATCGCTTTTATTTATAATCGCAACGGCAGTTTTGTCTCTTGCACTCTCAATTATAAACACATCCTCGGCAGTTTCGGGAGTTGAGCTATCAAAAACACATAAAAGAAGCTCAGAATTGTCAATTCTGCCTTTAGCTCTGTCAACGCCGATCTTCTCAACCACATCACTTGTTTCGTGTATGCCTGCCGTGTCGGCAAGATTTAAGGTTACACCGCCAATAGATGCGGTATTTTCAATAATATCTCTTGTTGTGACTGCAATATCGGTTACAATGGCAAGCTCCTCGCCTAAAAGTAGGTTGTAAAGTGAGCTTTTGCCTGCGTTTGGCTTGCCAATAATGGCGGTTTTTACGCCTTCGCTAACGGCTTTTCCTGCCTTGTATGACTTTTTAAGAGATAAAACATCACTATAAACGCTATTTAAGGTGTCAATCATTTCATCTCTTGTATTGTCGGTTATATCCTCATCGGGATAGTCAATAGTAGCATATGAACGAGAAATAAGTGAAATAATTTTTTCTCTGACTTCACCGATTTTATTTGATAAAACACCTCTTGCCTGAGAGGATGACAAACGAAGCTGATAATCGGTTTTAGCATCAATAACATGTCCAACCGCCTCGGCTCTTGATAATGTCAATTTTCCGTTCATATAAGCACGGCGTGTAAATTCGCCTGCTCCCGCTAAAACTGCCCCCTGTGAAAGCACACTTTCAAGGACGGCTCTTGTGGCATAAATGCCCCCGTGACAACAAATCTCGCACACATCCTCCCCCGTATATGAGTTAGGTGCTTTAAAAAATGTCATTGTGCCATCATCAATTATATCATTATCACGAAGAATACTGCCGTAGTAGCAATATCTTGGCTTTATTTCCTTTGCGCTTGTCTTAAAAACTCGCAAAGCAACCTCTAAAGCGGCGTCTCCGCTTATTCTAATCATAGCAACTCCGCCTTTGCCATAGGCTGTGGATATTGCCGCTATTGTCTTATTAATCATATACCCGTCGGACTTAACAGATCGGTGAAACCGAAAAGCAAATTTATAAGCTTATCTCTTGTTTATCAATGCGATAAAGAACCTTTTAAGGAAGGAATTTTCCCTTTGGGAGAAATTCCAATTTTGCTTTTCTATTCGCGACCGCGGCTCTACCGTACCAAGTACGCCTACGCTTCGCGTTCACGAATTTTCCCTCGCTCTCTTAAGCCCGTGTCTCCTTGTGTTTTTTGTTTTTGTAAGTGCGGAGATAGGCTAACCACCCTATCCCCTATATCCTATCCCCTATCCCCTTTTTTATCGTGTCTCCACGATGAAAAAGAATGGAGAAGTTGGCGAATTTATAATTTGGAACTTTGAAATTGACATTTCCTTTCGGCTTATAGTCTTTAAATATTCCTCAATTTCAATGCCCTCAAGTCTGCCTTCCTCATGTCCCGGATATACGGCTATTAGCAAAATAGCATCATTGCCAAGCAACTCAATGGCATTTTTTATAGCGGGCAGAGTAGTCTCACGCTTGGTTGTTAATTCCTTGTTGCCACTGCCTGGCATATAACCAAGATTGAACATTCCCGCCTTGATTTTTTCAGTTATATAATTTTTTGAATTGTGATGTGAATCGTGAATTAAAACACAGTTGTCAGGGCAATTTTCCTTTTTTAGCGTTTCCCTTGTGGAAATAAGCGCTTTTTCCTGTATATCAAATGCGTAAACCTTGCCGTTTGCCCCAACTATATTTGAAAGAAACGCAGTATCGTGCCCGTTTCCCATAGTAAAATCTGCGCAAATGTCCCCCTCTTTAAGATGAGAAAGAATAAAATGCTTGTGCATGTCAAGTAAATCTATCATGTTTCGCTCCCTAGGGGGGCTCGGCCCGCATCAGGGGATAGGGGATAGGGGTTCGCTTTGCTCACAGGGAAAGTTAGTTGTTTTTTTGCAACGAAGTTGCCCCCTGCGAATGTAATGAGCCCCTGTCCCCTATATCCTATTCCCTGTCTGCGGTCGCAGACTACAGTTACTAAAATTATATACTTTTATTAAATATTTGTCAAGTGAAATATAAGTGCTTGACAAAATATATAATAAGTGCTAAAATATATGCGTTAAAATTTTACCATAGCCACAGCGTAACCAATCGAACCCGTCTGTAACGCATAATAGACGGTATCTTCCAACAGATAAAGACTTGACATATCTTATATGCCTGCGCCTTTCTCTATTGAAATCTGCTCGCCTATTATGTGTTGCAGATTTTTACGAAAATTTCGAGCGAATAAATAGAGCATTAGGCAAAACAAAAAAGTGCAGGCGATTAAAAAATCGGCAAACTTTTTTCGTTGAAGTATAATGGTTTATTTATCGCTCCAAATCGAGTTTGATTAGTTATGCTGTGGCTATCGAAAGGAACAAAGCTATGAAATGGACATCACTTAACGATTTAAGAGAAAAATATCTTTCATTTTTTGAATCAAAGGGACATCTTCGCTTAAACAGCTTCCCTTTAGTGCCACAAAATGATAAATCACTTTTACTTATCAACTCAGGCATGGCACCTATGAAGAAGTTCTTTACAGGCGAGGTTATTCCACCAAGAAACAGAGTAACAACATGCCAAAAATGTATAAGAACACCTGACCTTGAAAGAGTAGGACATACTGCACGCCACGGCACATTCTTTGAAATGCTTGGCAACTTCTCCTTTGGCGACTACTTTAAGGAAGAAGCAATAGCTTGGGCGTGGGAATTCTTAACTGTAACTCTTGAAATACCAGCCGACCTTCTTTGGCCATCAATTTACGAAAATGATGAAGAAGCGTATGATATTTGGGTAAACAAAATTGGCGTAAATCCTAACCATGTTGTTCGTCTTGGCAAAGCAGATAACTTCTGGGAGCATGGCAGCGGTCCTTGCGGTCCTTGCTCTGAAATCTATTTTGACCGTGGCGTTGAGCGTGGATGCGGCTCTCCTGACTGTAAGCCTGGTTGCGACTGCGACAGATTTATGGAAATTTGGAACAATGTATTCTCACAATTTAATAATGACGGTCAAGGCAACTATACAGAGCTTGCTCAAAAGAACATTGATACAGGTATGGGACTGGAGCGACTTGCTTGTGTAATGCAAAATGTTGAAAACATGTTTGAGGTTGACTCTGTAAGAAAAATCCTTGACAATGTATGCGCTATTTCAGGCAAGAAGTATGGCGATAACGCTAATAACGATATTTCAATCCGTGTAATTACCGACCATACAAGAAGCGCAATGTTTATGATTTCCGATGGCGTTATTCCATCTAACGAGGGCAGAGGCTATGTTCTTCGTAGAATTATAAGAAGAGCTTGCCGCCATGGTAAATTACTTGGCATAGATAGACCTTTCCTTGTTGAAATGTGCGATGTTGCAATCGGAGAAAGCAAGGATGCATATACTGAGCTTGGCGAAAAAGCCGACTACATTAAAAAGGTATTATCACTTGAAGAGGAAAGATTTGATGCAACTATTGATGCAGGCCTTTCAATTCTTGATGATATTATGGCAAAGGCAAAAAGCGAAAACAAAACGGTAATTGAAGGCGCAGATGCATTCAAGCTTTACGATACATTTGGCTTCCCAATTGACTTAACCCGCGAAATTGCCGAGGAAAACGGCTTCACTACCGATATGGACGGTTTCAATGCTTTAATGCAAGAGCAAAAGCAAAGAGCAAGAAATGCAAGAGCAAATATTAGCGGTTGGAGCGACAAATCAAAATCCTTTGATATTGCAAAAACTAACTTTGTTGGCTACACTAATTACGAGGTTGATAGCAAGGTCCTTGCAATTTTAGATGAAAACGGCAACGATGCAACAGAAATTACAGAGGGCGAATGCTCTATTATCCTTGATACAACAACCTTCTATGGCGAGGGCGGTGGACAAGTAGGAGATACCGGTATCCTTGTAAACGATAACTGTGAAATTACAGTTACCGACACTAAAAAGAGTGATGGCGTTTATATCCATATGTGTAATATCGCATCAGGCTCAGTTAAGGTTGGCGATACTGTAAAATGCTCCGTTGATGTAGCTCGCAGAGAAGCAATTAAGCGTAACCACTCCGCAGTACATATGCTTCAAGCAGCGCTCCGTACAGTTTTAGGTACACATGTAGAGCAAGCAGGCTCATATGTTGATGAAAAAATCGGTCGCTTTGACTTTACACACTTTGCCGCATTAACAGCAGATGAAATAAACAAGGTTGAAGCACTTGTAAACTACCAAATTTTACTTGGCACAGCTATTGACACAGTAGAAACAGATATTGAAACTGCCCGCAAAAATGGCGCTATGGCACTCTTTGGCGAAAAATATGGTAGCGTTGTTCGTATGGTTAAAATGGGAGATTTCTCCGTTGAGCTTTGTGGCGGTACACACCTTGATAATACCGCAAAGGCAGGTCTTTTCAAGATTGTTACTGAAATTGGCGTTGCAGCAGGCGTTCGTAGAATTGAGGTTGTAACAGGTCTTGGCGTTCTTAACCTTTTAGGCGAAAAGCAAGGACTTATCGAAAGCACCGCAAAGGAGCTTAAGGTTCAAAATGCAAACGATATCGCAAAGCGTGCTTCATCACTTCAAGATGAGGTAAGAGCATTAAAGCGTGAGATTGAAATTCTTAACTCCAAAATGGCAGGCTCAAGAGTTGATGAGCTTCTTAATAATGCTAAAATCGTTGGGGATGTGTCTGTAATTACAGCCGACCTTAAGGATATGGCAGTTGATGCAGTTCGTTCTCTTGGCGATACAATTAAGGACAAAAACCCAAGCGCTGTGGCTGTATTTGCTATCCATTCGGGCGAAAAGCTTAACTTTATCGCAGTTTGCGGTAAGGATGCAGTATCATCGGGCGCACACGCAGGCAACATTCTCCGTGAGGTAAGCGCAGTTACCGGCGGTAAGGGTGGCGGAAGACCTGATAGTGCTATGAGTGGCGGAAAAGACATTTCAAAAATCCCAGAAGCACTCGCTTTAGTTGAAACACTTATAAAATAGTAACAGACTCCTTCCACCGCTAACGCGGTCCCCCTCCCTCAAAGATGGAGGCAAGGGGAAAAGACATTTCAAAAATCCCCGAAGCACTCGCACTCGTTGAAACACTTATAAAGAAATAATCAAACAAAATTAAGAGTCAACCTTGGTTGGCTCTTTTTGTTTAAGTTGCATAAAATCAATTTGTCAAAAAATACTATTTAGCGCGTTAAATTGTGCTATCTGCCGAAAATTTGAAAATAAATGCTAATTAGTTGCAAAGCACTATATTATATGATAAAATAAAGGTGTATCAGTATTGTTACTATATAATTTTTTATCAAGGAGAAAAACAATGAAAAAGAAAATTTTCTTAGCGATTGCTGTTGTAGCAATGCTCGTTTGCCTTTTCGCAATTTCAGCAAGCGCGGCTGAGCCTGCATATAATGATGGCGAATGGATTTATGCGGCAGACGGCACAACTAAGCTAGCAATCAGAGACACAGAGGGCAATCCTCTTATTTGGTATATGAACGGCGAAGAATTAAAGTATGTAAGAGCCGACCAAACTGATGAAACACAGGCGGTATATGTTAAATATTCAATTTCCGCAGGCGGAAGTGGCTTTGATACAAAGGTATTCAGCCCACAAAAAACACTTAAAGACATTGATATTTTCGATAACGGCACACAAATTGAATGCTCAGGCATCAATTCCGCGCTTGTTCTTTTCAATATGGAAAAGCTTGATATTGATGCTTTGAACGGCTGGTTATGGGGCAATAAGAATGGCTGTTGCTTAAAGCTACGCGGTATTGTATTTCCTAACTCACTTAAGGGTATCGGTCAAGAGGGCTTTACAAACACTAAGCTTGTTCAAATCTGGAATCTTGAAAATACACAGCTTTTCTATATAAACTCATGTACCTTTGCCGCAACATCAACTCTTACACAAGAGGCTACAAACGGTGTATTTAAGTGCCCACAGGGCGTAGATGCTGCACCTATCAATACTCAAGGCGCACAAATCAAGACATATGTAATGAGCCCTGTTTCTACATTCAACACCTGCCAAAAATGGTACCAAACATGGAGAAACTGCAAGCAGCTTGAAAAGATTTTTGTTCCTGCTCACTTTGCAATCGGCTTCGGTGAGGAAGCATTCCGTGATACACTTAACCAATACATTGTATTTATCACAGGTACAGAGCAAAACGCTATTGATATGAGAGATAATACACAGGAATACTGTAACGGTGGCTTTAGAGCTTCACAGGTTATTTCTTACGAAACATATCTTGCAGACCAATCAACATACGATAATAGCACAAATCAAGCATATATCGTTTACGGCTACAATTTCTGCGACGCATTCTATGACGGAATTCACAATGATGTAGGAAACGACTGCGTAATTCAATGCGAAAGATGCGATGATTACGACGGCAATATGAAGAAAGAGCCAAAGCATAACTATGTAAATGCAATCGCATACGCTAATTACCTTGCAAACGGCACAAAAACTCAAACATGTCAAAATGAGGGCTGCGCTCATAATATCACACCTAGTATTGTAAGCGTTAACCCAATTATCACAGAATTTAAGGGCTTCTCAGTAAGCGAAAAAGGCGATGGTATTACATTTGGTTATACATTTGATAACGCTGCAATCGCGGAGTGCAACGCAATAGACGTCGAGATTGAGCTTGGCTTTGTTGTTGCAGTAAAAGCATTTGCAGGCAATGATGCTTATACAAGCGATAAAGCAATTAAGGCAACTGTTACAAATGATGAAATCGCATACACAGGCGCAGACTTCATTCTCCGTGGCACATGGGATAAGATGGTTGACCTTGATGGC
>JAZSHT010000106.1:0-9135 GCA_045533435.1 Eubacteriales bacterium | reverse complement strand
AACGAAGATGGAACCTATCCAGAAGCATCATGCGTCATAATTGATCCTAAAACATCGGATGTTCTGGCTTTAGTTGGTGGTGCGGGAAAAAAAGAAGGAAATCGTATTTTTAATAGAGCGACACAAGCTAAAAGAGCACCAGGTTCTGTTATAAAGCCGTTATCTGTATATGCGCCTTTAATTGAAAATAATTTGATTACATTTGCAACGGTTTTTGAAGATACACCAGAGAAATTTTTAAATAACGAGCCTTGGCCTAAAAATTCACCTAATAGATATAGGGGTTTGATGCCAATATCATATGCGGTTGCACACTCTACTAATACAGTTGCAGTGAAATCACTTGAGCTTTTAGGATTTGATGTCTCGTTTGACTATTTAACAACAAAATTCAAGTTGAATTTGGATAGCATGAATGATAAGGCTTTATCGCCTTTAGCTTTAGGGCAATTAACCTATGGTGAGTCGCTTTTAAATGTTACTAATGCATATACGCCTTTTGCTAATGGTGGATATATGTCAAACGCTAAAACTTATTTATATGTTACCGATAATTATGGTAATATTGTATTAGAAAACAATGATGAAAGTGAGCGAATTTTAAGTGAAGATACTGCATTTATTACCACTAAGCTTTTAGAGGGGGTTGTTACAGAAGGAACGGCACGATATTTGACATTTAAGAATAAATCAGAGATTTCTGGCAAAACAGGAACGTCAAGCGATTTAAAGGATAGATGGTTTATCGGATATACACCAAGCTATGTTTGTGGAGTTTGGTGTGGGTATGATACGCCAAGACCTATGTATTATGCTGAAAATCCATCATGTATATTCTTTGATAATGTTATGAATAAAGTATATGAAAATAGAGAATATGAATACTTTTATATTCCTAATGGAATAGTAAAATGCGAGTATTGCATGGATAGTGGAAATCTAGTATGCCATGAATGTACGATAGATTTAAGAGGAGATAGAACTCAGACAGGTTATTTTAAAGTTGGCAGTGAACCAAAAGAATATTGTAGTTTGCATAAAAAGGTAGTTATAGATACCGAGGATGGAATGATAGCTGACGCTTTAACTCCGCCTTTTAGGAGAAGAACCGTTTCATTACTTGATTATAATCGAGCAAATGAGTATGGTGTAGATATTCTTGACAGTGAATATTTTATAGAAAACAGAAGAAGAAAATAGTATATTTTTAAAATCGCCTCATAAATTACTTATGAGGTGATTTTTTGAAGCTATTTAGGAAAATTTCATGTTATTTTGACAGAATTACATATGAAATAAGGACAATTAAAAGTCTACAAACACTTATATTTATGGGAGTGTTTTTGTTCTTAGGTGTTATAAGTTGGATAATTGGAGGTAGAGTAAATAAAATTTTATTATTATACAACTTTCCTCTATCTGCCATTGGCATTGGTTTTGCTTTTCTTCTATGGGGAATATCTTTTATTTTATGTGGATGTGTTTTTGCCGGTATAGCATTAGGGTGCAAAAGATATAGAAGAAATATTTCATATAAAATATGCTTGTACATAATATTAATGTTCATTTTTATGTTGACTGTATATCCGTTGTTTTTTGGAGCAAGAGCGCCATTTTTTACTTTCATATCTTTGATTGTTGCGATTTCTTTTTGTTTAATGGCGATTTTATCAGCGTACAAATTTTATTCACTATGGACTGTTGCCTTGGTATTACATGAACTTTGGCTTATGTACAATGCATATGTTTGTTTAACGTTTATTTTAATAAATTAGTGAGGTTGGTTACAATGAAGAGGATATGTTCAATATTTTTTCTTATTTTTTTATCAATTTTAATGATTATTCCCGTTTTTAGTTTAGAAATAAAAGAGCCAAATTTTAATTTAGATGCAAAAAGTGCGGTTTTAATGGAAGCTAAAACCGGCACGGTTTTATACAGTTTAAATAAAGACACTATGCTCCCACCGGCATCTGTAACGAAAATAATGACGCTATTGCTTATTTTTGAGGCTATTGATGAAGGAAAATTAAACTATAATGATAAGCTAACCGTTAGTGAAAACGCATCATCAATGGGAGGCTCACAGGTGTATTTAGAGCCCGGCGAGGTAATGTGTGTTGATGAATTACTAAAATGTGTAATTATCGCTTCAGCAAATGATGCGGCTTTAACTCTTGCAGAGTATGTTGGCGGTAGTGAAGAGAATTTTGTCTATATGATGAACGAAAGAGCAAAGTCTCTTGAAATGAAAAACACACATTTTGAGAATGTAACAGGACTTGATGACGATGTAATTAATCATTTAACTACTGCATATGATATTGCACTTATGTCAAGGGAGTTGATTAAGCATAAAAAGGTTAGTGAGTATGCAACAACATGGATGGACACAATAAGGGATGGAGAATTTGGATTAACTAATACAAATAGATTAGTAAGATATTATCAAGGAATTACAGGCTTAAAAACGGGCTCAACATCCAAGGCGGGCTTTTGCGTTAGTGCTACGGCTAAGCGTGATGGAATGGAGCTTATTGCTGTGATTATGGGAGCAGAAAGCTCGGATATAAGAAATTCTTGTGCCACAAAATTACTTGATTATGGTTTTGCTAATTATTCAATTTATGAGGATAACACAACTGATCATGGCACTATAAAGGTTTTGGGCGGTATTAAAAATCAAGCTAATTTGAATAGTGATACATATGCTGCGGTTGTGCCTAAGGGAGTAACCAAGAAAATTAAGAAAGAAATTGAAATTCCTGAAAATATAAAAGCACTAATTAAGAAAGGCGATATTTTAGGTAAGGTTAAATATATTTCTGGTGGCGAAATAATTGGAGAAAATAATATATATTGTTCAGAAAATATTGAGAAAATAACCTTTTGGGAATATTTTATAAGAATGTTAAAAAATTTTTATGTAAATAACTAAAAAACAGTAAAAAAGTGTTGAAATTTAGCGATGGATGTTGTATTATATTGTATATAATATATTATAGAGGTAAACTATTATGACATTGTCACTAAATTCAAAATTTTTAGGTAATTCTGTAACAAATGAGGACTTAAAAAACATTTCTGAGGAGATATATAAGGCTCAAGCTACTCTTAATGCTCGTGATGGCGAGGGTAACGATTTTCTTGGTTGGATCGACCTTCCTGAAAACTACGATAAGGAAGAATTTGCAAGAATTAAGTTAGCTGCTGAAAAAATTCAAAAGACTTGTGATATTTTTGTAGTTATCGGTATCGGTGGCTCATATCTTGGCGCAAGAGCGGCTATTGAATTTGTAAAGTCACCACTTTACAATAATATTCCTAATAAGAAAACACCTGATATTTATTTTGCAGGTAATTCTATTAGCCCATCTGCATTAAATGATCTTTTAAAAATTTGTAAGGGCAAGGATATTTGTATCAATGTAGTATCTAAATCAGGTACAACAACTGAGCCTGCAGTTGCTTTTAGAGTATTTAGAAATCTTTTAGAGGAAAAATACGGCAAGGAAGGCGCTAAGGACAGAATTTTCTCTACAACAGATAAGGAAAAGGGAACACTTAAGAAGTTCTCAGATGAAAACGGATATGAAACATTCGTTGTTCCTGATGATGTTGGCGGAAGATTTTCAGTATTAACAGCAGTAGGTCTTTTACCAATCGCAGTTGCTGGTATTGATATTGATGCTATGATGAAGGGCGCACAAGATGCTCGTAAAGCATATACAAGCGCAGACATCGAAAGCAATGATTGCTTAAAGTATGTTGCTATTCGTAATGTTCTTTACCGTAAGAATAAGAGCGTTGAAATTTTAGCGGCTTATGAGCCTGCTGCACAAATGCTTTGTGAATGGTGTAAGCAATTATTTGGTGAAAGCGAAGGCAATGACTTAAAGGGCATTTTCCCAAGCTCAGTAATTTTCTCAACAGATCTTCACTCGCTTGGTCAATTTATTCAAGATGGATCAAGAATTATGTTTGAAACTGTACTTGATATTAAGAATTCTAACGATAAGCTTCCAATCCCAAATGATGAAGCTAATGTTGATAAGCTTAATTTCTTATCCGGTAAGGATTTAAATTATGTTAATCACACCGCTATGCTTGGTACTTTATTTGCTCACTCTGATGGAAATACTCCTAACATTGTATTAGAGCTAGAGGATAGAAGTGAATATTCCTTCGGTTACTTAGTGTACTTCTTTGAGCTTGCTTGCGCAATTTCAGGATATACATTAGGAGTGAATCCATTTAACCAACCAGGTGTTGAAAGCTACAAGAAAAACATGTTTGCATTACTTGGCAAGGAAGGCTACGAGGATTTGGCAAACGAGTTAAATGCAAGAATAGGCAAATAATATATGGAAAAGAGCAATTTTTATTGCTCTTTTCTAAATTCTTAAGAAAATATCAAATTTTTTTAGTTATTTTCACTAAAACTATTGATTTTTTTAATCAAATAGTGTATAATTTAGACAGAAAGAAAAACATATTGTGGAGGACAAATAATATGGTAAAAATTATTATTGGTGTGAAAGGCACAGGTAAAACAAAAATTCTCATCGAGATGATTAACTCTGCACTTGAGAGCTCAAATGGCTCTGTTGTGTGCATTGAGAAGGGCGAAAATCTCAGACTCACACTTAGTCACAAGTGCAGACTAATTAATTCCGATGAATATATGGTAAATGATGCTCAAGAGCTTTACGGTTTCATTGCAGGATTATTAGCAAGCAACCACGATATTACAGATTTGTTTATTGATGCAACATTCAGAATTTGTAACAGAGATTTGGCTGCATTTGATACTTTCTTAACAGAGGTTGATGAATTAACTGCAAAGTATAATGTTAATTTGGTAATGACATTATCAATGCCAACCGAAAATGCTACTGAGAATATCAAAAAATACCTATAAAAAATTTTTATAGAGAGGTAAGGACCAATGTACTGTTAAGTTTCGCATAAGCTTTTACTAAGTACGAAAGAGGATATTCCAATGAACAATTAATTTAAACTTCATATAATTCAATTTTTTTAAGTGCTTTTTAAGGAGAGAGCATTGAAATAGATTGCAAGGTTTACTGATAGAGCTATAAAGCATAGCTATGTAAAGCCCGTAGGTTATGTGATTATATTTAGGGTGACTATATGTCATAGCGAGTTTGTTCTTAAGATGTATGTACCGAATATACCATATAGATTTACTGTATTACAGTGCTTCGCATATGATTTTTTGAGGTGATCCCTATGATAAAAATTAATTATAATTTGAAATTCAAAATTCTTAAATGAATAAGCGAGGGCAGTCCAATGTACTATTTTGATTTAACCTCAACAGTTGATATTTAGAATTCATTATCGAAATTTGCTTAAAGGTAGCTTAACCTTAATATTTATTTGAAATTATTCGATAAGAAAAATCACAAGATTATATCATAACAATTCCGCCCGACAGAATTCTGTCGGGCGTTGATTTGTCGGACGGGCGTAAGCAAAAACTTGTTGAAAATTTCTTGAAACAATAAAAACAATTCGGAGACACAGAACCGTCCCCTGTCTCCCTTATTATTTGAATCAGTAATTAGGAGGAACGATGGGTACTTGGGGTACAGGTATAAACAGTAACGACACGGCTGCTGATGTAATAAATACTTGCCGTGAAGTGTATTCTTTTCTTTCACCAGAAGATGCAAATAAAAAAATAATGGAAGTATTTAGTGAAATTCTTTCATATGATCAAGACGATGATGAGTTGGCTAATTTTTGGTACACACTTGCAAATTGGCAGTGGGAACATGGCGTTTTGACCGAAAAGAACAAATTAACAGTTTTGAATATGTTAAAAACCAACCGTGGTATGGATTTGTGGCTCGAGGAAGGAAATAAATCGGATATAAAAAAGCGAAAAGAAGTGTTAAATAAATTATATCTAAAATTAATATCTCCAATGCCTTTGACCGCGCTTCCAAAAGCAATATTGAAAAAACCAAAGCATAAGATTGGTGATATCATCATATTTCAAACTGTTGATTTAAATATTGACAAAGAAAATTTCGCATGGCATATAGATGGTATTTCGAAATCAAAGTATTTTAAAAATTCAAAATATAATTCGGTTGAAAGAAATTCAGTGGAATTTGATGCGCATAAAAAATATTTGGCAATTATTTGTGTAGGAATTAAAACGGAGCCTTATTCCAAGTATTCGATAGATTTGCTACATAGTCATAGTATTTATGCATTTTATGATTATTGTGAGAAGGAAAAGCCTACGATAGAAAAATTAAAGAAATGTGGGTTTTTACCTGCAACATATAGTAAATTTTGTCCTAATCAAAAAGGATTCGTTCATAAACTTTTTTTAAGTGAAATTGATTGGACATATACTTTTACTACAATTGATCCATTTAGTTTAAATCGCTCGCAAGTACAGAATTTTGAAAAATTAAATTCAATAAATGAAAAGGAGCGATTTGATAAATTAATTGCTCAAAAGGGATATAGCAATCACTCAATTGGCATTTTCACTTTAAATGAATCTTTTCAATCATTTTTTAGAGAAAAATTGCGTTTTTCTATGTTTGATATATTAATTGATAATCTTTTAGATGGAAAAAGCAGGAATCCAGAGTTATTATCTCCTCAAGAATATAACGACATGATATTATAGGTGGATTGAGTACGATTCTATGTTTGGTCATAATGAAAATTCAAATATAACATAGAACATGTGTTATTTATTCAAAGAAAACCATAAAAACTTAATAATTTCGGACGCGCACGGAGCAAAATCCGTGTGCGTTTTTGATTACATACAAAAAGCAGCTGCACCATTACAATGCAACTGCCTTCGTGTATTAAATTTTAAAGTCTTATCTTTTTGCCTGAACCATTTTTCGGTATTTCATCAACGATTTCAATTAAATTTGGAACTTGATATGTGGGTAGTAATTTAATACACATTTCTTTTACTTCCTTTGTGTTATTAAAGTTTCCTCTTATCTTTATACCGATTTTGGTTACATCGGTATCCTTTGTACCATAAACTAACACATCTTCCACACGGCTATCTTGCATTAGTGTGTTCTATTAGGCTCTTTGTAATATCCTATCATTACGTTAATATTTTATCATTAATAATATGGATGGAAAATAGAACAATTTTGTTAAAATAGCATAAGATATAACAGAAGGCGACAGAATAGCCTTCAATTTTACAGGAGGATAACACCTATGCTGGATAACAAAAATTGTTCTAATCCTCATCAGAAGGAAAATATCTGCATCGACACTTACAGGGTACTTGATTCCTGTAGAGATAAGGACTGTTATGAAAATGTTAAGGTTTATTTAACAGACTTCGGAGAAGAGATTATTGAGCGCACATCTACAATAAGAGCTAAATGTGCTAAAATTATTTCATCATACATTGATGTGGTTGATGTTCCATTTAATAGAGGATTTTATCAGCTTAACATAAAGATTTATACTAAAATCACCTTTGAAGCATGCATTTGCCAAGGTAATGTGCAAGAATTTGAAGGTATTGCGGTAGTAGAAAAGAAGGTAATTCTTTTCGGTAGTGAGGGAAATGTAAATGTTTTTAAGAGTGAACTTAATGGCTCAGGCTTCTGCGATGACCATTCCTGTAATTCTACACAAACAAACAATCTCCCAATAGCCGTACTTGAAACGGTTGATCCTATCGTTTTAAATGTAAAGGTTATTGAGCCACACCATCACAAGATTTGCTGTTGCTGCTGCGTTGATGATATTCCTGAGCATATTAAATGCAAGCTTAACGGCAGATTATGTGAGCGCGATGACAAATCTCTTGTAGTGTCCTTAGGTTTCTTTTCAGTAGTTAAAATTGAGCGTCCTGCTCAACTACTTGTTAGTGCAGTTGAGTATAATATTCCTGACAAGGAATGTGTAACTGCATGTGAAAATGACCCTTGCACATTATTCAGAACAATGTCATTCCCAGTTGGCGAATTTTCACCATACATTCCTGATGGCTTCGGATGTGGTAATACACACAAGAAGGATAACGGTTGCGGTTGTAAATAAGCAAAAATATAAATGGACTGCTTGGCAGTCCATTTATATTTTTATTAAGTTATCTGTATATTCCTTTAATTCATCATCATTATGAGAAACAATTATTACAGTTTTATTTTTTAATAATTCAAAAACTCTTGGAATGATACGGCTTTTCATGTCGTTATCAAGGGCAGAGAATGGCTCATCCATTAAAAAAATGGCTCCATCATAATATAAAGCTCTTGCTAATGAAAGACGCATTTTCATGCCTCCTGATAGCTCATTTGGATATAAATTCGCATCATTTTTAAGTTCAACTATTGATAATATTTCATCAACCGATAAAAGAGTTCCTTTATCAATCAATTCTAAATTTTGCTTTACTGTTATTGCATCAAAAAGTCTCGGTTCTTGGAAAACATAACTGATTTTCTTATCGTTTCCTACAACTTTTCCTTCAAAATCAGTATCAAGACCTGCAATAATGCGAAGTAGAGTGGTTTTACCACATCCACTTTCGCCTGTAATTACCATTGTTTTATTATCAGGAATTTCTAATGTGAAATTATTAAAAACAAGCTTTTTATCAAAGGATTTGGTCAAATTATTTATTTTCATTTGTGCCTCCGCTTGATTTAACATATTTTTTAAGTATAAGCTTGAATAGTTTCGTAACAACAAGCTCAAAAACTAAGCTAATAATAATAACTGTAGCAGTCCAAGCAAAAACATCAATATTTTCAAAGTATTGCTTACCATTAAATAATTCCGTTCCAATTGAAATTTTTGGAGTACATAATACCTCGGCAGCAATTCCAGCTTTCCAGCCAAGTCCGATTGATGAAAGCAATGCAGATGAAAAATACGGCATAAGAGTTGGCAAGTATAACGCTAAAATTCTTTGTTTAAAAGAAATTTTATATATTTTACTTACCTCAATAAGATTTTTATCTACACTTTCAATGCCCTTATAAACATTTGAAAAGACAATTGGAAATACCATTAATGAAGAAATTATTATTGGCGTAATTTCGTTACCATTTTTTATAAGAACTATAAATAGAATAATAAAAGACGCCACAGGAG
>JAZSHT010000121.1:0-3551 GCA_045533435.1 Eubacteriales bacterium | reverse complement strand
GTTAACTGAGGGCGAATGGCAATTAACACATAAAAATGGTGCTATGACTAATTACACACTTGATGAGCTTTTCAAAAGAGTAAATCCTGATTTAGTAACTATTAGCGGAGACCTCGCTTGGTGCGGAGATCTCTTGGCACTTGAATGTCTTGCTAAAAAGCTTGATTCATTTGGCGTGCCTTATACTGCGGTATGGGGAAATCATGACCAGGATGGTGGAATGGATAAGCTTTCTACCTCTGTTGAGCTACTTAAAAAGCATTCTTTATTCTTATATGAGGAAGGACCTAAGGAGCTTGGCAATGGCAACTTTGTAATCGGTATTTATGAGGATGATAAAATCGTAGAGGGACTTATTTTAATGGATAGCCACGACAAGGCTCCTGATTCCTTCCGTGATGGCAGAGAGCATTGGGAATGGGCAAAGCTTTATGATGAGCAAATCCCTTGGTATAAGGAGCAGATTGAAATGCTTAAGAGTCTTGGTTGTACTGATGCTACGCTCATTATGCATATACCGATTTATGCATACAGGTACGCATTTAATGCGGCTCGCAAGCCTGATGTGGACTTTGGAAAGCTAACTCTTGAAGAAACCTATAGGGGCGACTGTTGGAATGATGGCTACAAGGAGTCCTTTGGTACTCTTTGGGAAGGTATTTGCTCTTACAGAGAGGATGAGCATGTGTTTGATACAATTAAGGAGTGTGGCTTAACTAAGACACTTATTGCAGGACACGACCATACAAATTGCTTCCATATTGTATATGAGGGCGTTAGATTTGTATATGCGGTTAAGACCGGTCCTGGCTGCTATTGGAAAAATCCTATTAATGGCGGTACTGTAATCAATATTACATCAAACGGTGTTGATAAGGTTTATCACGAGTTTGTTGATATTTCCCATATGCTTTAAGCTACAAGGTCGTAGTGGTCAATGATTTTACATAACAAAAGGGGCTATTGCGTTAAGCAAAAGCCCCTTTTTTGGATGGGGATAGTGAAATGAGTGCAGAAGACGCGCTTTAACACGGAGCGTAGGCGTACTTGTGTACGGTAGAGCCGTGTTCGCGTCTAAAAAACAGACATAAAAATGAAGAGAACTTGCTAAAATGCAAGTTCTCAACATTAAAGAATATTTTCAAATACAAATAGAACTTTTTTTATGAGATATGTGTCGGTTTTTGATCTGTGCTTATTGCAACATCCCCTTTGTTTTTTATTTAGTGCCGAAGAGGCGGTCGCCTGCATCTCCGAGGCCTGGGAGAATGTAGCCGTTTTCGTTTAGACATCTATCCATGGTGGAAACATAGATGTTTACATCTGGGTGTGTTTCTGCCACCTTGGAAACGCCTTCGGGGGCGCCGATAATTGACATAAGCTTGATATGCTTGCAGCCCTTATCTTTTAAAAGTCGGATAGCGTCGCAAGCGCTACCGCCTGTTGCGAGCATTGGGTCAACGATAATAACAAGCTTTTTCTCAATGCCGTCAGGAAGCTTGCAATAATATGTGTCAGGCTTTAGGGTTTCCTCGTTTCTGCACATGCCTATGTGTCCAACCTTGGCAGAAGGAAAAAGCACATGCACGCCATTTACCATTCCAAGTCCTGCACGGAGAATTGGCACGATAACGATTGCATTGTCTGCAACGATTGTTTGTTTGCAGGTTTCAAGGGGTGTTTTAACCTCAATTTCTGTGGTAGGAACGCCTTCCTTTAAGCTTTCATAGGTCATAAGTGTTGTAATTTCCTCGACAGGCTCACGGAATTCCTTCATGCTTGTTTTTTCATCACGCAAAATTGCGATTTTGTGACGGATTAGAGGGTGGTCAAAAACCACTAAATTTTTATATTCTTTCATATTCTCTTTTCCCCGTTAGGTTCGTTTTTTATTATTATAACACTACTAACTAAAAAAGTCAATTGTAGGAAAAATAACGAAATAATTTATTTTGGAAAAAACTTGGTATATTATTAATTTTGTGTAATATAATAGTAACAGAAACACACAAATTTTCCGCTTTTCACTTCTCTTTTAAAAATCTTTTTAAAATTAGAAAAAAACTCTTGACATATAATAAATTGTGTGCTATAATCATTAGGCAAAATAACCACATGCCGATGTGGCGGAATCGGCAGACGCAAGGGACTTAAAATCCCTCGGTAGCAATACCGTACCGGTTCAAGTCCGGTCATCGGCACCACGATTCCCCAAGCAATAGCACAGGGAATCAATATATCGCGGAGTAGAGCAGTTGGTAGCTCGTCGGGCTCATAACCCGGAGGTCGTGAGGTTCAAGTCCCACCTCCGCACCCATATGAACACACCATTGAAATCCGAACCCCTAAAGTTCGAATGACAATGGTGTTTTCTTTATAAATCCTTATTTTATGCGGCTTTTCGAGGTCGCATTTTTTGTTTTTCATTCGGACTTGAAAACAGAAAAATGTGAATTTTGCGAAAAGCCAAAATCAAAACATCACTTTCGAACCCCCATAGTCCGATTATTCAAGTTCAATTGTCCCAAAAGTCACCGCATATTCTCGTTCTTTTTGTTCAGGAGTCTTGTATTGTATCTTTGAATGAGGTCGGCGTGTGTTATAAAACTCTATGTAATCATCTATATCTTGGTACAAGTCGATTTCGGTTCTATATTTCTTCCTATAGAGTTCCTCTCTTTTCATAGAAGCAAAGAAAGATTCAATAACCGAATTGTCATATGGAACATAGGGTCTTGAAAAAGAACGTACAAACCCTAATGATTTAACGTAGTCGTTTAAGCTTTTTGAGCAATAATTAGAGCCTCGGTCAGAATGGAAAATCAAAGATGAGTCGGGCAGGCGTGATTCATAAGCTTGCTTCAATGTCGTTTTTATAAGTTGAGTGCTGTTTTTCTTGCCTACTTTATAGCCGATAACCTTCCGTGCATACAAATCTATGATAACGCAAATATAGTAAGATTTTTCGTTGCACTTAAAATATGTAATATCGCTTACCCAAACCTTATTGGGTGCATCAGGATCGAATTCTTGATTTAAATAGTTTTTATGCTTTCGAGCTTCATCGGCATAAAGACTTTTTGCCACTTGACGAATGCTAACAAGCCCCATATCACGCATCAATTCTCTGACCATTTTAGTGCTCGTTTTAATGCCTTTGCTTTTTAATACAGCTGTTATTTTCTCCGCTCCGAAAATTTGGTGGTTTTCGTCAAAGACTTCTTGTATTTGAATACGCAATTCCTCGCGCCTTTTGGCATACCACGTATTATCTCGTTTGTTTCGCAAAACATGGTTGTAATAAGTTCCTCGAGCGATGTCTAACGCATCACAAATCATATGAACGCTATGTTCTCCGGACAACTTTTCAGCTGCATAGAGCTTTTGCTGCAAAGGCGCGTTAGGTAATACATTTGCCTTTTTAATAATTTCAATAATACCTTCCAAACGCTTGACCTTTGTTTCAAGCAAATTGAAATTCCGCAATGTTAAGCCTTTTCGTTTTGCTTCCGCTTGCTCTGCTCTATAATCTGATAGCCACTTGTAAAAAG
>JAZSHT010000138.1:0-7368 GCA_045533435.1 Eubacteriales bacterium | reverse complement strand
TTTCTTTTTTTAAAGTATTGCTCACTCCGTAAAAAGCCCTTGCATTTACTGCAATATTTAGGCTTAAAATGAAAGAACACCCAAAGCGACCAAACGGAAGCATAAAGCAGTAATGCGGATATAGCGAAAACTAAAATTCTGATTACTATCATAGAGTTTTCCTTAAAGCTCAATATACGCGCATATAGCATAATGGTCACTATAATATTGACCGTTTACAGGAATATCCTCAACTATATAAGAGTTTTCACATTTTCCGTCAGTGAAAATATAGTCGATTTTCACTTTTTCCTCATCTTTAAGCTTGCCAAAACCGTGGAAAGTGGGCTCAAATCCTTCTGTACAGTCAATAGCGCCTCTATAAGAAAGGGCAGATGTAATCAACTTGATTTCAGGACTGTCCGGTTCAGCATTAAAATCGCCTGTAAGCACAAATTTTTCATCGTACTGTGAAATTGCTTGAGCTAGCTGCACAGCGCCAAGATATCTAGCGTTTTCGCCCTCGTGGTCTAAATGTGTATTGATAAATCTAAATGGCTTTTCTATATCACGGTGCTTAAGAAGTAGCGATGTAAACATTCTTGGACATCCACTTTGGTCGCCCCCATATCTTGACCCTGGAATTTTAGGAGTTAATGATAACCAAAAACTCTCACAGGAAATCATTTCAACCATGTCCGCCTTAAATCCAACAAGCATTGATTCTCCATCTAAATTCTTGCCTCTGCCACAGCCAACCATACAGTAGTTAGGCAAGGATGCTCTTAATTTATCCCTCATAGAAGGAAGCACCTCTTGAAAGCCGATAATATCGGGATTTTCCTTTGAAATAACCTCTAAAACTCTGTCAAATCTATTTGAAAATGAATTTATCCCATCTCTTTCGTTATCGTAACGAAGATTAAAGGACATAACCTTGATTTTGCTCATAAAAATCTCCTTAACTGTGTTTTAAAATATTTTATCATATATAAAAGAATAATGCAATATTTTGCGCAAAAATAACGAATAAATTGGAAAAAAGTATTTACAACTTATTTAGTGTGTGTTAATATAAAAGGTAACAAATATATGTTACGGAGGAAGATATAATGAACATTGTGAAAATGACAATTTTAAAAGCAAGAAAAGTTTTTCAAAAGATGATGCAGGAAAACGGATTTGAGAAAAACAAAATTGAATATTTCAAGTCTATGGTCGATAAGGCAGTAGGAAACGGCTCAGTATCAAGCAATGTTGCAAATTTATATATGGCAAACGGCGGAGAAGCTATTTTAAATGGCGCATCACTTGACACATTTGCAAGAAATGTTCGTAATTGGCTAAATAGCAGAAGCTTACCATCATGTGTTAAGAATCTTGAAAGAAAAAAATACTTAGATCTTCTTCTGTTTTTGGGAATACACAAAAGACATACTAAGAAAAAATTAGCAGGCTTTAATAACGATATTGGAATGTTAGGCTTAGAGAAGCTATACATACTTGATTATTTTGATTTTTGTGTTGCCGTTTCCATCTTATTAGAGGATAAAAAAGGCATCAACGCCTACACCACATTCCGTAAATTATACAATGATGTAGAGCTTGAAAAGGTATCTAATTCTGGTGGAGTAGATTTAAATGGTCAATTCACTCAGGATATTGCTCGCGACTTTGAAAAAATTGAAACCATCGGCAGTATATCGGATACTAAGGATGGCGCTTATAATGTTATGAGCGCTTATAAGTTCGTATCAAAATACGCTCACGAATTTGGAAGATGCCATGTAAGCAGATATTTTGCTTATGCTTCCTTATTATGCGGAGCATCAGTTGATAGCATTACAAGAATTATAACTCAAAAGGAGCGCAAAAACACAATCGGTCTTTACGAAAGAAGAGATGGCGAAATTTACGAGTATCAGCTAAACGATATTATTCAGTTCGCTCTTACACGAAGAGATGTGCAGGTTGGCTTATACCTATTAAGCGAGCAAATGTTTTCTAACTGTGTAAGATACCTTCACAGCATTGACTATCAGGAGTACAGAGAATATGTTCTTGATGGAAAGGGCAATACCGATAATGCTCGCTATGTTGAGGATGAGGAGCTTGATAAGGAGCTTGACTTAATTCATACAAAATTTGCTAAAATTGGCTCTGGGGAAATATTTGAAATACCTAATGCAGATTTTGGCAGAGTAATTAACAATAAAGAGAATATCTCAAGAGAAATGATGCTTGCGACAATTTTAGTAACGCTAAGCTCAAGCGTGATTAAAATGTGCGAGGGCGAATTTGCCATGGATTACACCAAGGCAGGAGCAATAATGGAGAAAAAAATCAATAGAATGCTTGAAAGCTGTAGAATGCTTGAGCTTAACACGGAGCTTAGCAAATATGATTTTCTCTTGCTCTATGCATTACATAATATTGATTATAGAGAGGTTGTGGCGTATAAGGGCGCAAAGAAATATCCATTCAGAGAATTTGTTTTCTACCAATTCTTAAACGAGGATTTATATAAAGCGGCTTTTAGTGATGATATCAAAAACGATGATGAAGTAAATAGCGATAATGACGAGGATTCCGATATAACCGAGTAAGACTCACCGTGTCATCGCTATTGCTTAAATAGCTAATTCCCCATTGGCTATAACACTATGAGAGGAGAGTAGCAATGACAGATGCAACGGCGATTAAAGGACAAGAGTCAAAGAGCTTAATAAATTTGTCCCCCACCAAATTAAATGCAGATGAAATCTCAAGACTTGTTCGTAGCGAAAAAATCTTAGAGATGGAAGCAAAATATCCTCATTTGAAAAATTGCATTTTTGCTTGCGGTGGCACATGTATTGTTTATTACGCTGACAATAGAAAATATTTGGTAAAGCAGCTATATAAGGACACAATCGATGAAGATTATTTGAAAAAAATAAGAGAAATAAACGAAAATATGGCTGCATATTACCTTGAAAAGGAAAGTAATTACTTTTTAAGACAGATTTGGGCAGGAGAGGAAAACAAGGTATATTATGAGGTGTTTGTAGCTACTAACGGCTCAACCATCGGCTCTTCCCCACTTGAAAATGTTAATGACTTTATCACATTATTTAAGGAATATAGAGGCTTTTTAAAATCATTGTCAGCACTACACGAGATAGGCTATGTTCATTTTGATGTAAAGCCCGATAACATTTTTAAATACAGAGCCAACGAGGGCGACTCATATACCATGCAGCTTTTTGACTTCGGCTCTGCAAGACTAATTGATGATGTAGTAAAAAATTTGCAAAGCGATGATGGAGAGGGCTTTATTTACGAGGTTACATCGGGATGGTATGACCATCACGATATAGATAAATATTGCCAAGCAATTAAAATTGATGACTCCATTTCAAAGGTCCTTGATTTAACTGCTGCTGTTAAGGTTTTAGTTGAATTAGTATGTGGCAATCCCGATGGTCTTAGCGTTGGATTTGATGCTAGCATGATAACATCAGGCTTTTTAGGCGTTAAGCAAAAGCTAAGCGATATTTATCATAAGGCAATGAATAAGGATTTTTCAAAGCGCTATGTAAACTGTCAGGATTTAATGACTGATATAGATATAATCATTGAGAGCTTAGAGGGAAATATTAAAGAGCCTGAGGCGCTTAGATTGATTGCTAAAAACACGCTGGGTGATAATGCAGATGATTTAAAGTGTGTTGATAAATTTGTAATGGATTCAAAAAAATTGTATTACAAGGAGCATAACGAAAGCGCAACCATAGAAAAAATGCTTGATGACATCAATCTTGATATTTTACCCTTTATCAAGGTGGATGATAAGGAATATGCCCATTTTGACTCCGATGATGAGAGGGGAAGCTTATCAAATGATAGAAGCAGCCCCTTAGAGCTTTACCTAATAGAAAACCGCAGAGAAAGCAAAAACCTATTGCTATTCGGTAATGGCGGAGGAGGAAAAAGCACCACCCTAAAGCATTTATACCTAAAAAGCCAACTATTTAAAAAGGGCAAAAATGTTTATTTATATCTATCGGGTAAGGACTTTAAGGAAACACCCAATAGAAATAACATACTTTCAATTTTAAATTATCGTTACCATAACTGCAATATCAGAAAAATGGTTGAATGTAGAAAAAATAATTTGATTATTTTGTTTGATGCATTAGATGAAATACCATCAGATATTGAAAACGATGTATATAGTGAAATTGAAAAGCTAAGCGCATACAAAAATCTATTTATTATGACATCTCGCGAGAAGCCAAATCTTGCACTTGGGTTGTCTAATGTTACAGAGGGCGAATTCTGTCCATTAAGCGATAGGCAAATTGAAAATGTCGCACCTCATGCGTTTAATGAAAAAAATGATAAGCTGCTGGAGCTTTTAAAAAATCCAATGCTTATGTCTATTTATTTAAAGCTTAATAGACAGGCTAAAAATAGAAAAATTCAATGTGCCGAGCATTTAATTGATGAATATTTGAAAAAAATATATTATTCCGTTCATCCAAATGGCGAGGACCTACTATTTAGACATGATATTCTTGAAATTGCCAAGTACTGTGTTTATAAAATCACAAATGCGGAAGAAATTTTAGCAGCGAAAAAGCTTGTAAAAAACGGCAAGCTAGAGCATATAATAAGATTTCAGGAATACACAAGGGCTGTAAAAAATAACGGTAGTAATGAAGCATCTGAAATCAAATATCATATGGCAGTATTTACTCATAAGCTTTACGAGGACTTCTTTAAGGGAGTTTGGCTTTATGACTTTTTTACTCGCGCCATAAGAGAAGAGGATTTTACAATTAGTCGCTTCTATTTTAATAATCTTGTTAAGCTTGAAAAGAACTTAACGCCGTATTTTGCTAACAAAATCAGAAATGAGCTAATTAAGCTTTATGCAGCGGACTCCAAATCTAACGATGAAATGACCAATGTATATAATGCAATAAATAGCTTTATTTCACATTTTGAAAGAGCTGATGTAAAAAAGAGATTTGCAAACGAAAGAAAAAATCAAAAGCACCTTAAAGCAATTAAAAATATTGTTAATCTTATAGTTCTATGCTGCGATGGCTGTATGGTAGATATAGAAAAAAACAAGCCATTAGTTGACCTAGGCTGCTTTTCAAAAATTTTCTTTGATGTAGTGAATTTTGAAAAGGTCAATTCCGCCTATGTGCCTTGGTACATAAATGTAAATTCACAAATGAAGTCCCTAAATAACTCTAAATCTAGCATTGCATTACAGGTAAATACAGGAGCTGAGGGAAGCGGCGATGACCGTGAGCAGGATGTGAATTTTGATTGTATTCTTTATTCAAAGCATTTGGTGGTTAGCAAATGGAATTTAAGCTGCAAATCAGAAAAGGGCTCCCTTTATAGCAAGTGGGGCAATAAGCTAATTTGTGCCACTAGAGCTAATATTAACGAAAATGGCGAGGAAAGCTATGAAATATCAAAAAATGTAAGCGCAATAAGCAAAACAGCGTTTAAATATTGCGTTTGCAAGGAATTTACCGCAAACGATAATAAGCGCTTTTCCACTAAGGATGGAGTATTATATGAGAATAAAACACGAACTCTTATAAAATATCCCGTTAAAAAAGCGGTATCCCGATTTAAATTGATTGAAGCGGAAAATGTTTATCCATACGCCTTTGCCAATGCAAAAATGCTGAAATCAGTTGATTTAGCTGACTTAAAGTCCAAAGCATTGCCAACATCACTATTTGAGGGCTCAACTGTTGAAAATGTTGATTTACCTGATAGCATATCATGTATAGGCGAAAGAGCATTTTGCGATTGCAGACAGCTGACATCTCTAAGCATTAGCGGCAGCGATGTATCAACAAACGCTACTCGCATTTTAGATAAAGCGTTTTACGGATGCACGCGACTTACAAAATTCATAGTGCCTAAGAATGTTAATTATATAGGTAAGCTAGCGCTGGCGGAAACAAAATCCCTTGAGGATTTACTTATAAATCCAAGCTGTGCCTATATAGCTGACGACTCATTTAAAAACAGTAGCGCAAATCAGCAAAAATCCCCCGAGGCTGATAGATTTGAGTTTGCTCATGCGCCTATTCGGCGTAATGACCTAGTTAAATCAAACGAGGAAATAAGAATGTTTATGGAATCAAGACGATTTAATGAGGAAACAAAATATCTATTCAAAAGTATTCACTACTTTGACCATGGCGAATATAAGAAATTCTTTAAGCTCACTAAAAAATCCTATAATAAAAGCAAAACCTACGCTAATGTTTATAATCTTGCAGTATGCTACGCGTTAGGCATAGGCACAGCGGTGGATTTAAGAAAGGCAGAATTATTACAAAATCGCTTAGAGTCCGTTGAGGGCGAAATTGAATTATAAAATACCAAAACAAAATCAACTCGTGGTTTTAAACCGCGAGTTGTTTTATTTTGGAAAAAACACATAATGCTGTTTTTTTATAATAGTATAATGATGGCGAAATATAAAAAAGAGAAGGAGAAAAAATATGGAAAACTTAGAAATCAAGATGGTGTTTTTTAACTATTACGCAGCGACCTTGGGTAGATTTTACTCAGAGTGTCAAAAGGACAGGCTTTTACGCTTGATGGCAGTAGCAAACAGTATTGACAAGGAACAGATAAACGAGCTAATTGAAGCATCCAGATATGTTGAAAATGAAGATATCGGAAATCCAGTAGGATGCAAAAACTTTTTACTTTGCGCAATTTTCAGAACGAATATTTCTCCGGTTTTACACGGAGCAGTATCAGCCTTAAACGATATTTATAACACACAAAAATGCACAGTAGCTTACACAAACGAATTATTGTGGCATAGATCAGTTAAAAAGGAAGGCAATCTATTAGAAATTGGCTATTACGAATATGCAAGAGGCAAGCTTGATAAAGCTATCGAAGCATTTGAAAAAGCTATGAGAACAGAAAAGACACTTCCATTAGTTGAATATCTTGCAATAATCGCAAACGAAGCAAAGCAATACGAAAAAGCATACGAATATGCTTTAAAGGCACAATCCATCGGCGATGATGAAAGACTTCAAATTGATTGGCTCATGGAAATTGAAGATGAAGCCAAAATGTATCTTACAGAGACCGAAAGAGAAAAAATTGAAAAATCTGTTTTCAATCAAAAAAGCACTTCAAGAATCGGCTTCGGTCAATGAAATTTGACTATATAAGTATAATGAAAGGAGATAACTATGAATTTTAGCATAAAAAACCTAGAAACACTTTTGCTTGAATCCAATGAGAAAGCCCCCGAGGCCTCAAAATGCATAGATTGCAAGGAACACGCCGCTAAGGTAAAGGGCGGCAGATGGATTAAGCAAAGCGAAATTCCAACGCTAG
>JAZSHT010000118.1:0-3405 GCA_045533435.1 Eubacteriales bacterium | reverse complement strand
AAGGCAACGATGGAGGGCTTGAAGGAACTCCGTACAGTTGAAGAAGTAGCTAAGATTCGTGGAATCGATGCTGACAAGGTTATTGGTTAATAGGGGGTAACGACAATGGCAAATGTAAAGGTAACACTTATTAAGAGCTTAATCGGTTGCACACCTAACCAAAAAGCAACAGCTAAATCACTTGGTCTTACAAAGATCGGCAAGAGCGTTGTTCATGCAAATGACAGCGTAATCGCTGGTAAGGTTAAGGTTCTTAGCCACCTTGTAAAGGTTGAAAACATCTAATCTAATACAAAATCAACGAAAAATTAATTAACTTAAATTAAGAAGGAGGAAAAAATATGAAGCTCCATGAACTTTCCCCAGCAGCTGGCTCAGCTAAACCAGCATGGCGTAAGGGTAGAGGTGCTGGCTCTGGTAACGGCAAGACTGCAGGTAAAGGCCACAAAGGTCAAAATGCAAGATCTGGCGGAGGAGTAAGACCTGGCTTTGAAGGCGGTCAGCTCCCATTATATAGAAAACTTCCAAAGAGAGGTTTCAACAATAAATTTGCAAAGGTTTACTCAACAGTAAATGTTAGCGAACTTAACAAATTCGAAAACGGCGCTACAGTAACTCTCGAAACCCTCGTTAACTGCGGTATCATTCGCAAGGAAAACGATGGATTAAAGGTGCTTGGCAACGGCGAGCTCAAAAAGGCTTTAACCGTTGAGGCTAAGATCTTCACCGAAACAGCAAAGGCGAAGATTGAAGCAGCAGGCGGAAAAGCTGAGGTGAAATAATTATGTTTAAAACCTTAGCTAACGCTTGGAAAGTAGCAGATTTAAAGAAAAAGATTCTCTTTACACTTTTTATTCTTTTAGTGTATAGAGTAGGTGCTTGTATCACAGTTCCTTTCATCGGATTTGCAAGTCTTGAAGGATCTGTTGTATCAAGCGATATGAATCTTTTATTACAATACCTTACAGGTCAATTAACATCTGCTAAAGAAATTGGTATTTTAAATATTATGTCAGGTAACGCATTTGCACAAGCAACACTTTTCGCACTTGGCGTTTCCCCATATATTACATCATCAATCGTTATGCAGCTTTTAGCTGTAGCTATCCCAGCTCTTGAAAGACTTTCAAGAAGCGAGGACGGCAAGAAGAAAATCAATTCAATTACAAGATATGTAACTATCGCTATCTCATTAATTACCTCAATCGGTTATTATGTGTACTTAAATAGCATGGGCGCAGTACTTGAAAAGGGCTTCTTCTATGCGGTTGTTATCATCGCTTGCTACTGCGCAGGTTCTTCACTTGTAATGTGGCTTGCTGAAAAGATTAACGAGCACGGTATCGGCAACGGTATCTCACTCATCCTTTTTGCAAACATCGTATCAAGATTCCCAACACTTGTAATTGAGATTTCAAACATGATTAAGAATAAGCCACTTGGCGGCACAATTTACACAGTATTTGCTTGCCTCTTTATGCTTTTCTTACTCTGGTTCATCATCTTCATTACAGATAGTGAAAGAAGAATTCCAGTACAGTATGCAAAGAAGGTTGTTGGTAGAAAGATGTACGGCGGTCAAAACACAAACCTTCCAATCAAGCTTAATATGACAGGCGTTATGCCAATCATCTTCGCTTCATCTATTATGAACATTCCACAAATTGTAAATATGTTCGTACAGGCTAAGAGCGAGAGCTGGTTTGCGAAGTTTGTTCAATACTGCTCATCCATCACAGTACCATACATTTTAGTAAACTTTGTATTAATCGTTGCATTTGCTTACTTCTATGTTGCAATTTCATTCAACCCTGTTGAAGTAGCAGGCAACTTACAGAAGAACGGTGGCTCAATCCCAGGTATTCGTCCAGGTAAGCCAACATCCGACTTCATTAAAGGCGTATTATCAAGAATCACACTCATTGGCGCTCTTGCACTTTCAGTAGTAGCAGTTGTTCCAACACTTATTCAATATATCGTTAACTTAGCAACAGATGGTGCTTTCATGATTCAAGACTTCGTATTTGCAGGAAGCTCAGTAATCATCGTTGTAGGTGTTATCCTTGAAACAGTGAAGGAAATTGAAACTCAAATGTCAATGCGTCACTATAAAGGCTTCCTTGAATAATTAAAGGAGTAAGAGTATGAAAAATCTTAAGCTTATATTCCTTGGTGCACCTGGTGCAGGCAAGGGAACACAATCTGACATCGTTGCTGAGAAGTATGGTATTCCAACTATCTCAACGGGCGTAATGATCAGAGAGGCTATAAAAAATAATACAGAAATGGGACTTCAGGCAAAGGCTTATGCTGAAAACGGCAAATTAGTACCTGATGAGGTAGTAATCGGCATTATCGGCGAAAGACTTGCAAAGGATGATTGCCAAAACGGTTTCATCCTTGATGGCTTCCCAAGAACAGTTCCTCAGGCTGAGGCGCTTGATAACATGGGCGTTGAAATCAACTGTGTTGTTAGCATCGAGGTTCCTGATGAAAAAATCGTTGAACGCATGAGCGGAAGAAGATCTTGCGCAAAGTGCGGCGCAACATACCATATTGTATATAATCCTTCTAAGGATGGAACAAATTGCGACAAATGTGGCGAAGAGCTTTCCATTCGTAAGGATGATGCTCCAGAGGTTGTACTTGATAGACTTAATGTTTATCACAACCAAACAGAGCCACTTAAGGATTTCTATGGTAAAAAGGGCGTACTCGTTTTAGTTGAAGGTCAAGAAAAGGTAGAGGATACCACAGCTCTTACCTTAGGCGCAATCGAGGGCTCAGTTAAATAAGTATGATTCAGTTAAAAACACCTGAGCAAATTGAGATTATGAAGATAGCCGGTAGAATTACCGGAGAGGCACTTCTCGTTGCAAAGGAAATGATTCATGAAGGCGTAACTACAAAAGAAATAGACGAGAAAATCTGCCGTTTTATCAAGAAAAATGGCGCAAAGCCAACTTTTCTTGGTTACGGTGGCTTTCCCGGAAGCGCTTGTATCAGTATTAATGATGAGGTAATACATGGTATTCCTTCTCACAAAAAAATACTTAAAAACGGCGATATCGTTAAGATAGATGTCGGAGCGCAATGGAAAGGCTTTACAGGCGATAGTGCTGCAACATTCGCCGTAGGAGAAATATCCGAGGATGCAAGAAAATTGATTCAAGCAACCGAGGAATGCTTCTTTGAAGGAATTAAAGCGATTGAAAACGCTGAAAATCCACGAATTGGCGATTTAGGATATGCAATTCAACAGTATGTTGAAAATAAAGGCTATTCTGTTGTAAGAGAGTTTACGGGACACGGTGTAGGCGCAAACCTACACGAGGACCCAAACATACCAAACTATGGTACTCAGGGTAGAGGCGTAAGAATTTACCCAGGCATGACTCTTGCAAT
>JAZSHT010000105.1:0-15301 GCA_045533435.1 Eubacteriales bacterium | reverse complement strand
GTTGATAGGAGGAGTCCCGAGGAACTTGGCAACGAAAAGATTGGTTGGATCGTTATAAACCTCCTGGGGTTTACCTGTTTGTTGAATAACACCTTGTTTCATAACAACAATCATATCAGAAATACTCATTGCCTCTTCTTGGTCGTGAGTTACGAAAATTGTAGTAATTCCAGTTTCCTTTTGAATTCTACGAATTTCTTCTCGAGTTTGTAAACGAAGTCTTGCATCAAGGTTAAAAAGAGGCGCGTCCAAAAGAAGAACCTTTGGCATTTTAACAAGTGCTCTTGCAATAGCAACTCTCTGCTGCTGACCGCCTGAAAGCTCGCTTGGCTTACGCTCCATAAGCTCATCAATCTGCACGAGTGATGCTACATAATATGCACGCTCAATCATTGCCTCTTTGGACATTTTGTCAGCGCCCTTAAGGTTTTGAAGTGGGAACAAAATGTTTTGCTTTACTGTCATGTGTGGATAGAGCGCGTAGTTTTGGAAAACAAGACCTATACCACGGTTTTCAGGTGAAAGCTCAGTAACATCATCATCACCAAAAAAGATTTGTCCACTTGTAGGCTTTTGAAGACCGCTAATCATATATAGCGTTGTACTTTTTCCACAGCCAGATGGACCAAGTAAACCAATTAGCTTACCATCTGGAACTGTAAAGGTGAAGTCATTAACTGCCACCACCTCTTCCGAAGACTTTTTGTTACGACTTGGGAAGATTTTTGTCAAATTTTTTAATTCAACTTTCATTTCAACCTCTTCAATATATATTATTTAAATTATTGACACAAATATTAGTAGTCTGCCTTTGCAGCTTTTTCTGCTTGTATGCGTTTTTTATATTCAAGCATATCATTTTCAGTATCAAATATCATTTGGCTAGCAAGGTCAACACATACTGTCTTAGCTAACTTATCATGAATAAGTGAGCGAGCAGGGTCAATTATGAACATAGCCACCTGAATAATAAGAAGCATTCCAACAACAAAAATACAGAAAATATTCATTGTTCCAAAGAAAAACAGGATTAACACCATAACAGGTATCATGGTTTCTATTGTATATTTGCCAAGAATAGTTCTAATAAACAATGACAAAGAGGATAGCTTTACACCATCTTCGCGCATAACTGCAACACCGAAAACCTTTTTACCAAGAGTTTGTCCATTTTTAAAAAGCAAAGGAACAATAAACTCAAGTAAAATATACGAAAGCAAAATAGAAAAAGTAATTATAATAAGAGTAAAATTCATTAGCTTTTCATATGTCTGTATTATACCCTTATCCTCAAGTATTGCTTTTTTTGCTTCCTCGTGCTTTGCCTTTGTAGTTTCATCAAGTGCTTCATATTCCTCTAAAGAAATAGACAAATCAATGCCGTAAGCTTCTTCGTATGCACTGTATGAATCCTGTAATTGTGATGAAAGGCTATCGTATTTCAACATTCTAGACATAAGTAAGCCTGCACCGATTATAATGATAACAAGCAAAATAATATCGAATAAAGAGGCCGAGATACGCTTCCATATGTTTGCCTTTTGAAAATCGTACATATACTCACCTCCTGAATTTATAACATGACACATTTTTTATATTATAGCACAGAAATTCTATGAGTTCAAGAACAAATTAAAAAATTGCGCAATTTATTTTATTTTGTTATATACTGTCAAAAACACAAACAAAAAAACTCGCTCATGCGAGTTTCTTGTTTAACATTCTCTTTTTTGTCTGTTTATATGCTATGACAAGGTTTATTGTCAACGCTATTACGGTTATTACCCAAGTAATTGGATGAACCAAGTACAATGTAGTAAGATTTGGATACATTTTAAAAACTGTGTAAATCCATACAATTCTAACACCGCAGGCGCCTATTATCGTAATAATAGAAGGCGGTAGGCTTGAACCAAAGCCGCGGATCGCGCCCGGTAGAACGCCCATTATGCCAGCTAAAAAATAGAACGGAAATGTAATAGAATATCTGTCTTTTCCGTACTGCATTGCTAATTCATTATTATCAATGAAAATTTTAAGGAGCATATCTCCGCACAGATATGCACTTAAGCCTATAACTATTCCCATGCAAGCAGTCATAAAAAGTGTATATATGCATGATTTTCTTGCGCGTTCCAAGTTATTGGCTCCAACATTTTGACTAACAAATGTTGTAGCAGCGTTAACAAATGAATTTAGTGATACCCAAAGTAAATTTTCAATAGTTGCAACTGCTGTGCTTCCAGCAATTGCATCGTTTCCGAAGGTATTAACGCCTGATTGTAAAAAAGCATTTGAAACATTAAAGGCGCAGCTTTGTATTCCTGCTGGCAAGCCAACAAGCACCATTCTGCCGAAAACACCCCAAGAAAAATTAATATTTTTCAGATTAAATGAAAACAGTCCTTGATTTCTCATAAGATTAAGCAAAATTAAAGTAGCAGATAGCATTTGTGAAATTACCGTTGCTATTGCAACACCTGCAACACCCATATTGAAAACAGCAACGAAAACAAGATTCAAGGACACGTTTACTATGCCTGCAATCATGAGGTATATAAAAGGCTTTCTAGTTTCTCCAGACGTTCTTAAAATTGCAGAGCAAAAATTGAAAAGTAACGTAAAAGGAATGCCAATCATTAAAATTTTAAGATACAGCGTTGCTCCATCTAAAACTCCACCTGCCTCGGGTGTATTCATAAGCACTAACACAGGTCGCGCTGAGAAAAATCCTATTATTGCGCAAATTATACCTAAGATTGGAGCTAAAATTACGGCGGTATCTATTGCTTTTCTTACGTTTTTATAGTCGCCCTTGCCGAAAAACAATGATGATATTACATCAACACCTGTTGTTATACCTAAAAACAACGATAGCATAACACCAAATATGGTTGTTGTTGCACCAACCGAGGAAAGCGCATCATCTCCTGCAAATTGACCTACTATTACTAGGTCAGCTGAATTATACAGGTTTTGTAAAATGCCTTGAAGCATGATTGGAATTGTAAATACGATGATTTTCTTAACAATTCCACCGTTTAAAATATCTATTTTTTGAGCCATTTTGCCCTCTATTTTAATTAAGAATTTATTTCAACACAATTTTAGTACAGTATAATCTTTTTGTCAAGTACTTAATGAAAAAAATGCTCTCAAAATGAGAGCATTTTATGCATGAATAAAAAGTCGTTTATAAACGTTATCATACAGGTGTAAAATTGATTTAATAAATGCAAACATAAATGCAATTTCAGCTATTGAATTAAATAACGTTGTTACAGGTAGTAAATGTCTGAAAAAGATATAGCAGCAATATACTATGCCTGCTACAACTGAAAATACGAAAACTGAAGTTACATTTCTTTTAGTATCCTTATTAAATTCCTCAATTAGCGCTTCTCTGCTTGCGTCAATAAATAGTCCTGAATTTGAAAGCAGCGTATCCTTAGCGTTTCTGTAAAGAGAAAGCGTTGAAAGGAAAATTATAAATATAAATAAAGCTGCTGATATAGAAGCGTAGGTGCACATTGAGAAATACATATCATCTGCCTGTGATACTCTTTGTATGCTGTCTAAATTGTATTTTTCAAAGAATTTAATAGCCTTAACAGTTAAAGTAATATCAACGGCTAAATGGAATACACTTAATGCTCCTATAACTACTAAGAATAATTTTTCTTTATAGTAGTCCTTTACTGACATTAAAATTAAAACTACGGTAATCAGTACAGAAAACAAGCTATCAAGAAGTATATTTACTAAATTTAAGTTAAAATCAACTACTAATGCTGAGCATATACAAAGAACGGTTAAATAAGTCATACTGTCCTTTGATAGAAACAACAGCCCTCTGCCTATGGCTCTTTGTGAATAGTCCTCTTTTAAAAGTTTGACTGCATTTTTAGTAAACAATTTATTGATGTATTTAAGTATAAAAACAAGCCATACAATACCGACTATTAATGAAATGAATACAGAAACAGCAAATAACATGGGTCTAAATTGCAACATGTTTATTCCCGTTTGCGTATCAACTCCATTTGAAATTGAAAGAAACGTGAAATCAGGCAAAGAAGCAAGAACTAATCTTGTAACAAAAGCGCCTATCGTTATGTTTTTAACAACTGTATTATTTGCACATTCTGCGTTATTTTCGTATAGCGCAACGTCTGAAAACGTATCAAACATCTTACTTATAAGTGGAATACCGAAAACGCACTCTAAAATTGCAAAAACAAAAGAAAATACCAAGTACATTGCTTGATCAAGCACTGCAAGAGTTGGCATTAAAATCAAGCTGATGATTTTAAGTCCTGTAATTAAAGACAAGGTACGTATGCTTTTGCACAAATCGTTTACGCCATCATTGGTGTAGGACATTGTATGAAAGAACTTTAAAAGAAGTAAGTATCCAATAAAATCAGGTAAAACATCAATTACCGAAATTATCGGATTAAAAAGAAATACAAAAGATAAAATTAGATATATTTTTTTCATTTCTTCTTCCCCGTTTTGTTGTTCCTATGTATATTATCCTTGTTTTTGTTCATTGCTTTGTCAAGTATTCTATTAAGAAAATCAAGTGGCTTGTTTCCCGTTGATTTTTCCATATTTTCATCGTCCTCATAGCAAATGCTTGCATAACAGTTGAATATGGTTATTAATGTAAAAATAACATAAACGATCATAGCGACATAACCGACTAAAAAGAATCTAGCTTGTGCCTCAGCGTTTGGTAAAATTACACTCAATGATACAAAAATTAAAGATATAACAGTAACAATTAGATTTACGATTGATTTTGACTGAATTTTTGTAGCTCCTACTTCCTTTGAAATAATCAGTATTGAAGCTAGCAACAACAGATTCAGTATGCAGGCGCATATTAACTGAATTTCAGCTAATATGCTGCCTACTTTGTTTTCCGGTTGAAGCAAGCTAATCATTAACGCGACAACACTAAAAATTTCAAATGTTCCTGCAAAAATAGCGCTCGCAACAAACATTTTGTTTTCTAAAATCAGTTTTTTCAAGGAAAACAAAATAATACCTGTTCCTAAAACATAGGTGTATTGAGAAATTGGAATTGCCAATGCACCTACAAAGGTAAAGAAATATCCAATAAATAATAATCCAAAGCCCATTACTGTTGACCTCTTAAAAGCGGCGAGCCACAGCATTTTTTGTATTTTTTACCACTACCACAAGGACAAGGCTCGTTAGGTCCTACCTTATTTTCGTTTCTTACAGGCTCCCTCTTTGGTGCTTCCTGTCTTTTTTGTGGTTTTGCACCGAAGTTCATAAAGCCTTCCTCAGTTGGCTTTACAACCTGCACACGCTTCATTGGCTCTTGTCTTGGAACAGCCATTAAAATTCCTCTAGCTGTATCATCGCGGATATTTAAAATCATTTCATCAAAAATTTCCGCACCTGCAAGCTTATATTCGTTTAATGGATTTCTTTGTGCATACGCCTGAAGTCCTATGCTATCACGAAGGTCATCCATTATTTCAAGGTGATCCATCCATTTTTCATCAACATTTTGAAGTAGGATTATTCTTTCTACCTCTCTTGCCCCATCCTCGCCGAATAAATTTTCTTTGCTCTTCCAAAGGGTCATTGCTCTATCAAGTAAGGTGTTCAAAATTTCATTTTTTGTAATATTTTCATCATTAAAGTCACTATCCTTACATAATAATCCACGATATTTATACTTTAATGCAGATAATTCCCACTCATCATAATTTCCAACGAGATGTGATTCAACAGCTTCGGTAATGGTGCTGCGAATCATATTTTCTATTTTAGAATGTAGGTCAACTCCATCTAATACCTCTGCTCTTTGCTTGTAAATGATATTTCTTTGTTGATTCATAACGTCATCATAAGAAAGAACATTTTTACGGCGCTCAAAGTTTCTTCCCTCAAGATTTTTTTGCGCACCTTCAATTCTGCCAGAAACAATCTTGAACTCGAGCTGCATATCATCGCCCATACCCATACGGCTAACGGTTTTATAAAGCATATCTCCACCAAAAAGGCGCATAAGGTCATCCTCAAATGAAATAAAGAATCTCGATTCGCCAGGATCGCCTTGACGTCCAGCACGGCCTCTTAGCTGATTATCGATACGGCGGCTTTCGTGTCTTTCTGTACCAATTATAAATAAACCACCTGCTTCTCTAACCTTTTTAGCTTCGGGCTCGATTTCTTCCTTAAATTTATTGTATAGATCGTCATACACACGCCTTGCTTCAAAAATTTCTTCTGACACAGATTGAGAGCTTCCCGTTGCAAGAGCAATAGTTTCCTCATCATATCCATCATCTCTCATTTTTCTTTTAGCAAGATATTCTGCATTACCGCCAAGCAAAATATCAGTACCACGGCCAGCCATATTAGTTGAGATTGTAACTGCACCAAGCTTGCCCGCCTGCGCTACAATTTCTGCTTCTCTTTCATGATATTTAGCGTTTAACACAGTATGAGGAATACCGGCTCCCTTTAATTTTCTTGATAACGCTTCTGATTTTTCAATAGAAACAGTACCAACGAGCACTGGTTGTCCCTTTGCATGACATTCTTTAATTTGCTTTATAATTGCTTGATCCTTGCCTTCCTTACTCTTAAAAACAACATCATTATGGTCAATTCTTATCATTGGCTTATTAGTTGGCACAACTACAACATCAAGGTCATAAATTTCTCTGAACTCTGACTCCTCTGACAAAGCTGTACCAGTCATACCGGAAAGCTTTTGATACATTCTAAAATAGTTTTGGAATGTAATTGTAGCGATAGTCCTATTTTCTCTTTGAATTTTAACCTTTTCCTTAGCTTCTATTGCTTGATGTAATCCATCAGAATATCTTCTACCAGGCATTAAACGACCTGTAAATGTATCAACAATAACTACTTGGTCATCCTTTATAACGTAGTCGGTATCTCTGTGCATAATACCATATGCTCTCAAGGCTATTTGTATATGATGGTAAATTTCATTGTTTTCACTATCAGATAAATTTTCAACGCCGAAGTATTCCTCGGCTTTTTTTACACCATGCTTTGTTAAAGTTGCTGTTTTTGCCTTTTCATCTACAATGTAGTCTTCTTTAACATCCTCATGTTCTACTTTAAGGTCAAGCTCTTTAATTACAAGCTTGCGAAGTTTTTTAACAAAATTATCCGCCTTATCGTATAGATCAGTAGATTTTTGTCCTGCACCTGATATAATGAGAGGTGTTCTTGCTTCGTCTATTAGAATTGAGTCAACCTCATCAACAATAGCAAACACATGTCCTCTTTGGCTCATATCCTCCTTGTAGATAACCATATTATCACGAAGATAGTCAAAGCCAAACTCATTATTTGTTCCATAGGTAATATCGCAGTTGTAGGCATACTTCTTTTGTTCCTTGGTTTGATCGTGAATAACAAGACCGGTTGTAAGTCCTAAAAATTCGTGAACTCTACCCATCTCTTCACATCCAAGTCTTGCAAGATAGTCATTAACTGTAACAACATGCACACCTTTTCCAGTTAAAGCATTAAGATATGATGGCAATGTTGCAACAAGCGTTTTTCCTTCGCCTGTTTTCATTTCTGCAATTCTGCCTTGATGAAGTAAAACACCGCACATTAGCTGAACTCTAAAATGTCTTTTGCCAAGTACTCTTTTTGATGCTTCACGAACTAATGCAAATGCTTCTGGTAAAATATCATCGAGAGTTTCGCCATTTGCTAAACGATTTTTAAACTCATCTGTTTTTGCTTTCATTTCTGCATCGGAAAGCTTTGATATTTCTTCCTCGAATGATTCTATTTTGTCAACAATAGGAATAATTTTTTTGATTTGACGGTCACTATAAGTACCAAATATTTTAGAAAAAAGTCCCATAAAAATTGCCGATTTCGGCGTCCTTCCATAACTATACAGAATATATTATACAATATTAAAACAAAAATTTCCACTATAAAATCAAAATTTTAAATATTGTTTCATTTTTGTTGACTTTTTCTCTTTAAAAAAGTATAATTATTTTGAGGTGATTTTATGTTAAATATCGTTCTATTAGAGCCTGAAATACCACAAAACACAGGAAACATTGCTCGCACCTGCGCTTCAAGTGGTGCTAGATTACATATGATTAAGCCATTTGGCTTTACTATTGATAATGCAAAGCTAAAGCGTGCAGGAATGGACTATTGGTTTCATTTAGACATCTTCTATTATGAAAATTTAGAAGAGTTTTTTGAAAAAAATCCAAACTGTAACTTTTATCTGTTCTCTAAAAAAGCAAAAAACAGATATACTGATATAGCTTATATGGATGATGTTTATTTATTTTTCGGTCGCGAAAGCTGGGGCCTGCCTGAAGATTTACTTAATAAATATCCCGATAGATGCTTACGAATTCCAATGAAAGAGGGACTACGCTCACTAAATCAGTCAAATTCCTGCGCTATTGCGGTTTATGAGTATTTAAGACAAAAGAATTTTGAAGGTCTTGTATAAAACAAAAAAAGATTGCGAAACCGCAATCTTTTTTGTTTTATATGTATTTTTCCATAAGCAATTTGATGCTTTTCATTTCTTCGTCGCTAACTGCAAATGAATATTTTTCAATATAAGCCTTGAATTTTTCTTTATCGATAATTTTAGGGGTAGTGCCTACTCTTCTTTCAAAGTTAGCAAAAAGAATGTTGTCTGCTTTTTCGCTCAGAAGATCAAGTCCCTTCAATTTCTTGTCATCATAGCTTGGTATGATTTTGTCTGTGCCAATAAATGAAGTAACAAGATTAAATGACCAATCTGCATACTTTTCATCACAGATAAAGCTGCGGTCAGTACCGAAAATTAGTCTGTCTGAATACTTGTTAAAGAAATTTTTGTAATAATCGTAATTTTTCTCAAACTCAACATACATTTCGCCGCCAGGAGTTAGGTCAACACAGAAATTCGGATATTTTTTGAATAAATCCTCTAAAATTTCAGGCTCCTTACTGCAAAAAAAGAAGTGAGCAAAAGTCATACAAATATTTGGATAGTCCTCAAGAATTTTAATTGCTTGGTCTCTTACATCCTCATACGAGATAAAAGTTCCATCTGCATAAGTCCAACCGCAATCTATTGCCCATTGCGGCGCTCTGTTTAGGTCCCAAAACTCATCAGGATCATTAACATGCATTATAATTTGAGTGCCATCCTTTTCAATTTGCTGATACATTTTGTTAAGCTCTTTATGGTTTAGGTTTTTGCCGATTCTTTTATGCTCTGTTGGCTTTCCTTCAAGCATTTTTATTCCGTCAAAGCCTATTTCCATAAGCTCTTTATATTGAGTTAATGCATCCATATTAGATGGCATATTGTCAATAGGAATTTCAATAAGCTCAATGCCTGCATGTACATATGTGTTAGGCCTTGCCAATTTATAAAAACCAAGCATTATGTTATTGGAAACATTTGAACGGTAAAATGGAACGGAACAGATATTTATTGCATGAATGTGGCTATTTTTAATATACTTATCAAAGCATGCAATATAGTCTCTATTTTCTGTTTTTGTTATATGTAAGTGACTATCAATTATTTTTCTCATTTTATGCTCCGATTATTTAATTTTAGGAATTTCAAGTAGCTCTCCGCCACGCTTGGCAGATTCGGCTGCAATAATTCCAGGAAGTGAAATTCTAATACCCATATCTACATCAATAGGTGGCTCTGTATCATCAATTATGCATTTTATAAATTCACGCATCATTTTTGCATCTACTCCACCATGACCGTAAACATCTCCTGTATTTGACAGTTTCACAGGTATTTCAAAGAATTTTTCAAAGGTATTTGGCACCTCATACATTTTTGCAAATGAGGTTGCTTCCTCTAAAGGCTTGGTTTTATCTGTAAGAATAGAGCCTTTTGTACCATACATTGCAAAATTATGGTCGTAGCCTACATACATGCCAAAGCCGATAAATATACGGATAACTGCGCCCTTGGCGGTTTTAAAAATAGCAATACCGTTATCGTTATTATCTCTATATTGGTTATATGTTGCAGAATTAGGCACCATACAAGATACGCTTACGCAATAATCATCCATGATGTAAAGAAGCGGACCTAAATTGTGTGTTAAATATGTAATTGCAGGATTATATCTTCTCCAATGGTTTTCTGGCTCATATGGCTTTATTTCGTCGGGATGTGGGGCGTGAAGATATTCTGACTCGGCATAAAGAATTTCGCCGAATTTTCCGTCCTCATACATCTTTTTCCACGCTTCGATAAACGCCCAATAAAAGCAGTTTTCTCCTGCCATATATTTGAGATTTGGATGGGCTTTCACGGCATCACGAAGAATTTTTGCTTCCTCTAAGGTTTCTATTGATGGAATTTCGCTTAAAACATGCTTTCCCGCTTCAAGTGCCATTAATGTATGCTTTGTATGTAGAGGCTTGTCGGTAGCAATATATACTGCATCAATATCACTTTTTAATAAGTCCTCAATATTATCAAAGCAAAGTAAGTCCTTTACTCCGTTTTTTTCATAATCCTCTTTGCACGCCTTTAATGTAGCAGGATCACTATCAGCTATCGCACGGATAACAACGTTTTTATCACCAATTACAGTCCAAGCAACGTAAGCTCCTCTTTTTAAGCCTACTACTCCTAGTTTTATTACTTTATTTTCCATATAGACCTCATAGCAAAATATTAGTTAATTTGATTATATCACTCCTGTTTTGTTTAGTCAACATAAAAAAGAAAGAAGACAAGGTTTTCTTGTCTTCATATCTTAAATAAATAATGGTCTTACTTGCTTTGATACTAGAGCGCCCTTTAAGGTTTCTTCCAATAGTGAAAACTCTGACACTAATGAATGTGGTTTTTTGGTTACGTCGTCTTGCTTCATTGGTACGAAAAATATATTCTTTCGTTCAAGCAATATACTTATATTTTGCAAGTTAGCAGATAAAGCATCATTTGAACATAATGCGATTACGGTTGGTCTATCCGAACGCAAATGTGCTTTTGTTGCCATTGTTACTGACGTATCGGTTATACCTCTTGCTATTTTTGCAAGAGTATTGCCTGTACAAGGGGCTACGATTAAAGCGTCAAGATGTATTTTAGGGCCTAAGGGTTCGGCGTCCACTATTGTATGAATTACCTTGTTTTCTGTTATACTCTCTACCTCTTTTATTAAGTCTTGTGCTTTGCCGAAATATGTATCGGTATTATAAACATTTTCACTCATTATTGGCAGTATATCATATCCTAAGCTTTTTAGTTTTTTTAATTCTTCAAGGCTTCTTTTGTGAGTACAAAAGGAACCACAAAATGCATATCCAATCATATAAGTCCCTCTCAAATTGATAAATATGGCAATATTGATTCTAAGATAATTTTTGATGCTGTTTTAGGAAAAATCTTTCCCGGTATTCCATTTCCGTTTATTACGTTTTCTTTGTTTACAAATCCGTTTGCAAGTTCAATGCATATGCAGTTGTCAAACCTACCATCATTTACTATAACCGAAGGTATCGTATTTAAAACTACATTATAATCATCATTTTTGAAAGATACTGCATTATATCCGTCTAATTCTATTTCGTTTTGTACCTCTTTTCGCCTTGCATATACAGATACATCACAATTTAATGATTTTAGCATTTTAGCAAGATATTTTCCTATTCTTCCGTAACCTAAAATCAAAACTCTTTTGTGTAGTAGTGTTTCTCTTGCTTCATTATAGTAAAGAGTTATTGCTCCCTCCGCTGTTAAATATGCATTTTTCTTTAAAAACACCTCGTTGTCTGTATAATCTATTGCGTTTTCTACATATTTAGGGGATAAAATCTTTTTTATCTTGCCCCTTTCAAAAAGCAAGTTATATTCGCTATCGGTATATTCCTTTCTTACCGACAAAATGAGTATATCCGTATCTATTGCATCATCTATATTCTTTAATTCAGAGTTATATCCTAATTCATTTAACTGTTGGTTTAAATAATGGTATCTTTTATCTTTTGATATAATTGTTATATTCATATTAACACCTCAATTATATTTTATGCGTTAATAGAAAAAGAGGCACATTTTTGCCTCTTTTAATCTTATTTATTGTTTTTAGCGATTAACATATTGATAGAAAAGCCCTTTGCACTGAAGTTACGCTCATATTCTGTACGAATATTTGTTGCGTCCATCTCGGAGTTATGTAAATCAAAGGTGTGATATTCAAGTGTAAATGGTGATTTTTCAACTTCCTCTAATGAAAAATCAAAGAGTGGTCTATTATCGGTTTTGAAATTGAAAGTTCCGTTTGATACCAATATTCTTGAATACATTTTCAAGAATTCAATATATGTAAGTCTGCGTTTAGTATGTCCTTTTTTACTCCATGGGTCGCAGAAGTTTACATAAATCGCATCTACTGCATTATCGGGAATATTAGGTAAAAGCATTTTTGCATCTCCTACCATAAAACGAACATTTCCCATTTCTTCCTTTGAAAATTCAATAGGGTTTGAACCGAGTGGATATACCTTTCCATCAGGTGTTTCCCAACCACCGTTTTTAGCAAGGTCGCCAAGTCCTCTTGATTTTGCATAGTTTTCTACCGCTAATACGCATACATCGTCTATTTTTTCAATAGCAAGATAGTTGTAATCAGGTTCTTGCACAGATTTTCCTCTTATAAAGTCGCCTTTTCCACAACCAATTTCAATTCTTAACGGTTTATTGTTTCCATATATTTCTACCACTTTTTCAAAAAAGCCTTCTGTTGTGCTAACTGTTAAGTTGGATAAAAGTGCTCTTCTTTCGTTTCCGTGGGATTTTTTTCTCATTCTCATATTGATATTTGCTCCGTTTTTTGTTAAAATAAAGTTACAATGTGTATTTTAGCATACTTTTTTAAATATTTCTACACTTTTTTGAATTTATGGGGGATTTTTTATGACATATACTTTTAAACCGAAAAGAGTTTGCTCTATTGCGATAAAATTTGACCTTGAAAACGGTATTATATCAAATGTTTCCTTTACAGGCGGTTGCGATGGAAATTTAAAGGCAATTTGTAAGTTAGTTGAAGGAATGGAAGCAACTAAGGTAATCGAGATTTTAAGAGGAAATGATTGCCGTGGCAGAGGTACTTCTTGTGCCGACCAGCTTGCACAAGGAATTGAGCTTGCATTAAATGAACAAAACGAGGGCTAATAATGAAAAAATTTCTTATAATTGATGGTAATAGCATTTTAAACAGAGCTTTTTACGGCAACATGCGACCACTTACTACAAAGGAAGGTATTCCTACAAATGCTATTTATACTATGCTTAATATGGTAAAGAAGCATTTGGATGCTATGAAGCCAGACTATGTTATGGTGGCTTGGGACTTAAAGGCTAAAACATTTAGACATAAGCTATGTGATTTTTATAAGGCTAACAGAAAAGGAATGCCCGAGGAATTAGCTATACAGTTGCCTTACGCTAAGGAATGTCTTACACTTTTAGGCTTAAAAATGATGGAGCTTGAGGGATACGAAGCGGATGACCTTATAGGAACTGCTTCAAGATTTAAGCATGATAGTGATGTGCATGCTTATGTGCTTACAGGAGACAGAGACTCTTTACAGTTAATCAATGACAGTACATCTGTAATCCTTACTAAAACTAAAGAGGATGTTATTTACGATACAGAAAAATTTATTGCTGATTTTGGAGTAACACCAACGCAATATATTGATGTTAAAGCGATTATGGGCGATACATCTGATAATATCCCTGGAGTTGCAGGTATTGGCGAAAAGGGTGCTTTTAAGCTTATTTCCGAGTATGGCTCACTTGAAAGGTTATATGAGGAGTATGCTTCCTCTTCTCTTTCGGCAGGTATTAAGGCGAAGCTTGAAAATGGTCGTGATATGGCGTTTACCTCTAAGTTTTTGGCTACTATTGTTTGTGATGCCCCTATTACAAATGATATTGAGGAATATGCATACCATGGTGCTGATGCGCCTAAGCTACGCTCTATGTTTACAAAGTTAGAGTTTACCTCACTTATTAAAAAGTTTGGACTTGAGAATATTGAGTGCGAAAAGGAAAATACATGCTTGGGTACTAGCACTGTTGAATGTGCTCAGGTTGAACTTGATTGCAAATGCAGTAGCATATGCGAGGATGCTTTGGCGGTTTATTTTTATGAGGACAAGCTTTATACCTATAATTCTAAGGGCGAAGCAAGTGTTTATGAAGGAGAGGATATTGCAAAAACTCTTTCAAGCAATAAAATTATTTGCCACGATGTTAAATCACTTTTAAAAAACTACGATTTTGAGTGTGTTTTTGACACGATGCTTGCGGGATATGTAATTTCTCCGTCGGATAATTCATATGACCTTGATAGACTTGCGATTTCCTATGTAAATACTGTTTTTGACGATTACCAAGGGGCAAAAACTATTTATGCTCTTTATAAGGAAATGTCAGCCTTGCTTCAAAGAGATGGCACACTAAATGTTTTGAAGGAAATTGAAATTCCGCTTGCCTATGTGCTTTCTTCAATGGAAAAGGAAGGATTTAGGATTGATACAAACGGAATTAACGAATACTCTAATTACTTAACATCTGTGGCAGAAGCGTGTAAGGAAAGAATTTATATGCTTGCAGGAGAGGAATTTAACATAAATTCCCCTAAGCAGCTTGGCGTTGTGCTTTTTGAAAAGCTCGGGCTACCTCATGGAAAGAAAACTAAAACAGGATATTCGACAAATGCCGAAATTCTTGAAGAATTAGCCGATAAGCACGAAATTGTAGGCGAAATTTTAGATTACAGAAAGGTTGCAAAGCTAAATAGCACCTACTGTGAGGGACTTTTAAAGGTTGCCGATGAAAACGGTAGAGTTCACACAACATTTAATCAAACCGTTACTGTTACGGGCAGACTTTCCTCTACTGAGCCCAACCTACAAAATATACCTGTAAGAACTGAGCTTGGCAGAAATTTAAGAAAATATTTTATTACAAAAAATGATGATTATACCTTGATTGATGCGGACTATTCGCAAATTGAGTTAAAGGTGCTTGCTCATATGTCAAAGGATGCTAATATGATAAATGCATTTAAAACGGGAATGGACATTCACGCAATTACTGCCTCACAGGTATTCAAGGTAGATTTAGATAATGTAACAGATGAATTAAGAAAGCGCGCAAAGGCGGTAGACTTCGGTATAGTTTTCGGTATTGGCGACTTCTCTCTTGGTAAGCATTTACATGTTGGCAAAAAGGATGCAA
>JAZSHT010000177.1:0-12720 GCA_045533435.1 Eubacteriales bacterium | reverse complement strand
CTACGATCCGACTTTATTGAGCCGATAACCATAAGTCCAGCTAAAATTCCGCAAAGAATTCTGGTTGCGCCAAGTTTAACCTTCTTGCGCTCGTTTTTGTTTGCCATTTCTCTAATCCTCCAAATCCTCTATTTTAAGTTGTTTTTTTGCTATGTTTTTATGATTCATTAAAACTCCTGTTGCAGGAATTTTTAATTTTCTATAAGAAGCTGCATCGGGATATTTCTTAGAATAATCGCCACATACCTCAGTGATTTTTTGTTTTTTCTTTAAGTTCATTGCAAATACAGTTGTACCTACCGATGTTCTAGTTGTCTTAATTGGAATAAGTGATGGGCGAATTAAAATTGCCTTAGACTCAGAATTGATAATCAAAACTGGCTCATCATCCTTGCCTTCCCATACTATACCAACTATTGGAGAAGTATCGGTAAATGCTTTTTTAAGCTTTTTCCTTGCACCCTGTGTCGCATATTGGCTTGCTGGTACTCTTACCGCCTTACCATTTTCAAACACGAAAATAATGTTTTGATTTTCATCAAGGTTAGGGTTTATCTTCATAAATACAGGCTTTTCATCAGCCTCAAAATTAAGCTTTTTAGGTACATATACGCCCATTTCCGAAGCCTTTGATAATTCAAAGTCGGAGATTTTTGCAAAGTAAAGCTGAGCCTTATTTGTAAAGAATATTACCTCATCCTTATTATTAACATCAGCCTCAAACACAAGCTCATCATCTTCCTTGAATTTTTGCTCAGAATTTCCGCGTAATGACTGTTGAGTAATTTTCTTTAAATAGCCATCCTTGGTATAGAACAATCTTGCAACATAATCTTCAATCATTATTTCCTTATCAAAGGATACGATGCTTGATGCATCTATAACATCTGTTCTTCTAGGCTTAGCATATTTCTTTTTAATAGCTGTAAGCTGCTTTACGATTTGAGCCTTTAATTTTAAGTCATCGCTTAAAATTTCGTTATAGAAAGCAATTTCCTTTCTAAGCTCCTCAATTTCAGTAAGTCTATTTAGGATATATTCTCTATTAAGGTGGCGAAGCTTAATTTCAGCGATATATTCTGCCTGTCCCTTATCAATACCGAAGCCTGTCATAAGGTTTGGTACTACATCCTCATCCTTTTCTGTTTCCTTAACTATCTTTACAGCTTTATCAATATCAAGAAGGATTTTGCTAAGGCCTAAAAGCAAGTGAAGCTTAGCGTTTTTCTTAGCAAGCTCAAATGTATATTCTCTTGTTAGGCACTCTTTTCTAAAGCGTATCCATTCAACTAATATTCCGCGGATACCAAGCTGTCTTGGTGCACCATCAATAAGAACGTTGAAGTTACATGCGAAGTTATCCTCCATCGTTGTAAACTTATAAAGCTTTTGCATTACCTGCTCAGGGTCCATGCCCTTCTTTAGGTCAATAGTAAGCTTTAAGCCCTTAATATCGGTTTCATCACGAACCTCGTTAATTTCCTTTAGCTTGCCTTCCTTATAAAGCTCAGAGATTTCCTTCATTATAGCTTCAACGGTTGTTGAATAAGGAATTTCTGTAATATCTATACAGTTTGCCTTTTCATCATATGTATATTTACCACGAAGTCTAATTGGGCCCTTACCTGTTTCATATACTCTCTTTGTTTGCTCTCTATCGTAAACCACCGTACCGCCACATGGGAAGTCAGGAGCTTTTACGATTTCCATAATTTTGTCGATATCTGTTCTTGGAGCTCTTAAAAGTGCTATTGTAGCATCGCAAATTTCGCCTAAATTGAATGAGCAAATTGATGAAGCAAGACCAACGGCAATACCCATATTAGCAGACACTAAAATATTTGGGAAGGTGGTTGGCAATAGTCTTGGCTCTTTCATTGTGCTATCGTAGTTATCTACCATATCAACAGCATTTTTGTCAATGCCTGAAAATACCTCTGTGCAGAAGCTATCAAGCTTCGCCTCAGTATATCTTGATGCGGCAAATGCCATTGTACTGTATTGCTTACCGAATGAGCCCTTAGAGTCAATAAAAGGATGTAAAAGCGCTTCGTTACCTCTTGTTAAACGAACCATTGTTTCGTAAATTGACATATCGCCATGAGGATTGAGCTTCATGGTTTCGCCTACAATGTTGGCGCTTTTTGTTCTATGACCGTTTAAAAGTCCCATTTTATACATAGTATAAAGGAGCTTTCTATGAGATGGCTTAAAGCCGTCAATTTCAGGAATTGCACGAGATACCATTACGCTTACTGCATATGGCATATAGTTAGTTTCAATGGTTTCAGTTATAGGCTGAACGAAGGGTTCTCTTTCAATGTATTCTGCTTTTTCCTGCTTTTTCTTTGTCCTTGCCATTTTATCCTCCTATTACTCTGTGCGCGCAAGCGCGTATCATTCTGTTGTAAATTGCCAATGATTCTCCATCATCAGATGGAAGGTGCGCATAAACGGTTTCAACCTTTAAGTCATCCGCCTTGCGCAGTAGGTCAAACAATCTTTTTGTTTGTTCCTTAATATCTTCTTTTTTGCCTACCGCTAAAAGATTTTTGTTTTCAAGAAGCGTTACTTCATCATCATAGCACATAATTGCGCAATTTTCAGTTTTTTGCTTCTCTTTTGCTAATTCAATAAAATCTACCGTTTTATCATTAACCAAATACAAATTAGCCTTTGGTGCATAATGCTTGTACTTCATGCCTGGGGAAAGTGCTATTTCGCCTTGCTTTAGCTCCTCTTTAACTGCGTTTGCAATAGTAACATTTTCGCATACTGCTTTTAGCATTTCAACAGTTATTGCACCTGGGCGAAGCAGGATAATTGAATTATCGGTAATGGAAATTACCGTTGACTCAACGCCTACCTCACATTCTCCACCATCAAGGATAAGTGGAATTCTTCCATTCATGTCATCAAAAACATGATTTGCAGTTGTTGGAGATGGCTTTCCCGATGTATTGGCAGAGGGGGCGGCTATTGGAATCCCTGCAATTTCAATAAGCTTGTTTGCTACCTTATGAATTGGGCATCTTATAGCTACCGTATTAAGCCCTGCTGTTACCTCATATGGAATTATATCTCTTTTAGGAATAATTACGGTAAGAGGTCCGGGCATGAATTTTTCTGCTAATTTATAATATAGGTTGTTTGTGTAAGCAATTTTCTCGGCATCCTGCGGCTTTGATATATGCACAATTAAAGGATTGTCGTTTGGTCTGCCCTTTGCCTTAAAGATATTAAGGCAGGCATCTTTATTAAGAGCGTTAGCTCCTAATCCATAGACAGTTTCCGTTGGTATTGCAACTAACTCGCCGTCGTTTAATAGCTTAGAAGCTTTGTTTAGCTCTAATATACTATTTTCTGTTACCTTGAAAATTTCGGTTTTCATTTTTACTTCTTTCTTTATTGGTTTCCGCCCTTAAGCTTCTCTGCTGCATCTGCGGTTGCTAATTTTTCAAGCATTTCACCGATATCGCCATTTAAGAATGCTTCAAGGGAATAAATTGTATAGCCGATTCTATGGTCGGTTACACGGCTTTGCTGATAGTTGTAGGTTCTGATTTTTTCACTTCTATCACCTGTACCAACCTGACTTTTTCTTTCTGATGCAATTTTGTCATTTTGCTCACGAACCTTAATGTCGTAAAGCTTTGTTCTTAAAATTTTAAACGCCTTGTCCTTGTTCTTGAATTGGCTTCTTTCATCCTGACATTCAACAACAATTCCTGTTGGCTTATGGATAAGACGGATAGCGGATTCTGTTTTATTAACGTGCTGACCGCCTGCTCCACTTGATTTACAGGTTTCAACGATAACATCGCCCATGTTAAGTTCAACCTCAACATCCTCTGCCTCAGGTAAAACGGCAACGGTTGCTGTTGATGTTTGAACTCTGCCCTGTGATTCTGTTTCAGGTACTCTTTGAACTCTGTGAACGCCGCTTTCAAACTTAAAGCGTGAATATGCGCTCTCGCCTGAAATCATAAATGTAACTTCCTTAAAGCCCTTTAATCCTGTTTCATTTGCGCTGGTAAGCTCAAATTTAAAGCCATTAGCTTGGGCGTACATTGAGTACATTCTATATAGGTCATAAGCAAAGAGGGCTGCCTCCTCGCCGCCTGCACCTGCGCGGATTTCAACAACGACATTTTTGTCATCATTAGGGTCCTTTGGTATAAGAAGAATTTTTAATTCTTCCTCAATAACTTCAATTCTAGCCTTACAATCCTTATACTCTTCAACGGCAATGTCGTACATTTCGCCGCTTTCCTCTTCCATAAGGAATTTTGCGCCCTCCATATCGCTTTGAGTTTTCTTGTACTCGCGATATTTTTCAATAATTGGAGTTAGGTTTTTATATTCCTTCATTAAGGAAGTGAAAAGCTGTTGATTTGATACGGTTTCCGGATCTTCAAGGCTTTTTTCTATTTCTTTATATCTGTTTTCTGCTTCTAAAAGTTTATTAAACATATAAATCCTATCTATTTTGAATTATGCTTTCTTTACTAAGTGAATTGCAAAGCCTGCAATTTCTTCCTTAAGATAGATTACCTTAAGGTTGCCCTTGTCATCATAGCCTGCAGTTTCATCAATAAACTCAATGCCTTGGCTTTCAAGATATGCTTTTGCTCTATCAGGGAAGTTTGTTGCGATTGCGATATGACCGTTTTTGCCATAATATGGTGTGTGCATAAGCTCAAATTCGCTACCGCAGAATGTGGACTTATTGCCTTCCTTGTAGTCAAGACCGAATAATGTGCAAATAAGCTTTGCGCTTGATGTTGCACTTTCCTTGTTTTCGCAGTTGATGCCGATGTGTGCAAGCTTGAAGCCGAGCATTTTCATAACTGCGCTCTTTGTGAGCTTTGTGATTTCCTCGAAGTTGCCAGCATCAATAAGTGAGTCCTTAACCATAAAGCTACCGCCACATGCGATAATTTTATTGAACGCAAGGTATGCAAGCATATTTTCCTCGTTAATGCCGCCTGTTGGCATAAACATAAGGTTGCCGTATGGGGCGCTCATGGACTTAATCATATTAAGACCGCCTGCTGCCTCAGCTGGGAAAAACTTAACTGCCTTTAAGCCAAGCTCAAGAGCTTGTTCAACCTCAGATGGTGTAGCACAGCCAGGAAGCACTGGAACGCCTCTTTCAATACAATGCTTTACTACTCTTGGGTTAAGGCCTGGGGATACGATAAACTTTGAGCCTGCTGCGATTGCCTCATCTGCTTGCTCAGGAGTTAAGATTGTGCCTGCACCAACAAGCATGTCAGGAACCGCCTTTGTAATTTCAGCGATGGTTTCCTTTGCGCAAGCTGTTCTAAATGTAATTTCTGCACAGTTAAGACCGCCTGCCTTTAAAGCCTTAGCAAGTGGAACTGCATTTTCAACCTTAGTAATTTTAATAACAGGAACTAATCCAAAATCGTGAAGCTGTTCAAAAATATCTTTCATTTTTTTAATCCTCGTTTTCCGTAAGCAAATTATTTGCAGAATGCAACTAAAGCCTTATGAGCTTGATAAATATCGTTCTTAGAGATAACCTCAAGTGGAGCGTGCATTGAAAGAACTGCAACGCCTAAGTCAACTGTGTTGATGTTTTGGTTAGCGATATACATAGCAACTGTTCCGCCACCGCCTACATCAATTTTGCCAAGCTCAGCAGTTTGCCAAATTACGCCTGCATCCTTGAAAATTTTTCTTATGTAGCCTACATATTCGGCACTTGCATCGTTTGTGGAGCTCTTTCCACCGCCACCTGTGTATTTGTTCATAACAACGCCACAGTTCATAATTGCGCTGTTTCTCTTTTCAAATACGTCTGGGTACATTGGGTCATATGCTGCGCTAACATCGGCAGATAAGCACATTGAGTTTGCTCTAACTACATTTGCATTTCCACCTAAGTTCCTTGAAATTTCCTCAATTAAGTCAACGATAAGACGGCACTTCATACCGCTTACGCCCTCAGAGCCAATTTCCTCTTTATCAGCTAAGATACACATAATTGTATGCTCGCTGTTCTTACATTCCATAATAGCTGTAAGTGATGGGTATGCGCAAACTCTGTCATCGTGGCCGTATGCGCCAATCATTGAGCGGTCAAGGCCTAAGTCTCTTGATTTGCCTGATGGAACTGCCATAAGCTCAGCGCTTACGAAGTCGCTTTCTGTAATGCCATATTTTTCATTTAAGATTTTAAGCATGTTAAACTTAACCTTATCCTCAGTTGCGCCATCAAGTGGTTCTGAGCCGATTAAGAGATTAAGGCTTTCGCCTGCATGAGCTGTGCCGAGTGGCTTTTGGCTCTGCTCTCTTGCAAGGTGTGGGAGAAGGTCTGTAATGCAGAATACAGGATCGTTATCATCTTCACCGATAACTACCTCTACATTTTTACCATCAACGGTTGTAACAACGCCGTGTAATGCAAGTGGAATTGTTACCCATTGGTACTTTCTGATACCGCCATAGTAGTGTGTCTTTAAGTATGCAAAGCCCTCGTTTTCAAACATTGGGTGTTGCTTTAAGTCAAGGCGTGGAGAATCAATGTGAGCGGCACAAATTCTGATACCGTTTTCAATGTTTTCTGTACCTGCAACAAATGCAAATAAGCTCTTGTCTCTATTGTTAAGGTAGTATTTGCCACCCTTTTCAATTTTTTCGCCAAGCTTGTATTCCTTAAAGCCTTCCTTTGAAAGCATTTTGATTGCTTCCTTAACTGCTTCTCTTTCTGTTTTTGCATTGTCAAGGAATGCTTTATAGCCCTCGGAATAATCCATAACAGCCTTTGCTTCCTTTGCGCTTGCTACATCAAAAGCGTTTTCCTTTTTGTAAAAAAGCTTTTCCTTTAATTCTTTGAGTTCCTTCTTGTTCATTTTATATGCTCCTTTTAACAATTTTTCGTTTCAAGATTTATTAAAATTTCGGTAATTTGAGCTTCGATGCTTTTGCTGCCGGAATTATCAATTTCATAGGTGCATTTTGCTCTTAATTCATCATCGGTTAATTGATTACTTATGCGAGCCAATGCTTTTTCATAAGTGATTCCGTCGCGGCTGATTATTCTTTGAAGCTTTGTATCTAACGGTGCGGTAACACAAATTGTTACGTCGCACAAAATGTAAAATCCACTTTCAAAAAGCACAGGCGCGTCTACTAAAACGCCCTTATAGCCGTTTTGCTCGCTTTCCTTTATTATTCTTTCAGTTTCTCTTTGAATATAGAAGTGAGTGATTTTGTTAAGCTGATTTAGTCTTTCCTTGGAGTTCTCGCCCTCAAATACGATTTTTGAAAGCTCCTTGCGGTTTAGACTTCCATCGGAATTCAAAATAGAAGCTCCGAAGTATTCTTTAAGCTCCTTAACACACTCGGATTTTGGTGTGGCTAAATCTCTATATACTCTATCGGTATCAATCCATTTATAGCCGTAGGTTGAAAACAGCTTACAGACATAGCCCTTGCCTGAGCCGCTTGAGCCGCATATGCCGATTTTAATCATGGTCGGTTACCTCAACTTTCATTTCAGAGCCTAATTCATCCGAGGCGTATGCTTTTTCAAGAACTAGCTGAACATATGCTCCATCATCAAATGAAATAGATGGCCTTTCATTATTAGCAACACAGTTAACGAAAGAGTAATAATTACCAAGGTGGCCTCTTAGCCAACCGATTGGCGCTTTAATTCCCGGGAAAATTCCACCAGGGGAAGGATAGCGGTTTACACATTCAATTTTTGTGTATCCCTTTTCGCCGCCGTATTCTCCTTCGTTTGCTTCGCATGAATAGTATTCAAGGAAGTTTATATCCATAAGACTAAAGCGAATGCTTCCCTTTTCGCCATGAATTTCAAAATTCAAGTCATCATTAGAGCCTGTTGTGATTTTGCTAACTGTTATTGTGCCGACTGCACCGTTTTTTAGCGTTGCAAGCATGTAAAACGCTTCATCGGCATTGGTGCGCCAATTTTTGCCGTTTAAGCCCTTACGCCTTGGAAATGCAATTTGTCCCTTACCGTAAACGGATTTGAATTTGCCACACAGATAATAAATCAGGTCAACAGCATGTGAGCCTAAGTCAAAAAGCACTCCACCACCGCATACTGTTCTGTCCTGCTTCCAGCCTGTTTTATTAACATCTAATGCGCTTGAATGATGATATTCTGCGCTGAATGAAAGAATTCTGCCAAGCTTGCCGTTTTCAATTAGCTCCTTTGCTTTTATGACAGGGGAAAGAAAGCGGTTATTAAATACCATATGGCATTTCACTCTATGCAATCGTGCAAGGCGAGCAAGCTCTCTTGCTTGCTCATATGTTACGGCAAGAGGCTTTTCACAGTAAATGTGCTTTCCTGCCAAAATAGCTTTTTTTGCGGTCTCGTAATGGTATATATTCGGTGTGCAAATATCAATAGCGTCAATGGATTTATCGTTTATGATATTGTCCTCGTTATCGGTATAGCGTGGAATTCCAAATTGCTCGCTTGCTTTTTTAGCATTTTCAATATTTTTAGTGCATACCGCTACAATTTCTGCATGGGGGGCATTTTCAAAAAAGAATTTTAAGTTATTAACACAATATAGATGTGTTTTTCCCATTGAGCCAAAGCCTAAAAGTCCTATTTTCATAGAGTGCCTCCTTTACAAAATTGCATTTTCATTATATTATAACATTTAAAAAAATATTTTGCAATAGTTTATATAAAATAAATAAAAAATAAATACCTCGCAAAAGCAAGGTATTTACTGTTTAATAATTGAAGTTGAAATGAGACATGGTTAAGCCTGTGTTTGAATTTGCAAGATACGCTTTTAGACCTTCCATAATCGCTTGGTAGCATATAAAGTATGTTTTTCTCATGTTTTCGGCAGGGGGAGTGTCGCTATCATTGTATCTAAACACAGAAATGTCAAACAAATTATTGAAGTCGGTATCGTAATTTTTTGCGGGATTTTTGGAGTTTACCATGCTCATAATGGTGGTTTGATCAAGCTTCATATCATAGAAGGATAATACATATTTATCAGACACACCACTTATGTAAAGCTCCGCATAATGAAGTCTTTTTGAATTTTGCAAGAGATACATTCTGATAGTAATTTCTGAGGTTTCAGAGTTCATTATGTAGTAGAATTCAAAGCCTATTTCGTTTCCGTCTCCGCCTTGCTTTTGATAAATCGTGTATTCATCGCCATCTACTGCCTGAGCGTGAAGCATAATGTTTATGGAAAGAATATCAAATGCATTATCTGATAGCATCTTAGAGTACAAGCTTGATACGGTTATTGGGGTGCTTGTATTAAGAGTTGTAATTTGAATTGATTTTACTGAGAAATTAAGATTTTGAGCCTCTTTAATGGTAAGAGTGTTAATTCCAACCACTTGTCCGTTCCTATTGAGGAGTGGTCCTCCGCTGTTTCCTGATGAAATTGGCGCTGTAATCGCTATACATTCCATGCCTGAAATTTTAACAGAAGGATTAGATACAATGCCTACGCTAAAAATATCAGTAACGCCCATTGGGCTGCCTAGTGTGTACACAGTATCGCCTGTTTCAAGTGGCTCTGTGGATATTTCAAGGAATGCTGTGTTTTGCTTTTCAATTTGAATTACAGCCACATCCTCGGCTTTATTGTAGCCTAACACTTGAGAAACGGTGTATGTTGAGTCATCGGAATAGAGTGTTACCTTTAAGGAATATGCGCCGTTTATTACATGAAAATTGGTGGCGATTTTTCCGTCATTACTGATAAAGAAGCCTGAGCCTATTGAATATCTACGGCCGTTTTTATCGTAGGCATCTATTCTTACCATTGCATTAGATATCATATCGTAAATTTGACCGTTAGATAATGTATTGTCGGTTGGGTCATCGGAAATTTCAATTTTAGGAACAAAATCATCCTTTTTAGTAAAATCGCAAATTTTACATGTATATGTGGTGTAGCCATCTTCCGTTGTTGTAGGCAATGTTACGAATGATGCAAAATTATGTTCTTCTGTTACTGAAAGCATTTTTGTTTCAAGGTCAATACCGCAGCTACTACAAAATAGCTTTTCTGTGCCTGTATCCTTACAGGTCGGATTTTTTGTAACTGTCCATTTGCCATTTGTGTGTCCTAACTTTGCTATGGCTCTTGAATCAACTACTTTGTTGCAGGTTGTGCAGATTTTTTCCTCTGAGCCTGGGAGCTGACAGGTTGGTTCTTTAGCGATTCGCCATACGTCGCCTGTGTGGTTGCCCTTTGGCTTAAAGTCAAATAAAAGCTCATCGCCACAGTCGGTGCAAAGCCTTTGGGTGTATCCGTTTTCGACACATGTTGATGGAAATACTGTTTCCACATAGTTGTGCTCGTGCTTGTCCTTGCAGGATGACATTATAAAAATTGAAATTATTATTAAAAATACGATAGGTATGATTTTTTTGAGCATTGTTTTTTCCTTCTTTTAAAAATTTACATTGTTATTTTAACATATAAGTATAAAAAAGTCAATAAAATACTGTTGTTACAAATTATAAAGCGTCACAGTCCAAAGCATTTAAAAGCCACGTCTTGGTTCTTTTTACAAAAAAGCTTTAACAATAAATGCGGTTTGAGGTATGAAAAAATGTTTTAAATTTAGGTTAATGCTTATTAAAATAGCCACCCCTTAGTTGATTTTATAATTAATTTTTTCACCGTTAACGGTTGTTTTTAACGTATGCAGTGGTTTTTAAAATTCAAAATAAGCAGGCAGAAAAACTGCCTGCTTATTCCGTTTGTTAGCTTATAATTGACGTCATTAAGAAAAGAAAATTTTACTTCTTTCTGTCATATAGGCCTGTGGACATAGAACCGTCCCCTGTCCGTTCTACCACGAACAATTACTGCATTTCTTCATCCACCTGTTGAAATATGAAGTTAGCGAAATATTGTCATCATCATAGTCGATATTATAGTAGAAAAACTGACGCACTATTCCTTCTTGCTCGTTAAAGCAAACAAGTCCAAAAAACTCAACATATTTTGTTATTTTTGAATTTTTAACCATTAAACATTCATAACCATTAACATTCATTTTATAACTTTCTTCTTCGTAAAATTCAAACATATGTAAATACTTTTCTTTTACACTTGAATAGTTATCTCCCAAATGAAAATCAACAGCTATAGAAACACCCGGTTTTGATATACTTTGTGTGCCATCAAAAACATAACACCCAATGCTTTTGTATTCAAAATCTATTTCTTCATACGGTATCAAAAATTCATCTATATGCTTTGCCGCTTTAGTTACGTAACTACGTTTAAATTGTGATTCGTCAAAATATTCCTTATTTATATATATGTTTATGTCGCTGTATTCTTTATATGTAAAATCAGAACAAGAGTTAAAACACAAGAGTATTAGCAACAAAAACACCAATATTAAACTTTTTTTCACATAAACCTCCTTTTACCAATTTAAAAAATCGAGAGTTCCTATTTTAGCGCCTAATTTAAACACTTTAGTCAGGGAGACACAGAACCGTTCCCTGGATCATACGTCCCCTGGATCATGGATCAGCCTGGATCAGCTTGCTTATATAAAATTCCATTTTCACTATAGTAATACTTGTTATCAGAAGATACCTGTATATAAATATTTAATCGAATTACTGTTCCATCGTCTTGAATCAAGTAATAAAGAGCTCGTTCATTCATCAAAGTGTCCGCATCCTTTATTTTATTTCCTAAATATATAGTCAAGTAATGCTCTACTATAGGATAATCTTTGTAGTAAGTATTAAAATATTCAACATTAGATGAAATCATTTTCTTACCATTAGTCATAGAAAATACTACTCCATGATCACCTTTTGAAACATAGCCCAATCCTTCCACTGTTATATCATTTTCAATGTAATCGGGAACTGTAATTTCTGTATTTTGCTGTTCATGATTTAAGATAAATTCACCGGCAAGAGCTTTTTTAGTTGAATAGCTAATTTGATACTTCACATTGTCTTGAATGACGAGTTCGCTATTTGCATAATATGCATATTTAACATTGCAAGAGTTCATAGAAAATACACTTAGTAAGATTAACAACAAACAAATGCTAAATCTGTTTTTGTATTTATTCATAGATAACATCACTCTCCTAAATAATAACCACAGGAGACACAGAACCGTCCCCTGTCTCCCGTCCCCTGTCTCCCTTTAAAAATTTGCATTGTTATTTTAACATATAAGTATAAAAAAGTCAATAATATTGCACTTGGACTTTTTATGCTTGATAAACTTGACGTTTTATGAAATACATTATATAATCAAATTGCAGAACAAAAAATTCAAGGTGGAGACACAGAACCGTCCCCTGTCTCACTGTCTCCTCGCCCCTGTCTCAGATGAGGGGTTGGCGGTTTGAGAGTAGTGTAATTTTATAAGGGACTTAAACAAGTGGATATTTTTTACCATTATGATTACAATTCAATATTAAAAACGACCTGATTTCAGGTCGTTTTTTTTGTTAGTTGTTTTCGTATTTGCCCATGATGTATTCATCGATGGCTTTGGCGGAGGCTTTGCCTGCGCCCATGGCGAGGATTACGGTTGCGGCGCCTGTTACGGCATCGCCGCCTGCGAATACGCCCTCACGAGAGGTTTTGCCGTTTTCATCGGCTATGAAGCCGCCTCTTGTCTGTGTATCAAGTCGCTCTGTGGTGGATTTGATAAGTGGGTTTGGAGATGTGCC
>JAZSHT010000045.1:0-18853 GCA_045533435.1 Eubacteriales bacterium | reverse complement strand
GCCGATATATTCAATTTTTACATCCTCAATTTTCTTGTCAAGGTACTTTGCGATTACCTTTGAGTCTTTTGCTACATTAAGTAAGCACTCCTCACCGTAGAGGTCTTGGCTACCTGTAATAAAATAAACCTTTTTCATTTTATATCTCCTTAATTATCTTTTATTTTCAAGCGCCATAACCATATCAACTCTTGTTTGATGTCTGCCGCCTTCAAAATCTGTGTTAATAAATATATCTGCAATATCGCATGCAAGACCTGCACCGATTACTCTTGCGCCCATGCATAGCACATTTGCATCATTATGAAGTCTTGTGAAGCGAGCTGAGAATGTATCTGTACAGCAAGCTGCGCGAATGCCCTTGCATTTATTTGCTGCCATGCTCATTCCTATGCCTGTGCCGCATACTAAGATTCCAAGGTCCTGCTTGCCGCCTGTTACTGCATCGCATACCTTTTCTGCATAGTCGGGATAATTACAGCTATCGGGAGTGTATGTGCCGTAATCTGTTACCTCAAAGCCTTGCTCCTCAAGGTGCTTTTTGATTTCGGATTTTAAGTCAAGAGCAGCGTGGTCGCTTGCAATAGCGATTGTTCTTTTCATTATTTGTTTACCTCTTTTAGCTTTTCTTCTCTTTCACGTTCAGCCTGTGGCTTGCGCAAATATTCTACGCTTAATGCTTTATCTGTTACTACTTCTTCATTTTGCAGCTTTCTGTATGCAATTTTGCCTACGGAAAATGCATTTTGATAGCGTAGCATTTCAGGTGTTGTCATTAAGCATTTTATTTCCTTGTTTTCAATTAGAGAGTAGCCATCGCCTACAAAATAAATTGGCTCGTTATACGCTTCAAGCATTGGGATAAGGTCGCAAAGCATCATGCATGTATCATCAATTATGCGATTGCCATTTAAAAATGCGCCTGTATAAACTTGACCTCTGCGGGCGTTCATAATCGGGCAAATTATACCCTTAAAGCCTTCTAAATTTTCAGCTAACGCTTCTATCGTGCTAACCTCTATACATTTTTTGTTTTTACCAAATGCAAGACCCTTTACCGTAGCAACGCCTATTCTAACACCTGTAAATGAGCCGGGACCATTTGATACAGCATAGGCATCGATTTGTTCAACAGACACATTTAGTGTTATTAAAAGATGCTTTATCATAGGTAAAAGTGTTTCGCTATGAGTGTTTTTAGTGTTAGCCGTGTAAATGCCTAAAAGTGTTTCATTTTCAAGCAAGGCCACGGTTGATGTATTGGCTGTTGAGTCTAATGCTAAAATTTTCATTATTAGTTTTAGTCCTCGCTTTTTTCTATGGTAATTTTGCGAGCGTTTACATTTCCCGTTACGCGCTCAATAGTTACTTTATATGCATCGGTTGGTATTGAATCCGGAATGTTTTCGCTCCATTCAACAACACAAATACCGTTTTGAACATAGTCATCAAAGCCCATTGCATATAGCTCGTCATCATCCCCTATTCTGTAAACATCAAAATGATAAAAGGGGATTTTGCCACCGTTATATTGATTTACTATAGTAAAGGTGGGGCTTTTTACTCTTGCGCTTGGGGAAAGGACCCTTGCAAGCCCGCGAACAAATGCAGTTTTTCCCACGCCAAGATCTCCGTACATTGCAATAAATTCGCACTCGCCGCTATTTATGGTAAGTGCAAATTCATATGCTATTTGTTCAGTTTCCTCGGGGGAGTATGTGTAAATTTCTCTTTTCATATTAGAAAAGTCCTGTTATCTTTCCGTTGTCATCAACATCTATTTTTAGTGCAGCTGGAGCTTTTGGAAGTCCAGGCATGGTCATAATTGCACCTGTTAATGCTACGATAAAGCCTGCGCCTGCTGAAAGCTTAACCTCTCTTACGGTTAATGTAAAGTCGGTTGGTCTGCCTAGCTTTGCTGGGTCATCAGATAATGAATACTGTGTTTTTGCCATGCATACCGGGAAGCGAGCGTATTCAGGATTGAGTGATTCAAATTCTGCGATTGCTTTAGAAGCGACAGCGTCAAATTTTACATCCTTAGCACCATAAATTTCCTTAGCAACCGTTGTAATTTTATCTTTAATTGACATTTCATCTGGATATAATACATGGAAATTGCTTTCCTTTTCACATGCCTTAACTACCTTTTCAGCAAGGTCAAGTCCGCCTTCTCCGCCCTTTGCAAATACATCGGAAAGCGTGCAGTAAGGACGCGTCGCCCTACAAATGTCTTCAACTGCCTTTAATTCAGCATCTGTATCTGTGCCAAAGCGGTTGATTGCAACTACAACAGGCACACCGTACTTTTGAAGGTTGTCAATATGTGCTTCAAGGTTAACTGCGCCTTTTTTGAGTGCTTCAAGATTTTCTAATGCAAGGTCAGCCTTTGCAACTCCACCGTTATATTTAAGCGCTCTTACTGTTGCTACAAGTACAACACAGGATGGCTTTAAGTTAGCAAAGCGGCACTTAATATCAAAGAATTTTTCAGCACCAAGGTCTGCACCGAAGCCTGCTTCGGTAATTGCATAGTCACTTAATTTAAGAGCTAATTTTGTTGCTCTTACTGAGTTACAGCCGTGGGCAATATTAGCAAATGGTCCACCGTGAATAAGTGCAGGTGTATTTTCAAGTGTTTGAACTAAGTTAGGCTTTAATGCATCCTTTAAAACCGCCGCCATAGCGCCATTTACGCCAAGGTCGCTACAATAAACAGGGCTGCCATCATATTTATATGCCACTAAGATTTTGCCAAGTCTTGTTTTAAGATCTGAAATTGATTCGCTAAGGCATAGTATTGCCATAATTTCGCTGGCAACTGTAATCATGAAGTGGTCTTCTCTTGGAATACCATCAACCTTTGCGCCAAGGCCGATAACAACATTACGAAGCGCTCTGTCATTCATATCAAGAACTCTTGGGAATAAAATTCTTCTTTGGTCAATATTAAGAGCGTTACCCTGTTGGATATGGTTGTCAATTACTGCGCTTAAAAGGTTATTGGCAGTTGTGATTGCATGGAAGTCGCCTGTGAAGTGAAGGTTGATATCCTCCATAGGTAAAACCTGTGAGTAGCCACCGCCTGCTGCCCCACCCTTAACACCGAATACAGGTCCTAATGATGGCTCGCGAAGTGCGATGATTGCATTTTTGCCAAGTCGGCTCATAGCCATGCCAAGACCAACCGTTGTTGTTGTCTTACCCTCGCCTGCCGGTGTTGGGTTAATGGCTGTAACTAAGATAAGCTTTCCATCAGGCTTGTCTGCCATACGGTTTAAAAACTCATCTGTGATTTTCGCCTTATATCTTCCATAAGGCTCGTACTCTCCCTCTAAAAGTCCGATTTTTTCTGCAATTTTTGAAATAGGCTCAAGTGTTGCGCCTTGTGCAATTTCAATGTCTGTTAGCATTGTTTTTTCTCCTTTTTAATAATCAACTTTAAAAAGTTGAATGTGAATATAATCTCTTGGCTCTATTGTATCATATAATATATATAAAATCAAATATTTTTTACAATTTTGTTTACATTTTTTTATTTTTGTGATATACTTTACTAAGCTTTCTTCCTGTAGCACAGCTGGATAATGCCCAAGACTCCGACTCTTGAGACCGTAGGTTCGAATCCTATCAGGAAGGTAATAAAAAATAGCAAGCATTTTGCTTGCTATTTTTTTATATGGAATATCGTTGCTATTTATCCATTTTTATTAAGCTTCTTAAGAAATTATCTGTAAGCATTTCTTTAATTTCGCTAACGCTTTGCTTTAGCGAACCGTTTTTCACGCTCTTATATAGAGTATCAAAAATTCTAGCTCGCGTGGCTGATAGAATTGATTTTTCAATCCAATATGAAAATTTAGCCTTTGGCAGATACTTCTCCAGCCTTTTCATTCTCATATACAGCTCTGTGCCATCGGATACATCATGCCACAAATCAACGAAAGCATAATTATAGCTGTGTTTTTTTGCTTCCTTTTCTGCAAACTCAAATGCATCGTATTTAAGCACCTTAATTTTGTCCTTATACTCAAATTGTGGCAGGATGTGTTCGTAAAATAGCTTTATAACGCTTTCATCCCGTTCAATTATTGTTATGCTTTTCACTTCGTTTTTTAGGCTTATCATGTAAGCATAATACCCTAAGCCTAAGCCGTAAACTAGAACATTTCCACTTGCTTCGCTTATAGCTTGCTTCATAGTTTCAATTTCATTAGGCTTTATCGCCATCCATTCTACTCCGTTTTCAAAAACGGTAGGAAAAGCAAATTTCTTGTCAAAATATCCTATACTTGGAATTTCCGTATATTCATTGATTATAATATCATCTCGTATAAATGCTTCGTAGGGCTGATATTCTTGACTGCCGAGTGTCCATTTTCCCACTTGCTTATTTGGAATTTTGATGTTTTTATAGTAGGGGTTTTTATAGTATTCGCTTTCATCAAGCTGCTTTACTGATTTTATATAGTATTCTCTAAAAAGCTCATTTGCAAGCTCTTCATCATCAGTAAAAAGATCAGCGAGAAATGTTGCATATGCATATTCCTCAAGATCCTTATTATTGTCCGTTATTTCCTTAATAAGCTCACTAGTTATTGTGCACGGAGCATTATTAAGATATGAGGCAACCTGAGAAAAGACAAGTAAATTTCTTTCTTGTCTTAAATGTATTTTTTCAAGCTCTTTAAGCTCTTCCTTATTCATAAATGCTCCTTAAAATTATTGAGGTAACAGAAGTTACCTCAACTATTATTTTTCAAATGAAGATAATGCAGCGCCGATTACTGTGCTGAATTGAGCGTTTTCAGGAATTGTAAATCTCATATCAAACATTTGGTTAAGCATTTCAAACATAGGCTTAGCCTGTGACATTTGAGTTAAATTTCCTGTTAAAACGACATCCTTAATATTAAACTGCTTTGCGCCAAAATATGCAACCATGCCGATTGTCTCAAAAACCATATTGATAATGCCTGCTGCAAGGTCGCCCTGTGTAGCTATATCGCTTATTTTGCCAAAGTTTGAGGCAGTAAGCTGACCGCTAAGTCCGATATCCTTCTTAGAGATATCCTTAACCTTTAAGTCGATATTATCTATATTACCTGTCCTTGCGATTTCATCAATATGCTCAACGGTATTAAGCCCTAAAAGCTTATGGGAAAGCCCCATAAGAGTGCCACCGCCAACGCCTGTGCCTCCCATGTAAAACGGCTCCTTGCCCTCTTGTGCATGAACTAATGCTGTGCCTGTGCCAAGACTAACTATGATAGCGTCCTTTAAGCCTGAAAGATAAAGACCACCAAGTCCTATACTTTTAAATTCAGGTGTGATTTGACATTCTAGTCCATAAATTGGCTTATTAACATATGATGAGCCTGCGCCTGTAAGCATAACCTTATCAATATCGGAAAGCCCTAAATTGTTTTTGTCAGTAAACTTACCAAAAGCACCATAAATTGATGTGATTGGATCGTTTGCGGTTACAAACATGGGGTCAATTAGCTTTCTGTTATTATCAAAGCCAACTATTTTTGTGGTGCTTCCACCGATGTCAATTCCTATTACTACTCCCATATTTATTCCCCTTTCGTTTTTTATTATTTTATCATAATTATAACAAAAAATCAACTGATATATAAAAAATACCGACATTTAAGTCGGTATTTTAAGTATTTTTACTAATCAAGAGTAATTTCGTGTCCAAGCTCGGCAGATTTATAGAGCGCTTCAAGGATTTTAACCATGTTTACGCCTTGGATTGGTGTAAAGTCTGGCTCGCATTTTCCTTCAATTACATCTATAAAATGGCGAATGTTACCCTCGTGGTGATTTAATCCACGGTAGTCATCGGTATTTGGCTTTAATGTAGCAAGGGTGCCACATTCCTCGGTGTAGATTTCAAATTTGTTTTCGATACCGAGAAGCTTTGAGCCTGATTTTTCGCCACGAAGCTCTACGAAAATTTGGTCGTTTTCAATATTGGATGCCCAAGAAAATTCAATTTGCAAGCAAGCACCATTATCAAAACGGATAAAGCCCATTGCTAAATCCTCTACATCTGTTTTTGAGTATGATGTGTGAGGGAATTTAGAGTATGTGCAGCCACTTACTGTTACAGGCCTTGCATTGCCCATTAAATACATAGCAAGGTCAATAATATGAACGCCTAGGTCAATAAGAGGTCCTCCACCACTTTGTGCTTTATCAGTAAACCATCCACCCCATCCTGGGATACCACGGCGTCTTATCCAACCACATCTACCTGCATAGATTTCGCCCATTTTGCCCTCAGCTATGTACTTTTTTAAAAACTGAGTTGATTGGCGATAACGGTTGTTTCTTATTGCCATAAGAGTTTTGCCGCTCTTTTCAGCAGCTTCCATCATTTTAACCGCTTCTGATGCGTTGATTGCATCAGGCTTTTCTGTTAAAACATTAAGCCCGTGCTCTAAAGCGTAGATTGCAACAATGGAATGGAGATTGTTAGGAGTACAGATGTCAACTGCATCAAGTTCTTCCTTGTCAATCATTTCCTTGTAGTCTTTATAAAGGGTAGCGTTTGGATAGCGTTTTTTTGCTTCATCTAATTTTGTTTCATTTATATCGCAGATAGCTACAATTTCTACATTGTCAATTTTGTCATATGCGCCCATATGAGGTCCTTGACAAATTTTACCTGCGCCTACAATACCAATTCTAACCATTATTTTTCCTCTATTCTTGCAATCCAAGGACATTCAAGTGGTCTCTTTGGACATACAGGTGCTGCCCATCTTACTGCATTTGTAATAATTGTTTGAACATTCTTATTATAGAAGGTTGGGTATGATTCGTGGCCTGGTTGGAAGTAGAATACCTTTCCATTTTCTCTGTGCCATACACAAGCAGAACGGAATACCTCACCACCGTTAAACCAACCAATCATAAGAAGCTTATCTGGGTCAGGAATACCGAATGGCTCTGAATATGTTTCCTCGCCCTCAAGCTCAATAAATCTATCGTTTAAGCCTGCCATGATTGGATGATTATGGTCTAAAATCCAAAGTCTTTCCTTATCATCGCTTTCTCTCCAGCCAAGGTTACAGGTTGTACCCATTAAGAGCTTAAATACCTTTGAGTGATGTGCGGAGTGTAAGAAAATCATACCCATACCGCCTAAAACTGCTTCCTTAACCTTGATAGCAATTTCATCAGGAACCTCGCCGTGTCTTACATGTCCCCACCAAAGCATAACATCGGTGTTAGCAAGAAGCTCATCAGTAATACCTGCATTTGGAACTAATTGATTGTTTTCATCATAAAGAGTTACTGTTGTAACCTCAATATCCTCATTTGTGCCGAGGAATTCAGCGATTGCACCATGAATTCCCTTTGGATATACCTTTCTTATTACCTCGCTCTCTTGCTCGTGGCAATATTCATTCCATACTGTTACTTTAATCATCTTTATTTCCTTTCATAACCAAAAGAATTTTTTATTAGTATATCATATAATGATATATATTTCAAGCAACTTGAGAAATTTATTGACAAAAAAACAATAAAATGGTAACATATAATAAAGTAATATGCGAGGTTTTACATATGATTGCTTTAGGTAATGACTGGGATGAAATTTTAGAGGAAGAATTTAAAAAAGAATACTACATTAAAATAAGGGAGTTTTTAAAGAGCGAGTATTCACAAAGAACGATTTTTCCTTCAATGTATGATATATTCAATGCTTTAAAATACACAGCATTTAGCGATACTAGGGTCGTCATTTTAGGGCAAGATCCTTACCATGAAATCGGGCAGGCACACGGTCTTTCATTTTCTGTTAAGAAAGGTGTAAAAATCCCACCATCTCTTGTGAACATTTATAAGGAATTACATACTGATATAGGAATGGATATTCCTAATCACGGAGAGCTTACATCATGGGCTAAGCAAGGGGTTTTGCTTTTAAATGCCACTCTTACTGTGCGTGAGGGACAGGCTAACAGCCACAAGGATATTGGGTGGGCAATTTTTACCGATGAAATAATAAAAAAGCTTAATATGTCAAATAGCCCCATAGTATTTATTTTGTGGGGTGGTAATGCAAGAAGCAAAAAGAAATATATTACAAACAGTAAGCATTTAATTATTGAATCTGCGCATCCGTCTCCGCTATCTGCATACAATGGATTTTTTGGCTCTAAGCCCTTTTCAAAAGCAAATGAGTTTTTGAAGAATAATGGAATTACAACAATAAATTGGAATAGCGTAAATGAATAAAAATTAGCACTTATATATTTGCATTTTCATTGCAATTTATAAGTGCTTTTTCATTATTTTATTGATACGCTCCGCCACAAAATAAGCAAGAATTACTAAAATCACATCCTTTATAATGTGTGGAAGTGAAGCGACAACGAATGATAGCCAAATGCTTGTTTTTGAAGCGAGTGAGTATTGGATTACACCCAAAATATGGCAAATAAAAAGACCTATTATTCCTAGCAAAATTGCTTTTCTGCTTTTACTTAAGGAGCATAAAAGCATAAATGGAATAAATCCCCATAAGAAGCCACCTGTGTAGCTTAATAGCATGTGAAAACCGCCATTAAATGATGCGAATACAGGAGCGCCAAATGCGCCTAAGCATAGATAAACAAATACTGTTATAAGTGCGCTTTTTTTGTCTAAAACAAAGCCACACAGAGATATAGCAAACACTTGCAGCGTAATTGGAACTACGGATACAGGAATGGATATTTGAGCTAAAATAGATATAATTGCTACGAAAAAAGCGATATATGTAATTTTCTTAACATATGGCCTTGTATTATTTTTCATTCAAGGTATCTCCTTGCTTTCTTACTCTTGCTTCCCCAGAATTAAAGACACATATGTCGCCATTTTCCGTTTTTACCACAAGCTCGGCTTTTTCATTTATATCTATTGCGATTCCTTTAATAATGTCATTTCCTCTGTAAACATCAACGCTTTTTCCTATTATATTTGAGTTTTCTTTATACACTCTCATATAGGATTTGCTTTCAATATTTTGGTAATAAAAAATCAGCTTATCAATAATTTTAGCGCATAAAAGCTCTTTATAGCTTGATGGTGCTTCGTTTTCATATATTGATGTGGCAATATCCTTAATCGAGTCATCAAAGCCATTTTTAGGCGGTAATATATTTACGCCTATTCCTACGATAACATAGTTCAATTTTGAATTATCAAAGGATGCTTCAGCAAGAATTCCGCACACCTTTTTTTCATTTATATATATATCGTTTATCCATTTGATTGAAGGAGATATATTGCTTGTTTCCTTAATTGCTTCTAGCACAGCTACGGCAGAAAGTGCAGTTATGTGAACACAACTGTCAGCTGAAGAATTAGGTCTTAAAATCATACTCATATAAAGACCGTTTTCGCTATTTGAAATAAAGCTTCTGCCTAGTCTTCCCTTGCCGTTTGTTTGACTTTTAGCTATTACGGTAGTGAATTCCCTAGCACCGTTTTGAGCAAGCTCTTTTGCTACTATGTTTGTTGAGGATACAGTATCGTACGCTTTTATTTCTATATTGTGTTTTAAAAAATTTTTAGTGCTTTGAATATTCATATTATACCTTTATTTAAAAAACAAACGCTATTCTATTTGAAATAGCGTTTGTTTTTTGTTTATTATTCTGCAGCAGGTGCGCCGTAAAGTGCATTTACAAGAGCTGTTCTTTCTGCAGTTGCATCATTCATATAGAATGAGAAGCCATGACCGGATACATAGAATTGTGTCTTGTCTCCACCAACGTGAATTGTTGAAGTTTCTGCATTTTTAAGCATTAATACGGACATTTCAGCAAGTGCGATAAGATCGTCCTTTAGCAATGATGTTTGTGTACCATCGCAAATAACATTAAAGCTATTAATCATGCCTTTTAAGCCATTACTGAAAATAGCCTTGCCCATAGCTGTTAAAACAGCAGATGAACCATTAATGCCACTTCTTAAATAAGCAATTGCTTGTAAGCCATTTAAAGTAGCCTTGCCGTTTGAAACATCTGGATAAGTAACATTAATGTTGAATTTTTCATTGTAGCTGTCAATTGCCTTAGCAATATCTGTTGCAGTTACATTTGACACCTCAGCGCCGCCGATGCCATCAATAAGCTTAGCAGCCATTGTCATATCAAGCTCAATATATCCATTGATATCAACACCAAAGTTGTACTTGATTGTCTTTGTAAGAAGTGCAGAGCCACCCCACTCATAAGCATCACGAAGCTCACCAACGCCTACCATTGGAATATAAACAAGGATTTGTTCCTCAAATGAAGCAAATGTAACCTTCTTTGTTTCCGAATTGAATGATGCAATCATAATGAATGTTGCACGACCCTCTTCGCTGCTTTCAAAAGTATTAATACCATAAACTGCAAAGTTGTAAATCTTTTCGTCAGATTTAATACTATGTGATGCTTCAGCATAATTTACAAGTGCATCATAAGCAGCTATTTTATACTTTGCGCCTGCAATAAACCCGGGTGCGTAAATACCACCATTAGTAACCTCAGGTGCGATCTCAATTACTGCATCTTCATAGTGTGGTGTGTTAATTTTGGACACAAAGCTATTAACAATAAGGCTTAATGCTAAAATTGCAATTGCACAAACAGCAACAACAATGAGAATTATAGCTAAAGTCTTTGCTCCCTTTGTCATTTTAGATGATTTTGCTGCAGCAGGCGCGGAGTTTGGTGCAGCATTTGGCACAATTACAGCGCGATCAGCAGGAGCAATGTTATTATCGTTATTGTAGTCTATTCTTTTACTCATAATGAGTCCTCCTTAGTTTCGTAGAATACCTATCATATTTATTTTATTATATAACATAAATTATTGTTTGTCAACAGTTTTAATACAAAAATTTCACTTTTGAACAAATAATTTTTTGATATATTCAGTTTGGAACTCTCTTAAAAAATACACGCTATTTTGGTTTACAGTAATAGTTTTGCCACCAAGATAAGATAAAGCATCATTTTTTGGTGCAAATGTTAGCTTGTAGGAGTAGAGTGCTTGGTGCTTATAGCCAAATTTTTTATCAAGCTCAATTTTGCCGTATTTACCATCACCTAAAAGTGGATTGCCAATTGATGACATATGTGCTCTTATTTGGTGTGTTCTGCCTGTTACAAGCTCAATTTCTGCAAGAGTTATATTTTTTTGTTGGTTGTAGTCAACAAAGGAATATTTTGTAATAATTTCTTTTGCGCCTTTAATTTGATTTTTCATTACTCTTACGGTGTTGGTTTTACTGTCTTTTATTAAAAAGTCCGTTAGAGTGTCTGTTTTTTTAGGTAATTTGCCATGAATGGCGCATAAATACTTCTTTGTAATTTCGTTATTTTTAATTCTTTCGTTGATGTCTCTTAGCGCTTCGGCATTCTTTGCTGAGATAACCATTCCTCCTGTATTTCTGTCAATTCTATTACACAGGGCGGGGGCAAATGAGTTTTCCTCGCTTGGATTGTATTCGCCCTTTTGGGCTAAATATGCTTGGATGTGGTAGATAAGAGTGTTTCTATCTCCTGTGTCTCCGTCTCCGCTTGTTTTACCGTCTCCGTCACCGCTATGCACTAAAATACCGGGGGCTTTATTGCAAATAAGAATATTTTCATCCTCATATACAATATCAAGCTGAGGCTTGATTGTAAGAAGCTCATTATCGGTAATTTTGTTTGAAAACAAGTCCTCGCTTAAAAACATTTGTACGATGTCTCCTTCTATGAGCATTTGCTTTTGCTCTGCTCTTTTGCGATTGACCTTGATTTTTTTAGTTCTTATGGCTTTATACATAAGTGACATAGGCATTCCCTTGACTGCTTTTAGGATAAACTTGTCAAGGCGTTGTCCTGCATCGTTTTTGTTTATTTTAAATTCTCTCATTTTATGTTCCTTTTTAAAATTTCATTTATATTATAAGGTTTTTATATGATTTTTTCAAGCATAATTTAATATTTTCATTTACATATTGAAAAAAATATGATAGAATATTGAAAACTACGAAAGAGGAGTGCTGATATGGATAAAATTAAGGCTGCAATAATTACACTTGGTTGCCGAGTTAACCAATATGAAAGTGATGTTATTATGCAAGAGCTTTCAAAAAATGGCGTTGAAATTTGCTCTGGCAATGAGATTTGTGATATTTATATTATCAACACTTGCTCTGTTACAAGCGAGAGCGATAGAAAGTCAAAGCAATTAATTAGGCGATGTGTGGCTAAAAACAAAGATGCTGTAATTATTGTTACCGGTTGTTTTTCTCAAATCAATCCCGAAAAAGCATTAAATATTGAGGGTGTTGATTTTGTTTGCGGCAACAATGCAAAGTCAATGATTGCAAAAAAAGCGCTTGAGCTTTATAAAGAAAAAAGCGCGCCTTCTATGTATGTGCCTGATATTTTTGACTGTAAATTTGATGTAATGCATGTGGGAGCGCCACTTACAAGAACAAGGGCGTTTATTAAAATACAAGATGGATGCGAATCAAAATGTGCTTATTGTATTATTCCTTATGCAAGAGGAAATGTGCGCTCTAACTCTCCTGAAAATATTATAAATGAGGTTAAAAATATCGTTAGTGAGGGATGCTATGAGGTTGTTTTAACAGGAATTGAAACTGCTGCATACGGTAGAGATTTTAAAAACATCTATGGGCTTGGGGATTTACTAACTGAAATTAACAAAATTGAGGGACTTCGCCGTATTAGACTAGGCTCACTTGACCCTGCTGCTATAACAGCAGAATTTGTTGACAAGGTATGTAATTTAGATAAGGTTATGCATCATTTCCACATTTCAATGCAAAGTGGCTCTACTAAGGTTTTAAATTTAATGAAACGAAAATATAACATTGAAATGGCGAGAAGGAACATTCGTTACTTGAAGGAGAAAATTCCTGATGCTATGCTTTCTGCAGATATTATAACAGGATTTCCCCAAGAAACAGATGGCGATTTTGAGGACACCCTTGAATTTTTCCGCTTAGAGAGATTTTTACATATTCATATTTTCCCATATTCAAAGCGTGAGGGCACAGTTGCCGCTACTATGAGTGGTCAGGTTGATGAATGTGTAAAGAAGGAACGACTTCATATGCTTAGTGAGCAACAAAGAGATATTAGGCGTGATATACTTAATAATGTTGTTGATAGTGGCAAGGAGCTTGAGGTATTATGCGAGACCTTTGATGGAGAGTTTGTTACCGGTCATACTGATAACTTCTTAGAGGTAAGAATTTTAAGTGATAAAAAAATCAGTAACGAGTTTGTTACCGTTAAGCCCTTCACAGCTGATGGGGATTATATTTATGCTAAAATAGTGTAATATAAAAGCGAAGCTTGAGAATTTGTCAAGCTTCGCTTTTTACTATACTATTTTTTAGTTATCCTTAGTGGATTGATGATAGAGTTGGTTCACATACACGCTTGCGCCTGAGCCATAGAACCGTCCCTGGCTTACCTCCACGTAATCACACCTTGATGCTCATTTAAATCTCTTTCTATTTCTTCAATAAATTCCTTTGGTCTAAAGCGGACATTGTAAGGTTCAAGAATTTTATATAACATACTATTAGTTATAAAAAATGGCAATGTATTTTTTTCATCTTTCATTTTTATTAAAAATTGTATATCATTTCCTTTTAGTCCCCTGCTTCCACGGCGGATTTTATATCTCTCCTGATATTTCAATTTTATTATATCTATATCTTCAATTTTTAATATCAGTTCACGTCTTCGCTTCACTAAAATCAAATCGTCATTCTTTATGTAAAAGTAACCCGAGTCTTTAATTAAATAATCGATAAATAACACCAAAAGAAGCACACCCGGAATTGAACAAGTAGCAAATATCATTCCAAAAGCTGAGCTACCGAGAAAAAGCTCCGGAGTTTGTATATATCCAAAAACAACAGTTCCCGCTGTCATAAAAAATATAACAATTGTAGCCGCTATCATCCCAAATTTTCCAGTTGGATTAAAAGGATATTTTTTCATATTTTAAACTACTCCTATATCTAAATGAATTGATATTACCTAAATTAAAGTCGGTATAATCTGCTACGGTGTGATTACCCCAAGCATCGTACGTATATTTTACCATAGTATTTCCGTTTGTGTCAAGTATCTCGATAACATTGCCAAGCAAGTCTTTTTTATACAAGCACATCATGCTATTGAATGTGATTGATAAAAAAAGCTCTTGAAAAATCAAGAGCTTTTTTGAGTTTGGTTTATTTCTTGTCAATTTTTGTTGATTCGGCTACTGCGTTTACAAGTCCTACCACGCCTTGAAGGTCGCTTGGGATGATAACCTTTGTTGCATTGCCATCGGCTACCTTCTCGAAGGATTCAAGCTTCTTAAGCATAATATATGCTTCTTCAGGGTTAGCCTCGTTAATAAGTCTGATTGACTCAGCTTGGGCTTGGTTAATTTTAAGAATTGCTTCTGCTTCAGCCTCTGCCTTCTTAATTCTTGCTTCCTTTTCAGCCTCTGCACGAAGGATTGCAGATTGCTTTTCCGCCTCTGCTTCAAGAATTTGGCTTTCCTTCTTACCTTGAGCAACAAGAATGCTACTTGCCTTTTCGCCCTCTGCACGAAGGATTGCTTCTCTTCTTTGTCTTTCCGCCTTCATTTGCTTTTCCATTGCATCTTGAATTTCTGCAGGTGGCTTAATGTTCTTAAGCTCTACACGGTTAATCTTAATGCCCCATGGGTCTGTTGCTTCATCAAGGATTGAACGAATTTTTGCATTGATTGTATCTCTTGATGTAAGAGTGTTATCAAGCTCTAATTCACCGATGATGTTACGAAGAGTTGTAGCTGTAAGATTTTCAATAGCTGCGATTGGATGCTCAACACCATAAGCATAAAGCTTAGGGTCTGTAATTTGGAAGAACACAACTGTGTCGATTTGCATAGTAACATTATCCTTTGTAATAACCGGTTGAGGTGGGAAGTCTGCTACCTGCTCCTTTAAAGACACTTGCTTTGCAATTCTATCAAAGATAGGAATTAAAACATGCAAGCCTGTTTGCCATGTTTCCTTATACGCGCCAAGTCTTTCAACTACATACGCTTTTGATTGAGGAACGATTTTGATGTTAGCAATAAGTATAAGCACAATTAAGCCTACTAATGCTAAAATTACCCATAATAACCACATAATTTTTTCTCCTTTTATGTTAATTTTTTAATTTCTTTCTACATATGCAGTGTTGCCTCTAATTTCCTTGAAAACAACAAGCTCATCCGCATCAATAACGGAATCATCAAGGCTTCTTGCAGCCCAAATTAAACCGTTAATTTTAATTGCGCCCTTGCCCTGTGTGTTGTCAATTTTCTCAGTTACAACTGCAATCTTATTTAAATTTAATTCAAGATTAGTTTCTTGCTTTTTGTTTCTCTTTAAGAATCTTTTAACAAATTTTCTTGTTAATGCAAGTAGTGTTGCAGATGAAAACACAAACACTATAATTTGCCACACAAGTGGTAGGCTTCCGCCAAAGCTTTCAAATATTGCAGTAAGTATAGCAGTTATAGCGGCTGCTAATGCTAACCAAATTGACACAAGCTGTGAGGTTGACATTTCAACAACTACTAATGCTATTGCCAGAGATAACCAAACCAAAGCCATATTAAACGCCCTCCTTTTTTTGTTAGTCAAATGTTTGATTTGCTTTTGTGTAATAATTATATCACAGTTTTTTATGAAAATAAATAGCAAAAAGTGCAAAATAAGCATGTTTATTTTGCATTTTTTGCAAAATAAGGACCTTTATTTTGCATTTTCGTTAGAATTTAAAAAATCGGTATATATTTTAATGTTATGCTCTAATACATTTTCAAGATTATATTTTTCTAAATTGTACTCAATGTTTTCCTTTTGAGTAGCATTTACAAGGCTGACAAATTGCTCCATATTATTATAATCGTAAAGCTGAGTGCTTGGTAATAATTCCCTGTGTCCCTTAATATTGGTTGCAACAATTACCATTTTTGCATACATAGCTTCCATTATATTAAATGGTAGTCCTTCAATTTGAGATGCGCACACATAAATGTCGCTATTTAATAGATATTTATAAACATCCTTTGTGAAGCCTGTTATTGTAACACGGTTTTCTAAGGATAGCTTTTTTATAAGCTTTTCTATGCTTTTTCTTTCAGCTCCGTCGCCTACAAGAGTTAATGTGCAATTAGGCATATGCTTTAATGCTTTTACTAAAAATGCTTGATTTTTGCGTTTTGAAATTTCGCCAACAAAAACTAATCTTGTTTTTTCAGTTGATTGCTTTTCTATTTTTGGTAGGTCATTAAATTTTACGCCCATACCGTTACAAAAATGAATTTTATTTAAGCATAAATTGTTTTTAGTAGCAATTTCATAATCCTCATTATTCATTACAACAATATCGTTGGTTTGATTTTTAAGGATTTTTTCGCAAAAAAGATAGATTTTGTTTTTCACTTTTGAGGTATCCTTTGAAAAAAGATAACCGTGAACTGTATTTATGATATATGGGCGATTTTTTAGTCCCTTCATAGCAAGGCGGACAAAAAACGCGCAAAGTGTTGTGTGAAGATATACTACATCAAATTTTTCCCTTTTTAAAATTTTTCTTATTTTAGGGATTAAGAAAATATTTTTTAGTGAAAATACGCTTTTTTTGAAAGGGACATTAAAATCTGCTCCCTCTCCACTTGCAAGGACAAATACCTCGTTTCCCATTTCCTTGAATTTCTCAATATAAGGAATATGGAAGTTTTTTATATGCGCCATATTTGACGCGGCAATAAGAATTTTCATTTTACATATTTTTCGTTTCTGTTGAACATTTTAAATGGTGTTAAAAATAAAATTTTTAAATCACTAAAGATAGACCAGCTTTCTATGTACTTAATATCCATTTCAATTCTTCCCTCAATCGAGGTGTCGCCTCTAAAGCCGTAAATTTGAGCAAGTCCTGTAATACCTGGCTTAACCTGATGCTTAACCATATAAAGAGGAATTGTTTTTGAATACTCCTCAACAAATTTAGGTAGCTCGGGGCGTGGACCGATAATTGACATTGAGCCAAAAAGCACATTAAATAGCTGTGGAAGCTCATCAATTCCTGTTTTGCGAAGGAATGTGCCGAAGCGTGTTTTTCTCGGGTCATAATCGGTAGTCCAAGCATCATTGGATTGCTCATTTTCCTTCATAGAACGGAATTTATACATTGTGAAGGTTTTATTATTTCTACCTACTCTTTTTTGCTTAAAAATTATTCTTCCTGGGGATGAGAGCTTAACACCAATAGCTGCAAAAAGCATAATTGGCGAGGACAATATTATCATAATAAGTGATACTATAATATCCATTGTGCGCTTTAAAAATGCATTTGCTATGTTATCAAGCGGAATTGCTCTTGTGTTGATAACAGGAAGGTCGCCTATCATATCAATTTGGCATTTAGATTTAAAGTATCTATATGTAATTGGGATGATAAGTGTGCGCACACCGTGTCTATCGCAAATATTTATAATATCCTTGATTTCTATTTGCTCCTCGTTTTCTAAGGCAATTGCTACCTCATATGGGTTTTCTCTTTTTATTACATCATCAAGCTCAGAAATTTTGCCTAAAATTTCAAGCTTTTTTTCATCCTTGTCTGTAATGCAGCCAATAACATGGTAGCCTAAATACGCGTTTTCCTCAATTTGTCTTGCAAACTTTCTTCCGCTATGGCTACTACCTACTACTATAATTTTTCTTTGATTTTTAGCAGATGATCTTATTTTGTGAGTAAGCTTTGTTGTTATTGTTCTTTTAATTAGGATAAGGACAAGAGATGCACCGTAGCAAACAGATGCAAAGATAAAGAATTTCATTTTTTCTGGAGAGAAAATCATAATAAACATAGTTGCTATGATATATGCAGCTACATGAGCAATCATTGTCTTTAATAGTGCCTTGTGTAGATGCTCTTCGCGCTTAAGCGTATAGACATTAAGCATAAGATATATCAAGGATGTTACGGCAGTAACAATTAGTGCAATAAGCATTGCTCTTTTGCCAAATGGAGCATTGATAAGGGGATTGAGGTATATATAAACAAAATAAAGCGTTGCTAAATTGATACATAAATCCATAAAAAAGCTTATCCATAAAAGCACATTTCTATTTTTTTGTCCCATTTTCTACTCCTTTCTAATAAAAGCAATAAAACACTAATCCGAGGATTAGTGTTTTTTAAGTGAATTGCAATATTCAATATATTTGTCGCAAACCTCTTTTGAGTCTCCGTAAGCGCGCATATGTGAATCCTCAATCCATACCGCCTTCTGACAGAGGTTTTTAATTTGAGACATATTGTGAGATACAATAACAAAGGTAACGCCCTTATTACGAAGCTCATCAATTTTTTCAGCGCACTTCTTACGGAAGTTTTCGTCGCCTACTGATAAAATTTCATCAACTAAAAGTATATCGGGGTTTACATCGATTGCGATAGCAAAGCCAAGGCGCGCTACCATGCCCGATGAGAAGTTTTTAAGAGGCATATTCATATAGTCATGAAGCTCGGCAAAATCAACGATTTCCTTATACTTATGCTCAATTTCTCTTTTGGAATAGCCTAAAATTGCACCGTTAAGATATACATTTTCTCTTGCGCTTGCTTCATTGTCAAAGCCTGCACCGAGGTTAAGAAGGGGGGCAACCTTTCCCTTAACCATTACGCTTCCCTCAGTTGGGCGCATAATGCCTGTTAAAATTTTTAAGAGTGTGCTCTTACCTGCGCCGTTGTGTCCGATAAGACCGATTGAT
>JAZSHT010000183.1:0-10075 GCA_045533435.1 Eubacteriales bacterium | reverse complement strand
ATTAGCAATAAAAAGACAGTCCATGTGGACTGTCTTTTTATTGCTAATATGCCAAGTTAAATTATTTAACTTCAACTTCAGCGCCAGCATCCTTAAGTTGCTTAGCGATGTCTTCAGCTGTTTCCTTAGAAACTGCTTCCTTGATTGTCTTTGGTGCGCTCTCAACGAGTTCCTTAGCTTCCTTATGTCCAAGACCTGTGAGCTCACGAACAACCTTGATAACGTTGAGCTTGCTTGCGCCAGCAGCCTTAAGAATTACGTCGAACTCTGTCTTCTCTTCAACAGGAGCAGCAGCAACAGCAGCACCAGCAACTGCAACAGGAGCAGCAGATACGCCGAATTCCTCTTCAACTGCCTTTACTAAGTCAGCGAGTTCAAGAATAGTTAATGTTTTGATTTCTTCTACGATATTTGTAATCTTTTCGTTAGCCATGATTTAAATCCTCCGTATTTTAAATAAAAATTAATTAAATTATTTTTTACATTTTTCAGGCAAATGCAAGCCTTATTCTGCAGTAGCCTCGCCCTTTGAGTCGATAACTGCTTGGATGGCACGAGCAAAGCCTGAAATAGGACCTTGAATGCTTCCCAAAAATCTTGCAAGAAGAATTTCCTTTGATGGAATGTCTGCAAGTGCGTTTACTGTTGCAGCGTCGCATACAGCGTTGTCAATGAAGCCACCCTTGATTTCAAATGTAGCAACCTTGTCTGCATATTCCTTAGCGATCTTAGCAGGAGCAACAGGATCATCGTATGAAAGTGCGATAGCGCTCATACCGTTTAATTGTTCCTTGATTGCACCGTAGCCTACTTCATCACAAGCACGACCGATAAGAGTATTTTTAATTACCATATAGTCGATACCTGCTTTACGGAAATCAGCACGCATTTTTGTATCATTGTCAACAGTGATACCTTGGTATTGAACTAAAACGCCTGATTGAGCCTTCTTAATTTTTTCAACTAAATCAGCAACAACGGCTTTCTTTTGTTCAAGAATTGAATTACTTGGCATAGTATATCCTCCTATTATATTTCCGACAGTAAGGACAAAAAGAAAAATCTTTTTTCGTAAGTAGCATAAATATACCATACCGAAAAAAGATTAATTATCATATTAAAATATAAAATCTTTTCCTCGGTAGGGAGCTTTCGCAATTACTGAGACCTACTGTCTTTGGATTAGCGTAGAGATTATAACACATAAAAAACGCTTTGTCAAGAGTTTTTTTGAAAATTTTTGTAAAAAATATGTAAGCGCAAATATGCATTGACATATGCGTATTGCTATGCTACAATAAAATTAGAAATCAAAGCCTGAAATGTACTAAAGCTCTTTTGGTTTGGCGGTACACTTTGAGAAATGACAAATAATTTATAAATCAATAGTGCGTAAGAGTGCATACAATGTACTGATATTCTTGCGCACTATTTTTGTTTTTAAGAGGTGATACCGATGGTTTATATTGAAGCAATTTCAAAAATCCAAGAAAGAGAGGAACCGATATGAGAAAGAAATATATTCTTGTCTTAACAGCGATTATTCTATGCCTGATTTTTAGCTTAACGGGATGCGAAAAGACCTATCAGGCAGGAGAATTTTCCCACAGAGATTTATTTAGAGAAGGTCCAAGAATAGGTATAAAAGCCGATACCAATACATTCGCAAAGGATAATGTTACCTTTGATTTATACTGCGGCATATATAATGCAGACATACACAATTCCGGAAAGAAATCAGATCCCAGAAGTCAATATAATGCTTGGGGAGAATACGAGCTTGTTTTTGCGATATATGCTCGTAAGCAAGGAGCTAATGAACCATTTGGTACAGTAGATGATTATAAAAATATAAGCGGCTACTATTTAATCAAAGAAATAAGCGAAAAAGAAGCATTCAGTGAAAAATACGAATATACCTCTTATCCGGAAGACGGCGTTATTTATAATAGCATTGAAAGTATAACAATACCTGAAACTGTATTTTTTTCACAAAATGACAGATTTGAAATAAGGTTGATGGTATTTATGAAGGACCAAGAAAACAATACATATATAATAGTAGATAATGTAGCAAGCATTACTTTAAAATATGAATTTCTAAGCAAAGATGAAATAAAGATTTACTACTAGAAATGATTTGGTTTTATCAGTAAGCAGAGAAGCAACATAAAATAAACATTATAATAAACAAGCGGCGCTTCAACGGGGGGGCTATCGAAGAATTTACACTTTGACAAAAGTGTGAGAATCGCATTTGAACGGTCGGATATAAGCCCCTTATAAAGACAGAAAGAGAGGAACTGATATGAGAAAGAGATATATTCTTGTCTTAACAGCGATTATTCTATGTCTGATTTTCAGCCTGACGGGATGCGGAAATAAAACCTATCAGGCAGGGACATTTTTCAGTATATATTCAGGCTTTGCGCCTATGATAGGCATAAAAGCCGATACGGATAAATTTACAACGGACAATGTTACATTTGATTTTTACTGTGGATTATATGATATAAATAATAATGAAAGCCTTAAAGGTCAGCACGGCTTAGGGGCTGGATATTTAAATCTTGTTTTTGTTATTTATGCGCGCCGGGCGGAATCAGCTAATTTTTTGTCAGCAGAGGATATAGATGACTACAGAAATATAGACGGCTGGTATTATATCAAGGAAATAAGTGAAGAAGAAGCATCAGCTGAAAAATATGGATATACATCTGATAGAATCCGTCGTAAAAAAGGTATGAATTATAGCATAAATTATAACGGCAGTGAAAAAATAACAATACCTAAGGATGTTTTTGATACAAAAAATAATTCATTTGAAATAAGACTTGTTGGATATATAATAGACAGTGATAATAACATCCTTCGCACAGCAAGATATGATGGATACATTGATTTGAATTATGAATTTCTAGGCAATGATGAAATAAAGATTTACTATGAATGAGCTGTGAAAATTTTATAATAGCAGATTCTTAAAATGACAGAAGAGAGAGCAAATCGGTTTATAGCCGAAAAGCTCTCTCTTTTTCTGTTTTTTATCCGCCTATTTTCTTTTTACGAACATCAGTTCCCTCAAATTTCACAATAGTAAACTCGCCAAAGAGTCGGCTTGTAATTCTTTCGTGATACATTGATTTAATTTCCTTAGCACTTAAATTTGTACTAATAATGATAGGTAGCTTTTTGTTAATTCTTGTATTGATTATATTATATAGGTAGGAAACTGTGTTATTGGTTACGATTTCCGTGCCTAAATCATCAATAATAAGTAAATCACAGTCGAAATATCTTTCTGACAATAGCTCAGTGTCGCTAAATCTGTCTCTAAATCTGTCTGTGTCAAAATCAGAGAAGATATTTTGCGCAATTTCATAAACTACATCGTAGCCGTTTTCAATTAAATACTTAGCAACAGAGGTTGAAAGATGTGTCTTTCCTAAGCCTGTACCGCCAACAAGCAAGAAAAATTCCTTTTGTGTCTTAAAGTTTTCTGCAAATTTATGTAGCTTGTTAAAGTTACGCTTCATAATATCCTGACACTGTGCAGGGTAAACATCAAAGGAAAAGCTTTCAAAGCTCTGTGTGGATAAAAGATTTTTAATTCCTGAGCTTTCATATCCCTTTAAGGTAAGAGCAGCTTTTAAGCATTGACACATTTTAACGCCTTGATATCCTGTGTCCTGACATAAAGGACAGTTATATTTCATATCGGTATAGTCAGCGCTGTATCCCATATCAGAAAGAAGCTCAATTCTGCGGGCTTGCAAGCTTTCGTTTCTGTCTTGTAGCTCCTTTAAACGCGCTTCAAGTCCTTCCTTGCCTTCCATGGTAGCACCGAAAATATTAAGACCTACACGGGATAGCTCCTTGTCAATTTCCTTAATTTCAGGGCATTTTCCATATACCTCAAAAAGCCTGTCATTACAGTTGATTTCATTTTCCTTGCGTATTGCTTCGAACTGCTCAAAAACAGATGCCACATTCTTTTTAGAATAAGCCATTACTCATCCCCCTTGTCCTCGTATGAACGCTTTAATGCCGCCTCAAAGAAATCATCAGCATCAAATGTCTCTGCTTGTTGCTTGGATTTATATTGAGATTGTGCATTTTCTGCGTCCTCTACGGTCTTAATTCCGTTTGATAGCCAATTATCAATAATCTTATCTGCATATCTTGGAGAGGATTTTTGCGTTTTTTCAACGGTAATTTCGTATGCAAGCTTAATAAGCTCAAAATCAAGCCCCAAACCAATCCATTTTTCAAAAACAGTTCTTTCCGTTTTAATAAATTCTCTTTCTCCAATGCCGAAAAGATTTCTTATTTTATATTCAAGTGTTTTTTCGTTCTTTCTGTCAGCAAAATGCTTTTCTAATTTGTTATATGTAGAAATTCCGTTATCGTAAAATTCGCTTGCAAGCTTTCTTATATAAGCCCAATTTGGTTTTCCAATGTCAACACAATGGGCAAGAAGCAAAAGCATATATGCGCTACTAAACTTGTATGTTTCCTTTAAATATATAACATTATCATAATCGTGCTTATTAAATGTCTTTCCAAGGACGCTTTGACATTCCTCAAAAAGCTCGCCCATTTTCTTGTTCTTTTCAATATAGGCTTGAATTTGATTTCCCGTGTAAGAGGGAACACCGTTTTGTGATGTCTCCGTTACCATTTTGCTTTCAAAATCACTAATTCCGTCAATGGCTAATACTCCCGCCTTAGCCCAAAACTGTAATGAAGATTTTACATCCTCACAGCTAACAGTAAGCTTTTCGGCAAGCTGGGGAATAGCATTTTCAAAATTACTGAAATATTCCATATATCCAAATAGGGAAATAATAACCTGTAAGTCCTCTTTACTTACAGTAGGTGCTAAATCAGCCACACGGGATGGCAAATTTAATATACTTCCCGTATATTTAATTTCTAATTTCATATTTCTCCTCTTAATCAATTTCGCAGAAATTGTATGTAATCCACCAAAGGTGGTATGTAATCAGCCTTTAGGCTGTATGTAATCACCGAAGGTGCATTATGATGGATATGCATTTAGACTCTCGTCTGCAATAACACCATTTAAAAATTCATAATATCCCTGAGCGCCAATCATAGCAGCATTATCTCCGCATAATGATAGCTCAGGAGCGTAAAAGTCAGCATTAAATTTCTTGCAAACCTCGCTTATTCCTGCGCGAATGTGCGTGTTTGCACTAACACCACCGGCTAAAACAATATTTTTGTATCCTGTTTTCTTAAAGGCTAATTCAACCTTAGATTTTATTGCCTCAACAACCGTATAGGTAAATGAAGCGGCAACATTGGCTCTGTTAATTTCCTCGCCTTTTTGATTTTTAGTGTTTAAGTAGTTGATAACAGCAGTTTTAAGACCGCTAAATGAAAAATCAAGAGTCTCGCCGTTGATTGCAGGGGAAGGAAATTTAATAGATAATCCGTCGCCCTGTGTGGCTAAAACATCCATAGCATGTCCCCCCGGATAGGGAAGACCCATAACTCTGCCCACCTTGTCAAAGGACTCTCCCGCCGCATCATCTCTTGTTGATGCGATTTCCTCATACTCTGTGTATGACTTTACATCAAAAAATGATGTGTGTCCTCCCGACACAACAAGAGCTAAAAATGGTGGCTTTAAATCCTGATATGTTAAGTAGTTTGCAGCCACATGTCCCTTGATATGATTTACAGGCACAAGTGGAATGTTATTTGCATAAGCCAAGGACTTTGCAAAATTCACAGCCACCAAAAGCGCACCAATAAGACCGGGACCGTTAGTTACGCAAATTGCGCCAATATCATCTAAGGAAACTCCCGCCTTGTCAAGTGCCTCATATGTTATATTTGAAATTGCTTCAACATGGGCCCTGCTTGCAATCTCAGGCACAACACCGCCGTATAGCGCGTGAATATCAACCTGAGAGGCAATAATATTCGATTTTATAATTCGTTTATCCTCTGTCATTTCCAAAACGGCGCAAGCAGTTTCATCACATGAGGATTCAAAAGATAATACAAACATAAGCGGTTAGCTGTCAGCCGTTAGCCGTCAGCAGATATCCTTTCTGATTTATTTAAAATTGTAGACACAAATTCATTCTAAGAGCGTCTTCCGTAGGGTCCTTATAGTGATTTTTTGACACCCCTGTGGCGATAAAACCGTATTTTTCATATAAGGAAATAGCCACGCTGTTTGATTTTCTTACCTCTAAATGAACACATGTAACGCTATTTTTCTTGCATTCATCTATCATAGCATCCATTAGCATATTGCCAATTCCATTTCCACGATATTCAGGCAATATACCGACATTTATAATGTCAGCCTCTCCTGCGATTATCATATAACCAATATAGCCAACCGCTTTTTCGCCAATTTTCGCAACATGGAAAAAATAAATATTGCTATCAATATAGCTTAAAAAATCATCTTCCTTAAAGCTGCCACCAAAAACAACCTCATCGATTTTTGCAAGAGATAATGCATCATCACTTACCATTTTTGAAATAGTTACAGACATTTTAGTAGCCAAAAACTCCCGATAAGCTGTCATCATCATCAATCCAATCGTTTACATCCACCTCTGTATATTCAAGCTTGTTGTTTCTGATAATAACCTTGGCAATGCCAGCGTTAATAACCTGACGCTTACACATCATACAGCAGTTCATTCCGCCAACGATTTCCCCTGTTTTCGGATCTGTGCAGCATAAGTAAAGTGTGCTACCTAGCATTTGCTCACGGGATGCGGAAATAATAGCATTAGCCTCAGCGTGAATACTACGGCAAAGCTCATATCTTTCCCCTCTTGGAATACCAAGCTTATCTCTCATGCAAACACCAAGGTCGTTGCAGTTTTGTCTGCCTCTTGGCGCGCCGTTGTAGCCTGTTGATACAATAACATCATTTTTCACAATAATAGCGCCAAATCTGCGTCTTAAGCAGGTGCTTCTTTGTGATACAGTCTGCGCAATATCTAAATAATAGTTAGTTTTTGAAACTCTTTCCATGGTTTTTAACTCCTTTGTCGTTAAAATAGCCGTCAGCAGTTAGCCGTTAGCTGTCAGTAAGTTAGATAACTGAATTATTCCGTATTTGGTTTTTAGTAGGCACATAGCAAATTAGCTGACCGCTAACCGCTATCGGCTAATATCTCAAAATAGCAGCTTGCTGCTATTTTGCAAAATCAAACACAACATTTTTGTTTTCATCTAATTTAAGAATTGCATCAAAATTGTTGCCCGCCTTTGATACAAATCCGGATAATTTTTCTGTCTTGCCATTGGTTAAGATTGAGGCAACCTCTTCCTTTGTAATCTCGCGACTACAAATATTTCCACTAATTGCAAATTTACAACCGTTTTTGTACTTATCACATCCGTAGCCAAAGCGTGTTGTAACTACATTTCCATCGCACTTAGGACATTTTCCAACAATCTCGCCAATGGGATTTACGCTTTCGCTAAACTGATTCTCGTACTCAATGTCATCAAAAACGCTTTTTCCATCCTCAAGCTTAAGTATAGCTGAAAATCTATCTTTATTTTTCGTGAGGAATCCGTAAATTCTATCGGTTTTACCATTTTCCATAAGCGCTTTTGCATGCATTACGGAAATGGGTCTGCCACCAATGGACTTCCAAACGGTAAACTTACAACCGTTTTTATAGTTTGAGCAGCCGTAGCCCTTAGTGCCAACAAATACATCGCCACCGCATAAAGGACATTTTCCAATCACATCCCACGCGTTGCCTGTATCATTGTCAGCATTTAAAGCCACATCAAATACGCCTTGTATTTCATTTTTTGCAAGATTAACGCTGTCATTTATGGTGTCCTCTCCACGGAAAACTCTCTTAAGAGATTGACCTAATTGACTTGTTTTATATTTATCCATAATAATGCCAAGCTGAGAAAGGGACTCAATTAAGTATTCGCCCACGGGCATAATGTGGTAAACATCCTTTTTTAGCTGAATGTATTCGCTCTTGCAGGCATTTTCAATAATTCCTGTTCTTGTAGCCTCAGTGCCAAGCTCAAGACCCTCAAAAATCGCCTTGTAATCATCATCATCGTTTTCCTCAGCCTGAGCCTTGTCCTCTTTAAAAGGATTTTTTAAGTAGTTATTCAGCGTTTCAATGGTGTAGTGCTTAGGCGCAGATGTCATTTTTTCAACAGGCTTAAATAAGGTGTTTACCTTATCGCCCTTTGATAGCTTAGGCAAAATCTTGTCCTTTTGGTTAGGCTCTTCAAACTTTGTCCAGCCCTTTTCCAAAATAACCGTGCCTTTAAGCGTAAATTCCTCAAGGTCGCCAACGCTGATTTTTATTTCATTCTTTTCAACCTTACATTCCTCGGAGCAGAATACAGCCACAAATCTTCTAAAAATCGTAGTGTAAACCTGTCTTTCCTTTTCTGTCAGCTTCTTAGGGTCGGGAATTTTATATGTTGGAGTTAAAGCCGAGTGAGACTCAATCTTTGCATCATCAAAAATTGACTTAGAAAAACGAAATGCAACAGGATAATTCATCTTTGCAATATTTGCAATAATCGTTTTCATTTTTCCTTGCTCAGCGGTGGCTAAATATTCCGAGTTAGTACGGGGATATGTTACATATCCATCCTCATAAAGCTTTTGTACGGTATTTAAGGAGTCATCCATTGACATTTTATATTTCTTACCTAGATAGCTCTGCAATTTTGATAAAGAGAATAGCTTAGGCGGATACATTGTATCCTTTTTAGTCTTTACGGATGTTACAATGGCATCAACACCGTTATACTTAGCGCAAGCATCGTTAGCCTCACTAAGCTGATTTTGTTCAAATCTTAATTTTGAGTTTAATTCAACAGCCTCGCCGTTTGTTTCCTCATGGGAAGCTATCATATAGTATTTTTGCGGAGTGAAATTTCTTATTTCCATATCCCTATCGTAAATAGCCTTTACAATAGGCACAATAACTCTACCAACACGGAGCAGCTTTCCTGTCTTAATAGTAGCAAATCTTGTTAAATTTACTCCGTATAGCCAGTCTATATAAGTTCTTGCAAGACCCTCGTTTGCAAGATTGTCGTATTCCGTTTCATCCTTCATTTCGGTTAAGCCTGTGCTTATAGTTTCAGGTGTCTGGTCAGGTAACCAAAGACGCACAAAGGATTTACTACCCTGTAAAGCATGCTCAACGCATAAGCGCACAATAATCTCTCCCTCACGGTCAGAGTCTCCTGCGTTTACTATGGTGTCAACATCATTTCTATTGCATAAATATTTAATTGTATTAAATTGCTTTTCAACACCGCTATCGACTTGCTTGCTTGCGTCCTTTTTAAGTCCAAACTTAAATCTGTCTGGAAAGCAAGGAAGATTGTCCATAGTCCATTTAGGGGAGCTTGATGGAGAATAATCCTCAATATCAGCAAGAGAGAAAAGATGACCAAAAGCCCAGGTAACAATATAATCGCCGCCCTCAAAATAGCCGTTTTTCTTTTTCATTTCATCCTTTTGCAACCTGCCAATGCCTTGAACAATATTCCTTGCCAAGGATGGCTTTTCGGCTATAATAAGCTTCATTGTTTTTTCTCCTTTCTGCAAATAAATTTCCCCGAAATTTATTTAGGGGATAGGATACAGGGAATAGGGGTTCGCTTTGCTCACAGGGAAAGTTAGTTGTTCCCTAATCTTTGTTCCTCTTCCTCTGTTCCTTGATAAAAGTCGATACACAGTAATCATATCACAAAATTAACTACATTTCAAGATACAACTTTCAAATATAATATAAAACAAGAAAATCGGCAGAGCATTAAAGCATCTGCCGATTTGCATTTGTAATTTTTATAGCTCAATGTAAGCGCAAATTGCAAAATGATCGCTATAATATTGACCGTTTACAGGAGCATCCTCAACTAAATATGCTTCCTCGCATTTTCCGTCTGTGAAAATATAGTCAATTTTTATTCTTCTATCATTCGTGCGCTTGCCAAACTCGTGGAATGTTGGCTCAAGCTCTGATGTGCAATCAATAGCGCCTCTGTATGCAAGTGCAGAGGTAATAAG